>NZ_VJWX01000215.1 GCF_007713715.1 Amycolatopsis rhizosphaerae
CCTGGGAGGACGTGGCCTGGCTGCGCGAACGGTGGGGCGGGCCGTTCCTGCTCAAGGGCGTGACCCGGGTCGACGACGCGAAACGCGCGGCCGACGCGGGGGTGACCGCGATTTCGGTGTCCAACCACGGCGGCAACAACCTCGACGGCACGCCCGCCCCGATCCGGGTGCTGCCCTCGATCGCCGAGGCCGTCGGCGGGCAGATCGAGGTGCTGCTCGACGGCGGGGTGCGGCGCGGCAGCGACGTGGTGAAGGCGCTCGCGCTGGGGGCGCGGGCGGTGCTGATCGGACGTGCCTCCCTGTGGGGGCTGGCCGCAGGCGGGCAGGCCGGGGTGGAGAACGTGTTCGACATCCTGCGCAGCGGCATCGACTCCGCGCTGCTCGGCCTCGGCCACCAGTCCGTCCACGACCTCACGCCCGCCGACGTGGTGATCCCGCCCGGCTTCACGCGCACCCTCGGCGCTTGAGCCCGTGTCCTCCCGGGGCCCGTAAGCTCGAACTCCGTGACCAGGCAAGTGGCCAGGCGGGGACAGGCGGGGGACGGCCCGGTCCATGCGGGCATCCCCGAGCACGGCCGGGTTCCGCGGTACTACGCGGTCAAGGTGCGGTTGCTCGACCTGCTCGGCGAACTGGGCGAGGGCGCCGTCCTGCCCACGGAACGCGAACTCGCGGAACGGTTCGGCTGCTCGCGCGCCAGTGTGCGGCAGGCCGTGGGCGATCTGGTGCTGGAGGGCAGGCTGCGGCGGCGCCAGGGCAGCGGCACCTTCGTCGCCGGCCCGAAACTGGTGCAGCCGCTCGCGCTGGTCAGCTACACCGAAGGGCTCCGGCGGCAGGGGGTCGAGCCGGGGCGGTCGCTGGTCACGCTGGAGCGGGTGACCGCCGGGGAGACCCTCGCCGGAGAGCTGCGGCTCGAACCGGGCGCCGAAATGATCCACATCGAGCGGGTGCTGCTCGCCGACGGCGAACGGGTCGGCCTGGAGTCCACCTACCTCGTCGCCGACCGGTTCCCCACGCTGCTCGAGGTGTTCGACCCCGAGCAGTCGCTGTACGCGTGCCTGCGGGACAAACTGGGCGTGGTGTTCGCGGGGGCGGAGGAGCGGGTGGAGACCATGCTCGCCACACCCAGGGAGGCGCTGCTGATCGGCACGAACCCGGCGCTGCCGATGCTGCTGATGCACCGCGTGTCGTGGGGACCGGACGGGGTGCCGTTCGAACGCGTCCGCTCGCTGTACCGGGGAGCCCGCCTCTCCTTCACCACCCGCCTCGGCCCCACCCCCTGACGGCGAGTCCCGGCAAGTCGGCGTTTGTGTCCCACCTTCCTGCGCTTGTGTCCCACCTTCCTGCGCTTGTGTCCCACCTTCCTGCGCTTGTGTCCCACCTTCCTGCGCGAGCGTGGGACACAAACGCCGGAGCGTGGGACACAAGCGGGTACCGGCCCCTGGCCGAGACGACCGCAAGCGGTAAGATCACGAAGCGATAACTCATCCAGTCCAATTTTCACCCGGCGTTGTCCCTGAGGTCACGGGCCATTCATGGCGACCGGCGAGGGTCTTGGCGTGCGAATTCTCATCGTGGGCGGAGGGGTGCTGGGCACCCTGCACGCCTGGCAGGCCGTGCGGCGCGGGCATGACGTGCTGCACCTGGAACGCGAGCCCGAGGCGAGGGGCGCTTCCGTGCGCAACTTCGGGCTCGTCTGGGTCAGCGGCCGCGCGCCCGGCGCGGAGCTGACCGCCGCGACGCGGTCCCGGGAACTGTGGGAGGAGCTCGGCGCCCAGGTGCCCGGACTCGGCTTCCGCGCCAACGGTTCACTCGCCGTGCTGCGGACCGAAGCCGAGCACGCCGTGGCGGCCGAAGCGCCCGGTGACCGCGGCTTCACCCTGCTCGACGCCGCCGAAACGCGGCGACTCAACCCCGCTCTGCGAGGCGACTTCCTCGGCGCGCTGTGGTGCCCGCGCGACGCGGCGGTGGAACCGCGGACGGCGCAGCCCGCGCTGCGGGCGTGGCTCGCCGGAACCGGCCGCTACACCTGGCTGCCCGGCCGCGAGGTCCGCGACCTCACCGGACAGGGCGTGCTCGACGACCACGGCGAGCACCACGAGGGCGACCAGGTGCTGCTGTGCACCGGCGCCTGGCTCGGCGGGCTCGTCCGGGAACTCACCGGCGATCTCCCCGTGCGCCGCGTCCGCCTGCAGATGGCCCAGACGGAGCCGCTGGGCGAAACGCTGACCACCTCGGTGGCCGACGGCGACAGCTTCCGCTACTACCCCGCCTACCGAGGCCCGGCGCTGGACGCGCTGAACGAGCGGCAGCCACAGCCGCCCACCGCCGCCGCCCACGCGATGCAGTTGCTGATGGTGCAGCGCCTCGACGGCGGCCTGACCATCGGCGACACCCACGACTACGCCGAACCGTTCCCGTTCGACGTCACCGAGGAGCCCTACGAGCACCTCAGCCGGGTTTCGGAGGCGATCCTCGGCCGCCCGCTGCCCCGGATCGTGCGCCGCTGGGCCGGGGTCTACGCGCAGACGACGGACCCGTCGCGGCTCGTGCACCGGAAGCAGGTGGCCGGCAACGCGTGGCTGATCACCGGGCCCGGCGGCCGCGGCATGACCTGCTCGCCCGCCATCGCGGAGGACACGGCCGTGGCGGTGGGCCTGTGAACACCGAACTCGCCGTGCTGGACATGGCCGGGACCACGGTGGCCGACGACGGACTGGTCGAACAGAGCTTCACCGCGGCCATCGCCACCGCCGGGGTGTCCGAATCGGACGATCGCTATCCGGCCATGCTCGACCACGTCCGGCGCACCATGGGCCAGTCGAAGATCACCGTGTTCCGCGCGCTGCTCGGCGACGAAGCGGCGGCGCAGCGGGCCAACACCGAGTTCCGCCGCCACTACGAAGGACTCGTCGCGGCCGGTCACTGCGCCCCGGTCCCGGGAGCCGAGGAGGCGATCCGGCTGCTGCGGGCCTCCGGCACGAAGGTCGCGCTGACCACCGGGTTCGCCTCCGGCACCCAGCAGGCGCTGCTGGACGCGCTCGGCTGGCAGGACCTCGCCGATCTGGCGCTGGCCCCCGGCCCCGGGGTACGGGGCCGTCCCTTCCCCGACCTGGTGCTCACCGCGGTGCTGCGCCTGGAAGTCACCGACCTGCGGCGGGTGGCCGTAGCCGGCGACACCCCGTCCGACATCCTCACCGGCCTCCGGTCGGGCGCCGCGGTCTCCGCCGGGGTCCTCACCGGAGCCGCCGGCCGCGACGCACTGCTCGCGGCCGGTGCCACCCACGTGCTCGATTCCGTCGCATCCCTCCCCACCCTCCTCGGAGTCCCCTCATGAAGATCCAGAAGAAGGCCGTGATCGCGCTGGTCGGGCTGCTCGCCGCGGTCCTGTCCGCCTGCGGCGGCACCGCGGGCGGCTCGGCCACGGGCGGCAGCACCGTCACCGTGTACACAGTGGACGGACTGGAAGACTGGTACACCCAGCGGTTCGACGAGTTCAAGGCGCAGACCGGGATCACCGTCCAGGTGGTCACCGCGGGCTCCGGCGAGGTCGCGTCCCGCGTGGAGAAGGAGAAGAGCAACCCGCAGGCCGACATCCTGGTCACGCTGCCGCCGTTCATCCAGCGGGTGGCGGACGAGGGCCTGCTCTCCCCCGTCACGATCGCCGGTGCCGAGAAGGTCCCGGCCGGTGAGCGCGATCCGCAGGGCCGGTACACCGCGATGATCGACAACTACCTGTCCTTCATCGACAACCCGAAGCAGGCCGTACCCGCCCCGAAGACCTGGGACGATCTGCTCGACGGCCGGTTCAAGGGCAAGCTCCAGTACTCCACCCCGGGTCAGGCCGGGGACGGCACGGCGGTGCTGATCCAGTTGCAGCACGTGTTCGGCAAGCAGGGCGCGCTGGACTACCTGGCCAAGCTCCAGGCCAACAACGTCGGTCCGTCCTCCTCCACGGGCAAGCTCCAGCCGAAGGTGGCCAAGGGCGAACTGCTGGTGGCCAACGGCGACCTGCAGATGAACCTCGCCGAGATCGACAAGAGCGGCGGCTTCGAGGTGTTCTTCCCCGCCGACGCCACCGGCAAGCGCTCGACCTTCGCCCTGCCCTACTACGCGGGTGAGGTCACCGGCGCGCCGCACGCCGACAACGCGAAGAAGCTGCTGGACTTCCTGTTCTCGCCCGAGGTGCAGGCCAAGGCGGCCGACGCCTACGGGCTGCCCGCCCGGGCCGACGTCACCGCGACCGGGCCGAAGGCGGACAAGTTCAAGGCCGCGCTGCAGGGCGTGGACGTGTGGCAGCCGGACTGGTCCCAGGTCCTGAACGACCTCGACGGCGACCTCGCCGCCTACAAGAAGGCCACCGGGCAGTGACTCTCGCGACTCTCGCGACTCTCGCGAGTCCCGCCGTCGAACTGCGGGACGTCTCCGTCCACTACGGACAGACCCGCGCGCTGGCGGGACTGGACCTGTCGGTGGCCCGCGGACAGACGCTGGCCTTGCTGGGCCCTTCGGGGTCCGGCAAGTCCACCGCACTGAAGGTGCTGGCCGGATTCGTCCGGCCCACCTCCGGCCGGGTCCTGCTCGACGGCGTGGACATCACCGGCCTGCCCCCGGCCCGCCGCGGGCTCGGCGTGGTGGTGCAGAGCTATGCGCTGTTCCCGCACCTGAGGGTCGCCGACAACGTGGCCTTCGGGTTGCGGGCCCGCCGCAGGCCCCGCTCGGAGGTCCGCGAGCGCACGCGAGAGGCCCTCGAGCTGGTCGGGATGGCGGACTACGCGCGCCGCTTCCCCCGGGAACTGTCCGGCGGGCAGCAGCAGCGGGTCGCCATCGCCCGCGCACTGGCGATCCGGCCCCCGGTGCTGCTGCTCGACGAACCACTGTCCGCATTGGACGCCGCACTGCGGGAGGACATGGTCGCCGAGTTGCTGCGCCTGCGCGCGGAACTGCCGGACACCACTCTGGTGTACGTGACGCACGACCAGGGCGAGGCGCTCGCGCTGGCCGACCACATCGCGGTGATGCGGGACGCCAGGCTGGTCGAGACGGGGCCGTGCGAACGGCTCTACCGCCACCCGGAACATCCCTTCACCGCACGGTTCTTGGGCGCGGCGAACCTCATCCCGGTCGAAGTGCTGGGTCCGGCGGGCGAGGGAGCGGTCACCGTCCGGCTCGGCCCGCGCGAGCTCACCGCCACCACCGCCGCGGCCGCGGCGCGGGCGGACGGCGGCGAAGCCGTGCTGGGCGTGCGGCCGCACCACCTCGCGGTGCACGCGCCCGGCGCCGATCTTGTTCCAGCGACGCTGAAAGGTGTGCAATGGCGGGGCAGCGGCTATCGGCTCGACCTCGAGCTGACGCTGGGCGGGCGGTCGTGCCCGGTCCGCGCGGACGTGCCGGACGACCACGGCCTGCCGGGGATCGGGGAGCCGGTCGGAGTGTCCATTCCGGACGGTTGTCCGCTGGTCCCCGCCGAAGCGGGCTGAGCGGACCAGGCGCGCTGTGGGTGCTGCCGCCGCTGGCGGTCGTGCTCGGCCTGTTCGGCTATCCGCTGGCGCTGGTGATCCGGCAGTCCTTCGAACCGGGCCGCGGGGCGTCCGGAGCGTCCGCATGGGGCGCGATACTGGGTTCGGCGGAGTTCCGGCAGGCCGCGTGGCGCACGTTCGCGCTTGCGCTCGGCACCACCGCGGGCTGCCTGCTGCTGGGCACGTTCCTGGCGCTGGTGATCGCTTTCGTGCCGTTTCCCGGGGCGCGGACGGTGTCGCGGCTGATCGACACCATGCTGGCCTTCCCGTCGTTTCTGATCGCGCTGGCGTTCACGTTCCTCTACGGCAGCGCCGGGGTGTTCCACGCCGGCGGGTTCCTGTACTCGTTCTGGGGCGTGCTGTTCGCCGAAATCACCTTCTCCACGCCGTTCGTGCTGCGTCCGGCGCTCGCCGCGTTCGGCCAGGTCCCCGGCGCCCAGCTGGAGGCGGCGGCGAGCCTGGGCGCCGGGCCGTGGCGGGTGGTGCGGCAGGTGGTGCTGCCCGAGGCGGCCCCGGCGCTGGTGGCGGGGGCCTGCCTGACCATGCTGCTGGCGATGAACGAGTTCGGCATCGTGCTGTTCATCGGTGCGAAGGACGTACTGACCCTGCCCGTGCTGATCTACACCAAGGGAATCGTCACCTTCGACTATCCGGGGGCCTGCGTGATCGCCGTGGTGCAGGTGGCTTCGGCACTGGCGCTCTACGGCCTCCACCGCTGGATCTCGGGGAAGGGAAGAAACGGTGCTGCTGTGGGGAAGGCGTAGCAGGCTGGTGCTGTGGGCGATCTTCGGTGTGGTGTTCACCGTGATCGTGCTGGCGCCGTTGGTGATGATCGTGCTCGCGTCGTTCGCGGGCTCGTGGACGGGCACCCTGCCCAGCAGGCTCACGTTCGAGCACTACGCCGCAACCCTGTCCGGGGACACGCTCGCGAGCCTGTCGGTGAGCGTGCAGACCGGGGTGATCGCCTCGGCGGCTTCGGTGCTGCTCGGCACGTGGGCCGCGCTCGCCGTCCGCGCGGCGCGGCCCGGGCTGCGGCGCGTGGTGGACGCCGTGTTCCACCTGCCGATCGCCGTTCCTTCGGTGGTGCTGGGGCTGGCGCTGCTGGTGGCGTTCAGCCGGCCGCCGGTGCTGCTCAACGGGACGCGGTGGATCGTGCTGGCGGGGCACCTGATGATCGTGCTCCCCTTCACCTACAGCACGGTTTCGGCGGCCGAACGGCGCGCGGACCCGCTGCTGGCCCAGGTCGCGGGCAGCCTCGGGGCCTCGGCGGCGCGGGTGCTGCTGCGGGTGCGCCTGCCGTTGCTGCTGCCCGCGATGTCCGCGTCGGCGAGCCTGGCGCTGGCGATGTCGCTCGGGGAGCTGGGCGCGACCATCATGCTGTACCCGCCGGACTGGCGGACCCTGCCGGTCGGGATCTTCGCGCTCGCCGACCGTGGCCAGCCCTCCCTCGCCTCGGCGGGCACGGTGGTGCTGCTCGTGGTCACCCTCGCCGGGGTGACGGCCGCGGGCCGCGCCCGGGGCCGCGCCACCGAGCGCTGAGGCCGCGCGGGAGGGCCGTGAGGGGACCCCTCACGGCCCCGGCCACCGGTTCAGCCCGCGATCTCGGTGACGGTGTCGAAGGTCTCCACCACGGAAGCACCCGTGGTCGGGTTCTCGGCGGCGCCCTTGTGGGCGGCACGGAAGGACTCGGACCCCATCCAGGCGCGGAAGGCGTCCTCGTCGGTGAACTCCATCACCGACACGTAGGGCTGACCGGGCTTGGCCGGGCGCAGGAGCGTGGACCGCAGGAGCCCCGGCACGCCGGGCAGGGTGGCGTTCATGCTGGCGCTGAAGCCCTTCTCGAAGCCCTCGGCCATGCCCTCGGTGACCTCGATGCGGTTCATGACGGTGTACATCGGCTGGGAAACCTCCTCCGGCGGCGGCGATCCGCACGCCAGCTTGTCGACATGATGTCAGCATCATAGCGAGTTTGCCGACACGACGTCGGGAAGAGGTCAGTCGATGATGAACCAGCCGCGAACCTCCGCCTCGTGCTCGACATAGCGTTCGCCGGAAACGTCCACCACCACCCGGTCGATGGTCCCTCCGGTGAACCGGAACGGCACCGGGTAATCCGGCGTGACGGGAGAGCCGTCGTCACGCCCCACGCAGATACCGTCCCCCGTGGCGTTGAAGTACCCGGGCTGCGTGGTGATCTTCGCGTCGCCCACGGGCTGGTCGTCGATGTAGAGCGTGAGCGTGCCGGTGGCCCCGGGCATCTCGGGATCCTCGCTCCGCCCGGTGGCCGTGAACTCGGCGGCGAAGACGTGCGGCCCCGGCGTGATCTCCCGGTCGGAGTCCACGGCCTGCAGGACGCTGCCGACCCAGTTGAACACGTAACGCAGGCGCCGGTCCTTGACGTAGAGACTGTGCCCGCCCGCGACACCGCCGTGGGCGTACAGCACACCCTCCGCCTCCGGCTCGGCGATCTTGACCCCCGCGGAAATGGTGTAGGACCGCCCGCTGACGAGGACACCGGCCTGCTCCGGAACCGCCGGGCAGTCGGGGTAGTACACGTACCGGTTCCGGGGCGGGGTGCCATGCGGACGCTCGACCAGGCTCTGTTCGAGCGGGGTACGGTCGTCCAGCGGCAGTCCGTGGTACCTCCCGGCGTAGTAGAACCACAGTTTCTGCAGCAAGCCCAGCCGCTCCGGCTCCCGCTCCGCGAGGTTCTCCGCCTGTGCGCGGTCGCTGGGCAGGTGGTAGAGCTCCCAGACGTCGCGTTCGTAGTTCCGCCAGCCCGACAGCGGCGGGTGGACGCTGTTGGCCAGCCACCCGTCGTGGTAGAGGGAGCGCTGCCCGAGCATCGCGTAGAACTGGGACTGCTTGCCGGGCGCCGAAGGATCGGTCAGCGAGGCCGCGAAACTCTCGCCCTCGATCGGGCTCTGCGGATGCCCCTTGATCGTCTCGGGCGGTTCGATGTCCAGCAGTTCGTACAGCGTCGGGACGACGTCGACGGCGTGGACGTACTGGCCGCGCGCCTCGCCCCGGGCGTCGAGCCGGGCGGGCCAGGCCACCATGCACATGTCCGCCACGCCGCCCTCGTAGCCCGCCCAGCGCTTCCAGTACGGGAACGGGGTGTCGAACGCCCAGGCCCACCCGGTGTTGTAGTGGTTGTAGGACTTGGGGGTGCCGAGCTCGTCGATGTGCCTCAGGGACAGCTCGGCCGGGCTGGGCAGGTTGTTGAAGAAGCGCCACTCGTTGAAGGTGCCGTCCGGCCCGCCCTCGCCGCTGCCGCCGTTGTCCGAGACGACGACGATGATGGTGTTGTCCAGCTCTCCGGAGGCCTCCAGGAAGTCGATCACCCGGCCCACCTGGTCGTCGGTGTAGGACACGTACCCGGCGAAGACCTCGGCCATGCGGACGAACAGCCGCCGCTCGCCGTCGCTGAGCGAATCCCAGGGCCGCACGGTGTCCAGCAGCGGCCAGGGCTGCCCGTCCGGCCCGGTGACCGCGGGCTCGCCGTGGGGGTTGATCGGCGAAAGCCGGGTGTTCTCGGGAAGCAACCCGATTTCCTTCTGCCGCCTCAGGATTCCGGGGCGGATCGCCTCGTAGCCCTCGTCGAAGGTGCCCCGGTACCGGTCGGCCCACTCGCGGAAGACGTGGTGCGGCGCGTGCGCCGCGTCGAGCGCCAGATAGAGGAAGAACGGCTTGTCCGGCTGGACCACCTTGGCGTCGCGGATGAACTGGATCGCCTTGTCGGAGAAGTCCTTGGCGATGTGGTAGCCCTGCTCGGGTTTGGCGGGTGCGTCGACCGGATGGTTGTCGGAGACCAGGTCCGGATACCAGCAGCTCGACTCGCCGCCGAGGAAGCCGTAGAAGCGCTCGAAACCCCGCCCCAGCGGCCATCGCCCCTTGTAGGCCGCGACATTGGTCTCGTCGCCCGGCGTGAGATGCCACTTGCCGATGCAGTAGGTGTTGTAGCCCCGTTCCACCAGGACCTCGGACAGGAAGCCGTTCTCGAACGGGATGCGGCAGGAGATGCCGGGAAACCCGGAGCCGAACTCGGCGATCGTGGCCATGCCGTTGGAGGTCGCGTTCCGGCCGGTGAGCAGCGACGCCCGCGTCGGCGAGCACAGCGCCGTGGTGTGGAAGTTCGAATAGCGGACCCCCAGGTTCGCGATCCGGGTCATGACGGGGGTCTGCACGGGACCGCCGTAACAGTCCATCGTCCCGTAGCCGACGTCGTCCCACACGATCATCAGCACGTTGGGTGCCCCCGCGGGCGCCTTGGGCGCCAGGTAAGGGGTCCAGTCCGGCGTCGAATCCCGGATGTCCACCGCGATCTTGCCCCGAAAGCCCCTGGCCATGATGGGCCTCCCTCCGTGAGCCGGTCGGGCCGACGGCATTGCGGGGTCTGGGACATCGCCGTAGGGCCCACTATCACACAGGCCCTCCCCCACCCGGCGGGTGAAATCGGCCGGGCTCAGAGACCACGGGCCACAACCGGGCACCGAGGTGATACTGCAGCCCTGGCGACAGCACCAGCCAAGCCCGCGAAGACGGCCCGGAGCAAACACGCCCGATCTTGGCCACTCCCCAGGAAGCCGGTAACTCCAGGCACGACCGGCTTCCCGGAGGGGGATCAGCCCTCGCGTGTCCAGGCGGGCACGATCCGCATCTCGCGGAATCGCCATCCCGCGGCCGTCCGTACGGCGGTGGAGGTCATTCGCAGGCCACTCGTGAAGTGGGGCGCCTGGCCGCTGCGGTAGAAGTACACGAGCGAGTTCGCCGAGGCGGCCGCCTGATCGCCGTCGACGTCCACCAGCAGGTCGGTGGTCACGTGCTGCGAGCGCTGCCCCTCGACCTCGGCCTGCCGCATGAAGCCGACGACCTTGTCGATGCCGCGGAGTTCGCCCCCACGCGGCGAGTGCACCGCCACATCGTCGGCGTAGACGGTGTCGGCGTCCTCCCAGCGCCCCTCGTCGAGCAGGCGCGCGAAGCGGGTGAACAGGTCGGCGATCTCGATACGGTCGGCGACCAGCGTGTCCGTGGACATGCATCCCTCTTTCGTTGGTAATGCCAACATTGGTGCCGCCAACTGTACACCTATTCATTGGGGGCGCCAACGATGTAGAGTGACTGCCGTGGAAAAGACACCCGCACGCCTGACCACGAAGCCGAGCTGGCTACTCAACCAGTTGGCGGTGCACGCCCACCGGCTGGCGTCCGACGGCTTCGGTGAGCTGGGTGCGCGCGGGTACCACTACCGCATCCTGGCCGCACTGGACGAGTTCGGGGTGGCCAGCCAGGCCGAACTCGGTCGCCGGTGCAACATGGACCGCAGCGACGTGGTCGCGGCGATCAACGAACTGGCCGGGCAGGGTTTCGTCGAGCGGACGCCGGACCCGGAGGACCGAAGGCGCAACCTGGTGACCCTCACCAAGGCGGGCGATCGGCAACTGCGCCGCCTGGACCGGGCGCTCGACCGGACACAGGACCACCTGCTCGAACCGCTTTCGGCCGAGGACAGGCAGGACCTGACCCGGCTGCTCACCCGACTGTTCCTGCACCACCAACGGGGGTGAGGACGCGGCCCCCGGCCCTGAGCGAGCGCCGCGTCATTTCATCTGCACCGAGAGCATGGCCGGAAGCCCCTCAGGCCCGGACTCGCGAGCGAGCCGGGACCAGACCTACGACTGGTCGGGATGACAGGATTTGAACCTGCGACCCTCCGCTCCCAAAGCGGATGCGCTACCAAGCTGCGCCACATCCCGGTACGCCCCGGGTGGGGCGTTGCGATCACTCTAGCGCGGCCCGCTAGACTACCTTCGCGCACGGTTCACCGAGCGCATGCGGGCGTAGCTCAATGGTAGAGCCCCAGTCTTCCAAACTGGCTACGCGGGTTCGATTCCCGTCGCCCGCTCCGAGATCGGCACACCCTGCTCACGCTGCGCGTTTCGCCTGGTCTCTGCGCCATTCTCCCCGGGGGTCGACCCCCGGACCCCCGCCAGGGGGTGAGCCCCCTGGACCCCCCG
>NZ_VJWX01000216.1 GCF_007713715.1 Amycolatopsis rhizosphaerae
ACGCTGGGGCATCAGCCCGGTTGGGCTGCCATGAGCACACGGCGAAGCTTGGTGAGCATTCAGAGCAACTGGGATGCTCGGCTTCGGAATGTCGTGAGGCGGCGGCCCCGTATGAGGGCGTGCGCCGAGTTGGTGTGATGCCCGGCCGATGCTCAGCTCAGGCGGCTTCGCAGGAGGCAGAATTCGTTGCCTTCGGGGTCGGCCAGGACATGCCAGGACTCCTCGCCGGTCTGACCGATGTCAGCCGGGCGCGCCCCGAGCTTCAGAAGGCGTTCCAGTTCGGCGTCCTGATCGCGGTCGGTGGCGTTGACGTCGAAGTGCAGCCGCAACTGGCCCACCTTGGGCTCGGTAGTCGGAATGAGGCACAGGGTCGGCTGCAATCCACCGAACCCTTCCTGTGGCCCGATCTCCACCGCGCCGTCGTCGGTGTCGAGCACGATGAAGCCCAGCACCTCACACCAGAACGCCGCCAGCCGTTGCGGGTCCAGTGAAGGGATCACCAGTTCGGAAATTCGAGAAGCCATGATCGGGACCCTATGCAGCTCAACCGCAGAATCATCACGCTTTAGGGGGTTGCTCCGCGTCGCGCCGGGTGAGTACCAAAGGGGCGTCCTCGGTGATGGCGATCGTGTGCTCGGAGTGGGCCGTGCGTGAGCCGTCGGCCGACCGGATGGTCCAGCCGTCGGTGTCATAGACGATCCGGTCGGTCGTGCGGGCGAACCAGGGTTCGAGCGCGAGGGTCAGGCCCGGCCGAAGTTTCAGGCCGCGGCCTGCCCTGCCCTTGTTGGAAACGTGAAGGTCCTCGTGCATGGTGCGGCCGATGCCGTGCCCGCCGAACTCGGTGTTGACGGGATAGCCGTAGTCACAGGCCACCGCCCAGATCGCCGCCGAGATGTCACCCAGGCGGTTGCCCGGACGGGCCACCTCGATCGCCGCCTCCAACGCTTCCTCGGTGGCACGGATGATCCGCAGATCCTCCTCGGCAGCAGTCCCGACGACGATAGTGCGCGCCGAATCGGCCACCCAGCCATCGATGCCGACCGCGAGATCCGCGCTGAGCACGTCCCCGTCGCGCAATGTGTAGTCGTGGGGCAAGCCGTGCAGGACGGCGTCATTGACCGAGAGGCAGATGACGTTGCGGAACGGGCCCTTACCGAAGGACGGAGCGTAGTCCCAATAGCACGACTCCGCCCCGCGCCGTTTGATCATGCCGCGCACGTGGTGCTCCAGGTCCAGGAGGTTGACGCCCAAGTCGGCGAGCCTGCCGACCTCGGAGAGCACCTCCGCGACGAAACGCCCGGCCACGTGCATGCGTTCGATCTCCGCAGGCGTCTTCAGTTCAATCACGAATACCTCGCGTCAGCCGGTGTTGGTATAGTTATACCGGTACCCTAGCACGCGTCGGTATAGTAATACCAGTCCTGTTGAACCCGGAAATGTCGGTGGGTAGTTGCAGGATGACAGTGTGCCATCGAAGCAGTTCTCGCCCGATCACGAAGCGCTGATCGCGTTGTTCCCGGAAGGCGTCGCGCCCCGGGCAACGCTGGTCGCGCTCGGCCTGTCGCATTCGACGATCTCTGCACGCTGCCGCCCCGGCAGGGTCTGGCAGCGACCGATCCCCGGCGTGATCGTGCTCAGCAGTGGCCCGCTGAGCAGAGCACAACTGCACCGCGCCGCCCTGGTGCACGCCGGCCCACGAGCCATGATCACAGGGATCGAGGCGGCGAGGTTGCATGGCCTGACCCGCCTCCCGCCGGGGGAGGCGGTGCACGTACTGATACCGCACACGAGTGGAGTGAGCTCGTGGGGCTTCGCGACCGTCGAACGAACGGTCCATCTCCCTGATCCCGTCGTAATCGAGCGGGTCCCGGTCGCTCCGCTGGCCCGCGCCCTCTTCGACGCGGCGCGTCGCATGACCGATCTTCCCGCGGTCCGCGCCATGATCAAGGAGGCCGTCGGCCGCGGCCTGTGCGATCCGCGGGATCTGCACCGCGAGATCGAGTTGGGTTCCACGATCGGCTCGGCTCTTCCCCGCCGTGTGGTGCACGAGATCCACGCAGCGGTCCGCTCTGCCTCCGAAGCCTGGGCTCGAGAAATACTCCGGCGCAGCGGGCTGCCGGAACCGGAATGGCAGGTCGAACTGGAAGATCAGGACGGCGTGTTCCTCGGCCACGCCGACGCCTACTGGGCCGAGGTCGGCCTGCTCTGGCGAATCACGTGGGCGGAGTTCCGTCTCGACGACCATGGGCCTGATCCGGCACCGGCAAGGGCCGGGGCAATCGTGGTGGAAACCCTGCCCTCTCAGCTGCGTGACAACCCGCTCAAGGTGATCGAGCAACTACGAAAAGCGTACGAAACGGCGGCTGGGCGTCCCCCGCCGCCGATCAGGATCAGCGGAAACGGACGACGGCCGTTCCGGTCAGCCGGTCCAGCCAGCTCCGCCCGTCGGCGTTGCGAATGATTGCCGGAACGACGAGGAAGGTCAGGACCGCGCGCACGATCGCCCGCCACGGGCCGACCAGTGAAACACCGTCCAGCCTGCCCACCCTGATCCCGGTCACAGCCATACCGGGTGTGAAGCCGAAGAAGGCGACCGGTACCGCCGTGATCACGGCCCACGCCGCCACCGACCACAGGTTGTACGTCTGCATGGCCGCCGTGTCCTGCAGATTCGGCCGCAGGAACAAGGAGGTCACCAGCGAAGCCAGCACCAGATCGATCACCAGCGCAAGCAGCCGGGACCCGCCACCGGCCACGGAGCCGGAGCCCTTCTCGGGTAACCCCAATCGCTCACCGCGCCAACGCGGTGGCTCTACGTCGTCGGTCGCCAAGCCGGTCGAAGAGCCCGACAACCACTCACCGGTCCATCTCGCCACTCATCCAGGGTATGCGGTTGGCCCGAAAGCTGCTCTCGCCGGTCTACCGGCCAAAAACGAGTCGCCCGTTAACCTGCGCGAAACATACGGGTGACGGTCGGGCAACACCACCCTCTTAGCGTGAGCCGAAGAGAGTACTGCCCCCGGCGGTAAAAACGAAGGAGTTACAGAGGGTGTCCACTACACCAGACGATATCCAGCGTCTCATCGCCGATGAGAACGTGCAGTTTGTCGATGTCAGGTTCTGTGATCTGCCGGGCGTCATGCAGCACTTCACCGTCCCCGCGAAGGCCTTCGACGAGGAGGCGTTCAACGAGGGACTGGCCTTCGACGGCTCTTCGGTGCGTGGCTTCCAGTCGATCCACGAGTCGGACATGCTTCTGCTGCCCGACCCGGACACGGCTCGGATCGACCCGTTCCGCAAGGAGAAGACTCTCTCGATCAACTTCTTCGTGCACGACCCCTTCACCCGTGAGGCCTACAGCCGGGACCCGCGCAACATCGCCCGCAAGGCCGAGCAGTACATCGCCGAGTCCGGCGTAGCCGACACCGTGTTCTTCGGTCCGGAAGCCGAGTTCTACCTCTTCGACTCGATCCGGTTCGGTTCCTCCGAGAACGCCACCTTCCACGAGATCGACTCGGTCGAAGGCTGGTGGAACACCGGCCGCGAGGAAGAGGGCGGCAACCGCGGGTACAAGACCCGCTTCAAGGGCGGCTACTTCCCGGTCCCGCCGGTCGACCACTTCGCCGACCTGCGTGACGAGATCAGCAAGAACCTGCAGGGCTCCGGTTTCGAGATCGAGCGCGCGCACCACGAGGTGGGCACCGCCGGCCAGACCGAGATCAACTACAAGTTCAACACGCTGCTGCACGCCGCCGACGACCTGCAGCTGTTCAAGTACATCGTGAAGAACACCGCCTGGAACGCGGGCAAGACCGCGACCTTCATGCCGAAGCCGCTGTTCGGCGACAACGGCTCGGGCATGCACTGCCACCAGTCGCTGTGGAAGGACGGCGTGCCGCTGTTCTACGACGAGTCCGGTTACGCCGGCCTGTCGGACATGGCGCGCCACTACATCGGCGGCATCCTCGCGCACGCGCCGAGCCTGCTGGCCTTCACCAACCCGACCGTGAACTCGTTCCACCGTCTGGTTCCGGGCTTCGAGGCTCCGGTCAGCCTGGTCTACTCGCAGCGTAACCGCTCGGCCTGTGTCCGTATCCCGATCACCGGCACGAACGCGAAGGCCAAGCGCATCGAGTTCCGCTGCCCGGACTCCTCGGGCAACCCGTACCTGGCGTTCGCGGCCATGATGATGGCGGGCCTGGATGGCATCAAGAACAAGATCGAGCCGGCCGACCCGATCGACAAGGACCTCTACGAGCTGCCGCCCGAGGAGGCCAAGGACGTCAAGCTCGTCCCGTCCGACCTGGGCACCGTTCTCGACAACCTGGAAGCCGACCACGACTTCCTCACCGAGGGTGGCGTGTTCACCCCGGACGTGATCGAGACCTGGATCGCCTTCAAGCGGGAGAACGAGATCGACCCGCTGCGCCTTCGGCCGCACCCGTACGAGTTCGCGCTGTACTACGACGTGTGATCCACAACCAGGTCTGACCCGATAAAACAACGGATTTCAGACGCGAAGTCAATGGCCCGCCAGCAGCCTGCTGGCGGGCCATCGCGTTGAAGAGCCAAAGTTGCCGGCTTCAAGCCTCCCCCGGTCCCAACGCGGGTCACCGCCCTACTCACACATTCGGGTCAGATCGGGCCGGTCCACGCCACCCCACCCGGTGGGCCGGGTGAGCGGCCCGAATTTTCTGTCGAGATAGGCCAGGTACCCGGCCTGGAGCCAGGCTTCGACGGTGCCCGGCCAGAAATCCAGATCGGCGAAGGACACCAGTTCGTCCGTGCCGTTTCCCCGGCACCGGGCACGAAGCTCGAGCGTGGCCTCGTCCTCGGTCAGCCCATCGACGATGACGGGTGCGCCCAGCAACATGGCGGGAACCGGGAAGGAGATCTCCTCCTCCAGCGCGCTCCGGAACGCGGTCATTTCCTCCGCTTCGCCTTGGGCGTCGGCCAGAATGGCTTCGACGTCGTTGCGTAGTTGTCTCGCATCCTTAAGGGACTCCCATTGGCCGAGCCGGGCGTTGATGTCGGTCTGGTCGAACGGGGTCCAGGCCGGCTCGTCTTCGCCGCAGTGCTCGGCACAGTCTTCGCCACAGCTTTCACCACGGTCTTCGACCGGCACGTCGCCGCGACCCGCCACGCAAACCGGGTAGCCGATGGCAGGATCCGGCTCGACCAGTCTCTCCAGCTTGATGTCGTGGTACCAGTCGTCGCCGAAGTCGTAGACGTAGGAGATCGACCTCCGTCCCCGGTCGAACACCCCCGCCAGCGTGGTCTCTTCCTCGTCGTACGGCATGTTGAAGTACGGGTCACCGTATTGGCGCTGGCCGACGGTGAACGCGTGCAAATGATCATCGTCCCAGGCGAAGGCGATCTGGATGATCGCGTGCAGATCCCCGAGCGTGGCCGAAGCCGGCACGAGCACCCTTCGCCAAGGCGCCGGTCGCATCCGCGACAAGGTGATCTTGAGCTGACATATCCCGCCGCTTTCAGCAGGCGCGCCAGGGGCAGCGAGCAACTCCACGCCGCGAGAGTCGAGGATCTGCAGCCCCCGACGGCCAAGCGGACTGATCCGCCATTGACCGCTTTCCCCGGTCACGGCGCCGAAAGCGGCCAATAACTCGAGAACCACCTCGGCCGGGCGCCGCTCCCCGAAACCGCGATTGAAGGTGCGATACAGGGCGTAACCCCCGTTGATGATCGCCCCGTGGATCGCCGTCAGCAGTTCGGCGCCGACCGGCGCGGGCTCAGCGGCCAGCAGCGTCAGGGCCAGCTTCCCGATCCTCAGGGCCTCCGCCCCGTCCCCGTCATCGTTGAACGTGTCGGCGAGCACTGCCGCCAACGCTCTCGCCCACCTGTCGAGCACGTCATCGTCGGCGGCGCACCCCCACCCGGACAGTGCCGGGCCTGTTACTGCCCGATCCCGCGTAATCTCCAGCAACCCGGCGCCCACCGCCGCTGTCCACGGACGATGGAGGCTCGGCACATCGGCCGCGGTACGCACCTGCCGCGGTACCGCGACGCCCAGGACGCGACCGGCCTCGGGAACATCAGATCGACGCAATACCTTCTTGGCCGTCACCGGCCGCCCCTCGCCGAGCCATTCGGCCAGAGTCGAGGCGTGCCGCAATGCCTGGCACTCCCGAGCCTCGGCGGCAAGAGCACGATTGTCCTTCCGGTACTGGTAATCCAAATCCACTAGGGCAATATAGTCACCACGTAGGAACCGTGGTTGCCGCTATGAACACGTGCTCCGGCATGCCGGAAACTGGTCAAGCCTGGTCGACAGCGTACTGTGAATCGAAACGCACGCGCGCCCCAACATGTACCTACGGACGTGCCCGGCGTGGACACCACGAGGCCGTCATCGGATCTCGCCGGGCGCTACCGGTTCCGGAGCAAGCCCGCATACGTGCGGTTCCGCCATCTCCAACAGCACGGCACCCGCTTCACTGAACTGGCTGTTCAGGTTTCCGAACTCGCGGATATGCCGCTTGAGGCGCGGACGGTGTTCGTCGTCGAAAACGAAATCACCTACCTGGCCTTCCCGCCCGTAGAAGACGCCGTCGTGCTCTTCGGCGGGGGCTATGCCGTGGCCCGCTTGGCGCCGCTCTGGTGGCTAGCGGACAAGAACCTGGTGTACTGGGGCAGATATCGACACCCACGGCTTCGCCATCCTCAACCGGCTGCGCCGCTCCTTCGCCCATACCCGTTCACTGCTGATGGACCGAGCGACGCTCCTGGCACACGAAAGTCAGTGGGTGCGCGATCCGAACTCACGAACGAACACCTCGAGATGCTGCTGCCACACGAAGCCGCGCTCTACACGGACCTCGTCGAGGACCCCCTCGGCCCCGCTATTCGCCCCGAACAGGACCGCGTCTCGTACGGAGCCATCGAAAAGACCATCCGCGCCCCACTCCCGCCGGCGGATTAGAGCAAGGGATGTTTGCTACGGATGTCGCGTCGCCCGGCCTACTCGGCGGTCGACAGCACTGACAGGTCGAACCCCGCACGCAGGAAACGTCCGCGCGGGTCGTCGACGAGTTTGCGGCGTTCGAGATCCATCAGGCCGAGCGTGACAGTGAGATCCGCCGAGACCGTCCCGTCGAGCTTGACGATCTCCTGAACCATCTGGAACGTTTTGCCGCTACCGAACTTGGTATCGCAAGTCACCTCGACGACATCGCCCATCCGAAGTTCTCGCCGGTAGTTGATGGTGGATGCCAGCAGCACGGGGGAGATGTTTTCGCTCTGGAAGAGGGGCGAGCCTCCCGATGCCTTCTCGATCGCCTCGATCCGCGCGACCTCGGCGTACGAGTGATAGACGGCGTGGTTGAGATGGCCGAGGGGATCCAGCTCGTAGAGCCGCACCTTGATCTGCATGCGGAACGGTTCGCGCTCAGTCACTCATCCACTGTAGAGGCGCATCCACCGATACCAGCTGTGACATCAATCCTCGTAGAAAACTCGCTCGACGATGGCATGGGCCCGGCGGGTCGTCCGCCGGTAGAAATCCAGGAACTCGCCGGGGTCGGTCTCCTCGCCGTAGCCCATGATGCGGGCGACCGCGGCCAGGGGACGCCCACTCGACGGCACCTGATCGACTGCCTTGCCTCGAACCAGCATGGACGCGTTTCGCACATGGGTCGCCAGCAACCAAGCCTCGGTCAGTGAGGCCGCGTCCTCCGCGTCGACGTATCCGGACTCCGCCAGTACGGCAAGCGCCGCCGGGGTCGAAGTCGTCCGCAACTCGGGCACTGCGTGCGCATGCCGCAACTGGAGCAGCTGGACAGTCCACTCGACGTCGGCCAACCCGCCTCGGCCCAGTTTGGTGTGGAGAGTGGGATCGGCTCCCTTGGGCATGCGCTCGTCCTGCACGCGCGCCTTCATCCGACGCACTTCCCGCACCCGTGCCGGATCGAGGCCCTGGTCCGGATAGCGGATCGGATCCACCATGGCGAGGAATCGGGTTCCCAGTTCCTCGTCACCGGCCACGAAACGCGCCCGGAGCAGAGCCTGCGCCTCCCACACCTGGCTCCACCGCGCGTAGTAGGCACGGTAGGAATCAAGCGTGCGGACCAGAGGTCCGCCCCTCCCCTCGGGCCGGAGGTCGGCATCGACGTGCAACGGCGGATCGGCGCTCGGCGCGCCGAGCATCTCCTGCACGGTCTTCGCCACGATCAACGCGAAACGCACGGCCTCCTCGTCGCCGGCTCCGTCGTTGGCCTCGCAGACGAACAGCACGTCCGCATCCGATCCGTACCCCAACTCGGCGCCCCCAAGACGCCCCATCCCGATCACAGCGATCTTCGCCGGAGCGGTGCCGGTCTCGGCGGTACGCTTCCGGAGTGCAGCGGCAAGGGCACCCTGCAGCACCGCGACCCAGACGGTGGACAGTGCCTCGCACACGGCGCGGACGTCGAGCAGCCCCAGCAGGTCGGCAGCGGCCACGCGCAGCATCTCGTGCCGCCGTAACGACCGGGCGGCGGCGACGGCGGCTTTCAGCCCTGGCTGGCGCCGGACCGCGGCACGCAGCGACTTCGCCACCTCCTCGGGCTCACGGCCGGCCAGTGCGGCCGGATCCCCGAGCAGTTGCAGCACTTCAGGCGCCCGGACCAGAAGATCCGGCACGAGTCTGGCGGTGCCGAGCAGGCAGGCAAGCCGCTCGACGACGGCTCCTTCGTCCCGGAGGACGCGGAGGTACCACGGAGTGTCTTCCAGTGCTTCGGACACCTTGCGGTACGCGAGAAGACCGCCATCCGGATCCGGCGTGTCGGCCAACAGGTCGAGCAACACCGGAAGGAGTGTGTGCTGGATCGAGGCCCGCCGCGAAACCCCGGCAGTGAGGGCCTTGATGTGTTGCAACGCCCCGTCAGGCGCCGCATAGCCGAGTGCGGCAAGCCTCGTGGCGGCCTGTTTTGTGGTGAGGCGCAATGCTTCCGAAGGCACGCTCGCAACCGATTGCAGCAGCGGACGGTAGAAGAGCTTTTCGTGGAGCCGCCGGATCCGCTGGGCATGCCGGCGGAAGTCGGCCACGAGTACCTCGCCCTCGCTTCTCCCTCGTTCCGCCTTGATCCCGATCGCCCTGGCCAAGACGCGCAACTCGGCGGTCTCGTGGTGGTCCGGGAACAGGTGGGTACGGCGCAGCCGCCGAAGTTGGAGCCGGTGTTCGACGGTGCGTAGGAACTCGTAGGAGATTTCGAGCTCCGCCGCGTCGGCCCGGCCGACGTAACCTCGGGCGCCGAGTGCGTTCAGCGCCTCCATGGTGGATGGCGAGCGCAGCTCCGGATCGGCTCGGCCGTGAACCAGCTGCAACAGTTGCACGGCGAACTCGACGTCCCGCAGCCCGCCGCGGCCGAGCTTGAGCTCACGATCGGCCAGTTCTGACGGCACGTGTTTCTCCACGCGCCGGCGCATCTGCTGGACGTCGGCGACGAAGTTCTCTCGTTCCGCCGCCGTCCAAACCAGCGAGTCCACCATCTCGGCATACTGGCGGCCGAGTTCGGGGTCGCCTGCGACGGGTCGGGCCTTCAGCAGCGCCTGGAACTCCCAGGTACGGGCCCATTTCCGGTAGTAAGCGGTATGCCCCTCAAGGGTTCGCACCAGCGCCCCGGCCTTGCCCTCGGGACGCAATGCGGCGTCGACCTCGAAACAGGCCTTGCCCACGACGCGCATCACGGTGCTGGCGAGCCTGGTGGCGAGCGGGAGATCACCTTCGCCGACGAAGACGACGTCGACATCGCTGACGTAGTTCAGCTCGTGCCCACCGCATTTGCCCATCGCGATCACGGCCAGGCGCGCGGTGTCCGGGTCGGTGACCTTCAGCTCCGCATGCGCGACGGCCAGGCCGGTGGTCAGTGCCGCCTCGGCGAGAGCCGTGAGCTTATCGGTGATTTCGGTGTAGGACGGACGTTCCAACCCGCTTTCGACGAGGTGCCCGAGGTCTGCTGCGGCGATCTCCAGCAGCACGCCTCGGTAGGCCATCCGCAAGGCCTGTTCGGCGGCGCCGTGCGTCAGCGTCGTGCCTGCATCCTGGACCGACCTGAGAAGAATATCGACATAGCGCTCTTTCTTCGTTCCCTTGTCCCGCGCAAGGCGTCGCCATTCGTGCGGGCAACCGACCAGGAAATCCGCGAGTGCGCTCGATGTCCCGAAGACTCCGATCAGACGGCCACGCAGCGACGGGTCTTCGCGCAAACCTTCCGCCAGTTTCCGCCAACCGGTCTCATCGGCCTCGCGAAGGCGATCAAGACCGCGGAGGGCAAGATCGGGGTCGGCGGACCGGGACAGGGTAGTGAGGACCTCGATACAGGCCGGTTCGGGCCCACCGTCGCCCCACCAGCCCAGAGAACGGAGCTGCGCTTCGGCGCGATCGTCGGTCAAGCCGTACCGTGCGGGGGACGCCGCTCCCCGTACTTGCTCTGCCATCAGCCTCCACCGTAGCCTGCCCGCCGCCCCTCCCCCGGCCACAACTCGGCAGCAAGGGATGTTTGCTTCGGATGGGCCGGAGTAAACATCCCTTGCTTCGCCTCCTGGGCGGTCAGGTGAGGGGGAGATGGCGGGGTTTTGCTGCGGCGGGCTGGAGAGCGCCTGCGGCGAGTCGGACGAACCTGGCGGCGAAGGGCTGCCAGGTTTCGGCCAGGTCTGCGTGGGCCTGCGCCAGTGTGGCGGCCTCGAATGCACCAGGTTTCGCAGCCGACATCATGTCCGGAACGTCCTTCGCCCAGGCCTGGACGACTTCGGCGGTGGTCTCGATGTGGAACTGGACGCCATAGGCGCATCGTCCGATGCGAAACGCCTGATTCGGATAGCGGGGAGCTGAAGCCAAGAGGACGGCGTTGCCCGGCAAGCGGGTGATGACGTCTTCGTGGAAATGGAAGACGTCGGGCATCAATGGCAGTTCAGCGAACAACGGGTCGGTCCAGGCGGCGTCCTTCTTCGCGACCAAGCTCGCACCGACTTCCGGGCCGTGCACCCCTTTCTCCACCTGCCCACCAGCGGCGATGGCCAGAAGCTGAGCCCCGAGGCAGATACCCAGTGTGGGGAGGGTTTGAAGCAGCGCGGTGTCGAGAAGTCGACGGACAGGCACCAGCCATGGGTGCGCCAGATCGTCATCGGCGCTCATGCCTCCGCCCAGACAGACGAGACCCTGATATCCGTCGAGGTCGTCGGGCAACGAACTGGTAGAGGGCAGCCGAATGTCGAGTTCGGCGCCGGCGTCGATGAGCCAGTCGCCGAGGGGACCGATCGGATCGGTCTGATCGGGTTGGATGATCAGCAGGCGAGGCGTGGTCACGTCGCCAGGATACGGGCGTGAATGCAGAAAACCCCAGGGTCTGGGAGATCCCTTGCGGGTTCTCGACCAGAGCCCTGGGGCTTCCTGTCAATGAGTGTTCGGCGGTGTCCTACTCTCCCACACCCCTTCGAGTGCAGTACCATCGGCGCTGGTGGGCTTAGCTTCCGGGTTCGGAATGGGACCGGGCGTTTCCCCACCGCCATGACCACCGAAACATTATG
>NZ_VJWX01000217.1 GCF_007713715.1 Amycolatopsis rhizosphaerae
GTACAGGCCCCGACGCGGCAACACGGCTTGCTGGACAGGGGTGGTCATGGGGTGAGTCCGCCAGCGGCCGCTGAGGCGCGAGCCCCTCGGTTGATCAGCCGACGAAGCTACGCCACCAAGACTCATCACGGCCAGCAGTCTCGAAGGCCTCGATGCTGGCGAGTACGTGCGAGGTAAATGGTTCGGGGAGACGAACGTCGTGGTCTTCCACGTAATGCTTGAGTCCCTCCGGCCAAACGTACACCCCATCACTCAGCTCAAGCGCACCGTTGGCCCGACCGCACATCCGGCACGGGGAGAGGCCCATGCAGGCTCTCACGATGAAACCTCGGCCGAGATAGTCCACGACCTGGTCGCGCTCATCGGCGTCCCAAGATGAGTCTACGAAATCCTCCGGAGAGGGCCAGCGGTCGTCCGCCGGCCATCCTCGCCCGGCCTTCCGCCGCCAGTAGCCGATCAGAATCAGTTCGGATCGAATGATCGCCACTCACCTCCATCAAAAAATGTAAGCGTCTTCCCTGTGCCGCTTGCACCGATCTCAGTCGTCGGTGCCAGCACCCGCACCCTGAGGATGTTTGCAAGATCCTGTGCAAAGGAACCCGAGGGGCAGGCCGTCCAACACGATAACAGCCTGACGTTCCGGCCCGCCAAGCCAGGCCCAATCTTGGCAGCAATCTCGGCAGCCGACTGCCCGGCAATATCGTCAGGCCCTCCATGTCCAATAACGTCCAAAAAGCCTTCCATCGGATTACGCTCCGAATATTTGATCATATTCTTTATAGCCGAATCTCTTCCGCCGAACGTAGAGGCCATCTTCGGGACACTATTTGCGGCGGCTTCTTCGGCCCCAATTTCCGGCTGAGCAATTGCTGCAACAAACTGTATGACTTCGGGGATTATTGTTCCGATTTTGAAGCTGGTCGAGTCTGAGGTGGCACGGAGTGTCAAATATTGTTTTGCTAACGAGCCACCTTGATTACATTCTCTGTCTGCGTGCGTCAGTTGAGAACACAGGAACTCCACCATTGGCATTCCGCCACTGAAATAGCCGGCGAGAAAGTCGAACACCCCATTGCTTCGTTTCACGGATGGTGACTCATCGAAGCTATGGTGTGATGCGAGTAGGAGGTGTTCGGGGTCATTGAGCGGGGTTGTGTTGAGAAGTTCGCCGTAGAAGCTGACGAGACCGCCGGTGTTGCTGGCGTTGCTGGCGTTGCTGGGTTTGGGGTTGTTAGCTCCCGGATCGCAACCCCAGTTCCAGGTGTGACAGCCAGGAGGGCCGCCCCATCCGCCACCCGGCAAGGGGCAAAGACCATCAGGCCCACGACATAAACCGGACGGATCGGAGAAGGTGACCGGGTTGCCGCTGGCGTAGGAGTAGCCGTTCATCTGCTGGGTGTCGCCCACGTTGAGCAGCGGGTCGACGGTGATGAAGCGGCCTGTGGTCGGGTCGTATTCGCGGGCACCGAGGTGTATGAGGCCGGTGGTGTTCTGGTAGCCGTTGAGGAACCCGTGCTTGTCCGGCCAGCCCGTGGGTGCCGGGCCACGGGCGGCCCCGTAGGGGTCTTGCCATCGTTTGGTGACTGCGAGGTTGCTCGCGTTCACCGAGGCGTACGGCGTGCCTTGCGTGTCCGTCATCAACCAGGCCAGGCCGGTGTTGCCGTTGCGTTCGGCGATGGCGTGGCCGTTGTAGGTGTAGGTGCGAGTGGCGACCGATGTGGACGTGCCGGCGGCGACGAAGATCTCCAGGTCCCCGATGGTCAGAGTTGTCCCGGACGGGTCCTTCGTCAGGAACCGGTTGCCGTCGGCGTCGTAGGTGTAGCTGCTGACCTTCCCGGAAGCGTCGGTCGCGGTCGCGATGTGGCCTTCGGTGTCGTAGGTGAAGGTCTGCCCGTTTCCCGCGGGACCGCCGGTGAGGCTGTTTCCCGCGGCGTCGTAGGTGTAGGCCACCTGAGTCGAGCCCTGGGCATTTGCCGTGGTCGACGTCGTGGCGGCATGCGGTTGCGGCTGCCCGGCCTGCGGATAGGTCGACGTCGAAGTCGTGTCCCCGGTCGAGGCATGCTGAACCTGCGTGAGCCGGTTCCCGATCTGGTCGAACGTCCACGACGTCCAGTACGGCGCCGCACCACCCAGCCCCGCCGCCGTTGGCGCAGCGCCACAGTCAGCCGAAGCGGGGGTCCACGCCTGTGCCAGCCGTTGCAGGTAGTCGTAGTTGTAGCACTGCACGTCCGCCGAATCGCCCTGCGGCGTATCGGCAACTTTGGTCATTTGGCCGGACTGATCGTAGGTGTAGGCCCGGTTGGCGATCGCGTAGTTCGTCGTCGTGGCCCGCTCGGCGAGTGTGCCGGTCAGCCGGTTGGTGCCGTCCTCGTAGGTGCTGGTGACCGCGATCTGATTTGGGTCGTTCGGATCTTGGTAGTTGGTGCGCAGCACCTGCCCGTAAGGGTTGTAATCGGTCTCGGAAACCAGATGGGTGCCGCCACCGTTGGAGTCGGCGGTATAGAGCTGCGAGGGATTGCCGAGAGTGTCGTACAGCCACACCATCGTCTCGTTCGCGAGTCCCCCCTTCGCCGGGCTGGTGAATGAATGCACCGCACCGGTCAGGGCGTCGTAGTTCGTCGAGAATTGGTAGTTGCCGCCGAGCCCGGTTTCGGTGAGCGGGATGGTGACCTTCGTGCCCTGCGATCGGCCGGCGTCGTCGTATCCGGTAACGGCGTTGGTGTAGGTCTTTCCGTTGGCGTACCGGCTCGAACTGGTGACCTTGCCCTTCATCAGGGTGTCGTAGGTCCAGGAGACCAGCTTCGTGCTGCTGGTCGAACCATCGAACTCCGCTGTCTTGCGGCCCAGGTTGTCGTAGGTGTAGGCCAGCGTCCGTCCGCGCCCGTCGGTGCTGGTGAGCAACCGGCCGTCGGCGTCATAGGCGAAGTGGCTGGTGCCGGTATCGGGGTCGGCGGAGACCACCTTGCGGCCGTGCAGGTCGTAGCCCATCGTCCAGGTGTTCGAGCCGGTCGGATCGGTCACCGATGCTGGCTTGCCCGAATGTGTGTAGGTGTAGGTCGTGGCGTCCGCAGGATCGCCAGTACCGGTATGGGCGGGGTCCTTGTAGTCGAGTGACTTGATTTTCTGCCCGAGACCGTTGGTGATGACCGTTTTCGCGGTGCCGCCATGGGGCGGGATCGTGGTGGTGCGGTCGCCGTCGTACACAGTCGTGGTCCGCCACTGCTCTGTGCCGTACAGCTGGTAGATCGACGCGATCTTGCGGCCCGCGGTGTCGAACGCCGTGACCGTCGTACTGGGCACGGCGTTGTCCTGGACGACGAGCAGGGTGGTGCCCGGCCCCGAGTCGCCGTTCCAGTACGAGTCGTGCGTCTTCCATGCCCGGCCCTGAGAGTCGAAGAACGTGTCCGCCACGAGCCGGCCGCCCTGCGCGTACGGGGTCGGTGACTGCTTCTGTACCGTGCGGCCGAGCCCGTCGACGAGCGAATAGCTGGCGGCGTACTGGCCGCTGGACAGCAGCGCGCTGCTGGTGATGACGCTTGGTCCGTTGTTGTTGACGGTGTAGGCGACGGTGGCGTCGGGCTGGGCGTTCGCGCTCTTGCTGTGTCCTGGACGCCAGACCGCGGTCAGCCTTCCCAGCGCGTCGTAGGTCGCGTCCGTGCGCAGCCCACTGTTGTCGACCTCCGCGGTGACCGCGCCGCTGACCGGGTCGAGATACTTGGTCGAGGTCAGCGTCGTGGTGTCGGTGCCGCTGATCGGTGGCGTTGTGACATCGACGCGAGTAACCGGTCCCCCGGTCGCGGGGGTGTAGGCCGTTGTGGTGGTGAGGCCAAGCGCGGTGGTACTGGACACGAGCCGCCCGTAGCTGTCGTACCCGGCGGTGGTCGCCGGGCTGGTGAACTGCTCCGCTCCACCCGACGGCCAAGCGTCCAGCTCATCGGTCTGGGTGACGTCACCGATTGTCGGTGCGGCGCCGAAGGCCTGGTGGTCGTAGTAGAAACGGTGGTCGGCGATGATGGTGCCGCTGGCTGGGGCCTGATCGCAGGTGCCTGCCGTCTTCTGCACCTGACTGGGAAGGCTGAGCAGCCAGGCGCCGGTGTTCTGCGCGTAGGTGGTTCTTGTGCAGCTGGCCTGGTTCGGGTCGGTGACGTCGCCGTCGTCTTCCGATGTGACCACGAGGCCGTAAGCGCCGAAGGTCGCACCCTTGCGGGTCGTTAGCCACTGATTGGTCGCGGCGATCCAGGTTCTGGTCCGGCTCGTGCCGGTGTTCGTGAAGAATGACTGAGCACCGGAGGCGTCGGTGGCGGTCGCCGCGGAGACCCACGGATCGTTGATCGTGGTGCCGATGACCTGGCCATTGAGGTAGG
The DNA here is from genome assembly GCF_007713715.1 of Amycolatopsis rhizosphaerae. Taxonomy (GTDB): domain Bacteria; phylum Actinomycetota; class Actinomycetes; order Mycobacteriales; family Pseudonocardiaceae; genus Amycolatopsis_E; species Amycolatopsis_E rhizosphaerae. The sequence continues at coordinate 4,365 of NZ_VJWX01000217.1, forward strand.
ACGTGCTTTCCCGGGTGAAACCGGCCAGTGCCTTGCCATCGGGGATGCTCTCGCCGAGGCTGTCGGTCACCGAGACGCTGCGGGTTCCCCCGCCCGGGAGCGTGTCGCCGTCCATCCCTCGCAGGTAGAGCGTCTGGGTGACGACAGGTGGGCCTGCCGGGTCGCTGGTGGCCTGCCCCTTGGTGGTTCTCACCGTGGCGTAGCCACGCCACTGCGACCAGGTGCGGTACTTCGGATCTACCAACGGGTTGTCATCGTGGTGCCACGCGCCACCGCCGACGTAGTCGTAGTGCGTCAACACCTGCTGGGACAGCGTGGTGCGGCCGTCGTCGGTGATGTCGGTGACCGGGTACAGGTTGAACCAGTCGAGAACCGGATCCGTGGCGCCGCCCGGAGTCCAGTAGCTCGGGAAGCACGCCATCGTGTTGCTCTCGGGGTTCGCGGGCATGTTCGAACCCGCGACACACTGCGGATCGGCGTACTTGACGGTCGTGACACCGCCTTGCTCGTTGGTGATCGCGTCGATCCGGTTGCGCGTGATCGCCGTGTACATGCTGCTGGTGTCCACGCGGTTGGCCAGTGCTTTCGGGTGGAACGTCGTGGGTGGCAGGGAGATCGAGCCGCCCACCTTGCCTGTCCGGGTCACCGAGTCCAGCCACATCGCGGGGCTGGAACCATCTCCGCTGGCTGGGAACGACTGGGCGAGCGCCCAGGTGTCGACCGTGTTCCAGCCCGAACCACCATCGGTGACCTGGGTCGTGATGCCGATGACCCGGCGGCGGGAGAAGAAGCTCGGGGCGACGTTCGTACAGGTCGCGCCTGGGGCGCAGATCTGGTCCGCGGGCACGTCCGGCCAGGACGACGCTGTGCCGGAGTTCAGCTGGGCCGGATCGCAGGTGATGGTGCCGCCGGGCAGGCAGCGTTCGGTCGTGTCGAACAGGATCTGCGCCGGGGCATGGGAGTAGACGTTGGCGACCCCGGTGTTGAACCCATACTCGATGCGGGTGAGGTAACCACCGCGGACGTAGGGCGTGCCCGCGCTCGTGGTGTTGAGGTTGAGCCCGTAGTTGTTGGTCTCGGACTGGTAGTAGTAGCTGATCGCGTTACCGTGCGGGTCGACGACGTAGTCGAGGTTCCATCGCCAGGCCTGCTGGCACCAGGAAGCGGCGAAGGTCGCGGCGTTGCATGGCTCACCGGAGTTGTTGCCGAAGACCGGTTCAGTCCACGCGGACTGGGTCTCCGGGTTACCCGACTGCCAGCCGGGCAGGTGGTTGAGGCCGAAGAAGTACTGTGTGCCGTCGGCCGTGGTGACCTTCCAGTACTCGCCGCCCTGCGCCCCGTTCGCGGCACCGATGAGCTTCTCGACCCGGGAACCGTTGTCAGACTTCGGATGCCACGCGCCGGAAGCAGTGTCCTTGACGAGCTGGACGTTACTGCCGCCGAGCGACATGGTGGCGTTGTCACTGAACCAGCACAGATCGCCGCTCTTGGTCTGGCCATTGTTCCCGCCGAGGTCCTGCGCACAGGATTTGTAGGACCGTTCGATAAAACCGCCGCCGCCGATTTCCCAGCCGTCACCGATGGCCGAGGCCTGGTTGTTCGTCGCGGACGTGCGCCCATCCACGGAACTGGAGGAGTAACTCAACGCGAGGCTGGGTGCCTTGGCACCGGCCGCCGGTGGGGCCGCGATCGGGTAGCTGTAGGAGAAGTCGCCTCCCGAACCACCCGCCGTCCAGGTACCCGCCGGGGAGAGGTTGGTGGCCGTGAAGTCCCCGCCGCCGCCGCTGGTGCCCGCAGTGGCCGCGAGTACGGTCATGGTCGTCGTGTTGAGCGTGACGGTACCCGTGAGCTGCCCGTCTTTGGGACTGTTGGCCGACTCGACCGGTGTCGCGGTCCGACATTCCGGCCTGTCCGGGGTGCTCAGGACACAGGCGGGGTACTGCTGGAACCGCAGGCGGCGGCCGAAGTCGGCGCCGAACGCGCTGGCGAAGCCGCGGTAGTCGAGGTGGACGGTGATGGGCCCGCCGGTATCGCCGGTGACCGGGGCGAGCCGGATCAGCGTTCCCGGGATTCCGGCTTTCTCGGCGCTGCCGTGGTCGAGAGTCTCGACCTCGACCTTGCCGGGCCGCCGCTCCGCCGAGTCACTGCGGCCGACTGCGACCGGAAGCTTGCCGGCCGGCGCGACAGGCGAGCCGACACCCTTGGCTGTGGCGGGAAGGTCGACCTGGGCGGTCCCCGCGGGCCACGCCGCCGTCGTGACGGGCGCGGACGGCGGTGGGGCGGCCGGCGGTGGGGAGAACTTGCCAGTGGCACCCCCGACCGACCGGCTCGCCTGAAGCGGTGGGAGATCCCAGCCCAGGCCGTGCCAGCCTGTTGGTTGTGCGATGGCCTGCTGGGATGAGCCCAGCATGATCACCGCGGTGATCAGAGCGGTCGTTCTCGCCCAGGCGTGAGCCCGGTTCCCGCGCACAGTCATGGTGGGTTCCGCCCCAGTTCTCAGAGGTGAGTGTGCCCGGACATGGCGCCGGGATCGTCGACTTTGGCGTCTCGGATGAGTGCGCCCTGGTCACGCAGGCCCGTGTAGATCCGTACGCCCGCGACCCCGCCATACCACTCGTCGTTGCGAGCCCCGTTCCAGACTCCGCGCCCGAGGAAGAGATCGCCCGTGCTGGCACGGCTGGTGACACCTTGCCCACCTGAGGTGTTGGGGTAGGTGTTCTGTTTCACGCCGTTGACGTAGAAGGCCATGATGTTGGTGGACGCGTCGTAGGTGACGGCGAGGTGGACCCAGGTGTTGTAGGTGGCGTCGGCATCGCTGATCCCGTACCACGCAGCGCCGCTGGTGGCCGAGGAGCTGATCAGCGCTGTCCATTTGGGATGGGGGCTGCCGTTCGCGTCCGGCCAGTTGTGGTAGCCGAGCAGCACGGGCGAGTATTGCGGGTCGTCCACTCCCACCGCTGCACGTCCGCTGGGATCGACCGCTCCCTTCGCGGCGATGTCAGCCGAGGTCCAGGTCCGGTTGACCCAGGCTTCGATGGTGTAGGAGCCGTCCGTGCGGAAGGTCGCGGGGCGGCCGGCATCGACCTGCCCGGTCCAGGTGTTGTCGAAGGTCGCGGCGCAGGCATCCGTACCGGCCGTCAGCTGCACACCCCCAGAGGCCGTGCCGGGCGCGGCGGAGATGGAGTCGAAATAGCTGTATCCGGCGAGGGAGGCGATCTGGTCGTCGGTCAGGGCCTGGCTCCAGACCTGCACCCCGTCGATCGTTCCCTTGAAGAAGTTGCTGATGCCGATGTTCGAGCCGACGGTGAAACCACCGTTCGTGCTCCACACCGTGGGCAGGGTGTTCTGCCCTTCCAACTTGCCGTTGACATACAACCGGACTGCCATGGTGGACGGGTCGAACACCCCGGTCAGCAGTGTCCAGGCCCCGGCCTGGGGTGCCTGCCGTCCGACGGCCCAGTGGTAATTGTCCACTGTGGCGTCATCCGCTGTGGTCATGCCGAACACCCAGCGGTTGACGTCGGAGGAGTAACGCAGCTGGAACCCGGCGGTCTGGGTGCCACCTTGAGTGAGCACTGTGTAGAGACCGTTGAGGTCGTCCAGCTTGGCCCATGCGGATACCGTGAACGCCTGCGTCGTGTCCACGGCGGGAGCGGCGGCGGTGGCCTGGCCGGTCGTGCCGTCGAAGTGGACCGCTTGACCGGAGTGACCGGTGGTCCAGGTGTAGCCGCCGCTGAGGGTCAGGTCGTTGGCGAACGGGCCAGTGTCGGCGGCGATGCTGCCGGTGCCGTTGTCGAAGGCCCAGTTGCCGTTCAGCGAAGACGCTGTAGAGCCCAGAGCCGACGCGCAACCTTCCGCGAGGCCGTACTTCGCCACGGGAGCCGCGGCGTTGGCCAGATCATGCGCCTCCTGGCCGGACAGCACCCGCTGCCAGACCTGCACATCGTCGACCTGCCCAGTGAGGTAGTCACTGCGGGCGCCGTTGTACTTGCCCGCGCCGATCACCAGATCGCCCCCGGCTGCCCAACTCGTCAGAACACCGACAGCCTGTTTGAAACCGTTGACGTAGAGGGTCATCGTCCCGGTCGAGGCATCGTAGGTACCGGCCAGATGTGTCCAGACACCCACCGTCGGCGGGCTCATCGACTTGGCCCGGACCACACCGGAGGGACTGGCCTGATCGGCCGTGACCATGCTGAACGCCCACGCGTTGTCCACCTGCGAGTACTGCAGGTAAAAGCCGCTGGCCTGGTTCCCGTCCTGCGAGAGCACCGTCTGGAACTTGTTGGTATTGCCGAGCTTCACCCAGGCAGCCACGGTGAACGAACCCGTCGTGTTCACCACCGGGGCACCGGCGTCGGCGAAGCCGGTGGAACCGTCCAACGTCAACGCGCCCTTGGTTCCCTCGCTGTAGCCGGCGAGATCAGGATGGGTCCAGGAGTTCCCGTGGTCGTAGCCGGCGACCCAGTCGCCACCGTTCATCAACTGCGCGTCGTGCGCGGTCACACCGTCGTTGTTCGGTGTCGTCTTCACCGTGTCGGCCAGCGTCCGGCCGCCCATTTCATCCAGTGCCCAAGCCCCCACCAGATTGCTGGACGGCACATAGGGCACGACATGGTAAGAGCAGGATGCCGCGTCGAGGCTGCCGGTGGCGGTGCAGGTCGCATCCGGGCCGGGTGTGCCCGCCTTGTTCACCGCCTTGACCTTGATGTAGTTCTGGTTTCCATTGATCGCTATCGCCGACAGCTTGGCCGTCGCGATCGGTTTACCGCTGCCGTCGGTGCCCTGTGTCGCCTTGATGCTGGGTGATGCCTGAGGCTGTGGTTCGCCCCCGTCGGTGCTGTAGATGAAGTGGTCGATGTCGTAGAACCCGGTCGTGGCCATGTTCACCGACACGCTGAAATGCACGCTGTCGCCCTGGTGCGCCGGCGGGGTCGCGTCGGTCATGCTCACCACCGGAGCCAGCGGCGCCGTACTGTCCACCGCGAATTCGCAGCTACCCACCCACGGGGACCAGAGTTCGCCGTCATTGACCTGCATCGACCAGTTGTAGATGCCGTCCGCGGTGATCCATCCGTCCGGAACAGCGGCGAACTGGGCCGTGGCCGCCTGGTTCTGGCCAGGGGTGCCCACGGTCACCAGGCTCCCGCTGTTGTCGTGGACGTTGGTGCTGTTGCCCGCCGTTCCCGCGCCGACAGCGAAACCCGCGAAGAGGGTTCCCCCGTCCGGATCGGATACCAGGCCGGCCAGTTGCGGGTTCTTCGTGGCCAGCCATGGCCGGTTCGTACCCTGCACGCAACCGAACCGGCCGTTCTGCATCGTCAAGTTCCACGGTGCGTTGGGATAGGAGTCGTAGTTGACCTGCAGGTATGGATTCAGCGCGAAACGCCGCCACCCCGCGGTCGAGTTTTCCGTGCTTCCGATCAGCATGAACGTGACGTTGGGCCAGCGCTGATCCGACGACTGCTGCACAGCCGTGGTCGCTTCGAACTGGCCCACCACGTTCGGGGCGTCGTTGCAGTTCGCGACATTGCTCGACCCGAGCTTGGAGGTCCAGCCGGGCTGGCTGTTCCACGTCGTGTTGGCGTCGACCGGTCCGGTGAGCCAGAGATCCGTGGCCGCGGTACCGGAACAGTTGTAGGTGTGCGTGACCGTGGTGTTCAGCGTTGCCGAGTGAATCTTCGTGCCCGCGAACGGGGCGGCGTTCATCTGCACGTAGGACCTCGACACCCCGGCCGCGTCGAGAGTCTCGTACCCGGCTTTGAGGTCGCTGAGGTCACCCGTGGTGGCGTTGTAGTTGTGCGCTGTGGGGTATCCGGATTGCACCACGACGTGCGCCTGGATCCCGCATGAGGTGCACCAGTTGTCGGGGTCCAGCATCACCGGGTACTGGGTTGCGGGGTCGTCGAGGAAAGCCTTGTCCGGGGAGACAGTGACCTGGTTGGTGGTCAGCGCGACGTTCATCACCGATTCCCGGCGGCCACCACCCTCGCCGAGCTGTGCCCGCGCCGCCGAACCCGCACCGGAGGAGTCCCACATGCGCGACGCGTCGCCGTCAAACAGGACCTTTCCCGCCGCGTCCTTCACCACGAAGCCATCGGTGGCCGCGCCGGAGGCAGTCGTCGGGCGACCGTGCCCCTCCCCTTTCGCGATGCCAACCGTGGTGTTGCTCGTGTAGATCCCGAAAGGAATCGACGCCAGGCTAGGATTCTGCGCCGCCTGGCGGGTCTTGATGACCACGGTCTCCACATAGCCTTCCGGCAGCGCCCGCACCGTCAGGTCAACCCCGGGCAGCAACTCGGCATAGGTGGCGGTGTCACCAGCCAAAGTCGGCGTAGGAAGGTCCGATCCCCACCGCAGGCCCACCGAATGACCGTCACGGTCCCCTGCCGTCACGATCGGCACCTTCGCCGAACCCACGCCACCAGGGTTGAGCGACAGTGCAACCGTGGTCGCCTTCGGACCGATGCTCCCGTCCGATTGTTTGACCAGTGTTGTGTCGATACCCGACCAGACGTTGCCCTGTCGGACCCGTACCGGATGCTCGTACTCTGTGAGAGTCCAGGACCCGTCGGGATTCGCCACGGTCTGCGACGTCTCAGTGGTGGCCGAGGAAACCAGTACCGCCTTCTGGTCCTGCCGGGCGAAGACCATCGCTGTCGCAGCGTCTGCCGCCTGATCGGGAACACTTGCCCCCGCAGCGGAGGCCAGCCCGAACCCGCCGACCGGTTCGATGACCGAAACCACGACCGCAAACACGCTGACCAAGGACAGCAGCCACCCACGCGCCGACAAGGCGTTCACTACGGAGATCCCCCTCGCTCCGGTGAATGGTCCCTACCATTCACACGACCTCAAGAAGGTTCGCAAACACCAAACCAACAAGGAATAAGCCAAAGGGATCAATCACCAACAGGTGATCAAAACGATCACTCTACGCTAAATTCCACTCAGATAGACATTTTCCAACAAAGCGAAGTTATATCCACTGAACCGGTAGACCACATAATCCAGATGAAGTGCAAAGAGTCCAGTTGGGTGGACTTCAATCATCCAAAACGGACAAATGAATATAAATCCGACATGCTCTCTCGTTAGCTATCGTGAGAGTGCTTACATAACCAAAGCGGTCAATGTGAGCTACATC
>NZ_VJWX01000218.1 GCF_007713715.1 Amycolatopsis rhizosphaerae
GGTGAGTGTTGGCCGTGAAGGGTCCCTTCACAGTCGATTCGACTGTGAAGGGACCCTTCACGGCGCCCATTCCCGCACGAGCGTGGGACTCGCCCGGCGGACGCGCCCTACACCGCGAGCGGACCGGACTTTGCCGGGACCCTGGCCGTATCGACAGTGAGGGGACCCCTCACCGGAACCGCAACCCCGTTGCGGGCCCGCGGCGGGAAGTCAGGCGGGCAGGGCGCGCCAGGCTTCCCGGCGGCGGGCCTGCAGGGCCGGATCGGCGACCGGCGCCGCGGCGACGAGCCGCTGCGTGTAGGGCTCGCGCGGATTGCCGAGCACGCTCGCGACGCCGCCCTGTTCGACGATCCTTCCCTGGTACAGCACCACGACCCGGTCGGCGACCCGCTCGACGACCGCCAGGTCGTGGCTGATGAACAGGCAGGCGAAGGACAGTTCGCGCTGCAGTTCGCCGAGCAGGTCCAGCACGGCGGCCTGAACCGAGACGTCCAGCGCGCTGGTGGGCTCGTCGGCGACGAGCAACCGCGGTTTCAGTGCCAGTGCCCGGGCGATGCCGACGCGCTGGCGCTGCCCGCCGGACAGCTCGTGCGGATACCGGCGCGCCCAGGACGGGTCGAGCCTGACCGCGTCCAGCAGTTCCGCCACCCTGGCCCGCCGGTCACCCGGGTACCCGTGCAGCTCCAGGGGTTCGGCGATGCTCGCCCCGATACTCGCCCGCGGGTTGAGTGCGGAACCGGGGTTTTGGAACACCACCCCGATCCCGCGCCGCACCCGGAGGCGGGCCCGTTTCTCCGCGGTCGCCAGCTCGACGCCGTCCACGGTCACCGCTCCCCCGGAGATCGGGGCCAGGCCGAGCAGCGCGGCGGAGATGGTGCTCTTGCCCGAACCGGACTCGCCGACCAGGCCCAGCACCTCGCCCGGGGCGATGTCCAGGCTCACGCCGTCCACCGCCCGCACCGGCGGGCGGCCCCGGTAGGTCACCCGCAGGTCCCGCACCGACACCAGCGGCTCGGCGGTACGGGCGTCACTGTCGCCCGCGATACCGCTTCCCAGTGACAGCACCGAATCCAGCAGTTGCCGCGTGTACTCCGCCGCCGGTGCCGCGAACAACCGATCCACCGCGCCGTGCTCCACCACCTCGCCGTCGCGGAGCACGACCACGCGGTCGGCGAGATCCGCCACCACCCCCATGTCGTGCGTCACCAGCAGGATCGCCGTGCCCAGCCGGTCACGCAGCCGCCGCAGCAGGTCCAGGACGGCCGCCTGGACGGTCACGTCGAGCGCGGTCGTCGGCTCGTCGGCGACCAGCAGCGCGGGATCACCGGCCAGGGCCATCGCGATCACCACCCGCTGCAGCTGGCCGCCGGAAAGCTCGTGCGGGTAGGCGCGCAGCGTCCGGCCCGGCTCGAGTTCCACGAGCCCGAGCAGCTCCCGCGCACGCTCCCGGGCCTTCGCCCTGGTCACCTTCCGGTGCGCCCTGACCGCGTCGACGAGCTGGGTGCCGACCCGCAGGACCGGGTTGAGCGCACTCATCGGCTCCTGGAACACCATGCCGATCTCGCCGCCGCGCACCGCCCGCAGCTCCTCCGGCGCGAGCGCGTAGAGGTTCCGTCCTTTCAGGACGGCCGAGCCGGTGACGGTCGCGGTGCCCGGCAACAGGCCCAGCAGCGACATCACGGTCACCGATTTGCCCGACCCGGACTCGCCGACCAGCGCCACCACCTCCCCCGGCGCCACGTCGAAACCGACGTTCCGCACGACCTGGACTCCGGAGAAGGCGAGGGAAACCCCGGTCAGGGACAGCAACGGCTCCGGCATGGCCTACTTCGCCAACCCGATCTGGAGGTAGTTCGGATAGGCGGGGAACTCCCCGATGGTGAAATCGCCAACCTTCGAACCGTGCAGGAACGAGTTGCGGGTGTAGATGAGCGGCACCACCGGCGAGTCCTGCAGGATCCGGCGGTCGGCCTGTGCCCACAGTTTCCCGGCGGCGGCCTGGTCCAGCGTCCCCTGCGCCTGGGAGATCAGCGCGTCCACCTCGGGCACCGAGTACCGGGACAGGTTGTAGCCGCCGTTGCCGATCTCCGAGGAGCCGAACAGCGGCTGGATGTTGGCGTTGGCGCTGGGGAAGTCCGGCTGCCACGAACCGAGCGTCAGGTCGTAGGACCCGTCGTTGCCGGTGACGACCGCCTCCCAGGCATCCTCGTCCAGCGGCCGCAGGGTGGCGCGGATCCCGGCGCGCGCCAGCGCCGCCTGGATCGCCTGCGCCTTGTCGGCCATATTGTTCGATGTGGACACCGGGAAGTCCAGATTGTCCAGACCGTTGGGGTAGCCCCCGGCCGCCAGCAGTTCCTTCGCCTTGGCCACGTCACCGGTGGGCGGTGCCGGGTAGAGGTCGAACACCTCGCGTCCGGCGATGCCCTCGGTGATCAGGGTGGTCGCGACGGGGCCCGCGAGGTCCACGCTGCCCGCGGTCGCGATCTGGTAGGCCTGCTTGTCCACCGCGTACTGGAAGGCCTGCCGCACCCGGGGATTCGCCAGTGGGCCGCGGCGGGTGTTGAGCGCCAGGTAGGCGAGCGCGCCGGACTTCGAGGTGACCACCCGCGGCTTCACCGCCGGGTTGCCCTGGAGCTGCGCGAGCTGGGCCGGGGCGACGAAGGCCGAACCGAAGGCGTAGGCGTCGTTGCCGGAGTCGGCGATCAGCCGCTGGGAAATCACCGAGGCGTCCTGGCCGAGCTGGAACACGATCTCTTCCGCCAGGCCGGTGCGCGCCACGTCGGTTTTGGGGTCCCAGTGCGGATTGCGGCCCAGGCGGACCTCGACGCCCTTGGCGTACTTCGTGACCTGGTACGGACCGGAGGCCACCGGCTGGGTGTCGTAGGTGGCGTCGGTCCCCTTGCCGCGGGGCACGGGCGCGAAGGCGGGCATGCTCGCCAGCCACGGCCAGTCCCCGTAGGACCGGTTGAGGTGGAACACGATCGTCTTGTCGTCGGGCGTTTCGATCGAAGCGAGGTCCCCGCCTTCGAACGGGCCGCGGTAGGACTCGGCACCGGCCAGCAGCGCCTTGTGGTAGCCGAGTCCGCCGGAGAACGCCGGGGCGAACGACCGCTCGATGCCGTACTTGATGTCGGCCGCGACGATCGGCGTGCCGTCCGCGTAGGCCAGCCCGTCCTTGAGCGTGTAGGTCCACGTCCTGCCGTCGGCGCCGGCGCGCCCGATGTCGGTGGCGAGGTCCGGCACCACGGTGGCCGGGCCGTCCGGCGAGGTCTTCCAGACGGTGAGCCTGCGGAACAGCAGGCCCAGCGAGGTGATCGCCAGGCCCTGGCTCTTCGCCGGGTCCAGGTGCAGCGACGTGGTGTCGGAAAGCACGTACAGCGTGCCGCCCGCCGCCACCACGGCCTGCTGCCCGCCGCCCGCCCGTTCGTTGGCGTTGCAGGCGGCCAGCAGCGAACCCGCGCCCGTCATCGCGGCGGTGGCCCCGATCATCCGGAGGAAGCCTCTGCGGTCCATCAAGTTCCCTTTCTCAGGTGAGCCGGGCGCGCGGATCGAGCAGCCCGTACAGCACATCCACGGCGAAGTTGGCCAGGACGACGAAGAAGGCGGCGAACAGGCTGACGCCCATCAGCAGCGGCAGGTCGATCTGGTGCACCGCGTCGACCATCAGCCCGCCCAGCCCCGGCAGCGCGAACACCCGCTCGGTGATCACCGCGCCGCCGAGCAGGCCGCCGAGGTCCACCGCGAACACGGTGACCACCGGCAGCAGCACCGGGCGCAGGGCGTAGCGCCCGATCACGGTGCGCTCCGGCAGGCCGACCGCGCGGGCGGTGCGGATGAAGTCCTCGCCGAGCGTCTCCAGCATCTGGCCACGGGCGAGGCGGGCGTAGATCGCGGCGTTGATGAACGCCAGCACCAGCCAGGGCAGCACCAGGTGCCACGCCCAGTCCACCGGACTGGCCGCCAGCGGCACGTACCCGCCCACCGGCACGACGTCGAGCGTGAACCCGAACAGCAGGATGCCGAGCAGGCCCACCAGATACGCGGGTGCGGACACCCCGGCCAGGGTGACGGTCATCGCGAGACGGTCGAGGAAGCTGCCCCGCTTGAGCGCCGAGAGCACCCCGATGGCCACTCCGGACACCAGCCACAGCACCGCCGCGCCCAGCGCGAGCGAGGCCGTCACCGGCAGCCGGTCCCCGATCAGGGCCAGCACCGGTTCGTTCTGCTGGAAGGAATAGCCGAAACAGGGCGCCGAGCAGACGATCGCGGTCGTCCCGGTGCCGAAGCTGCGCCCGGTGAAGATCCCGCCGAGGAAGTCGAGGTACTGCTGGATCCAGGGTTTGTCGAAACCCATGAACGAGCGGGCGATCGCGAGGTTTTCGGTGGTGCACGGCTTTCCGCAGGACATGCGCGCGGGATCGGTCGGCAGCAGGTAGAACACCGCGAAGGTGCCCAGGCTGATCAGCAGCAGCACCGCGAGCATGCCGAGCAGGCGCGCGGCGGTGAACCGGAGCAGGCGCATCAGCGGCGCACCCCCGTCTTCGGGTCGAGCACGTCGCGCAGCCCGTCGCCGAGCAGGTTGAACGCCAGGGTGGCCACGAACAGCGCGGCCCCGGGGAAGATCAGGAACATCGGATCGGTCTTCACCCAGCCGATCGCGTCGCTGATCGACCGTCCCCAGCTCGGGGTGGGCGGGGCGATGCCGACGCCGAGGAAGGACAGCGCGGCCTCCATCCCGATCTTCTCCGGGATGCCGACCGTGGCGAGCACGATGATCGGTGCCCACAGGTTCGGCAGGAGTTCGCGCCGGAACACGTGGCCGGTGCCCGCGCCGAATGCCTTGGCGGCCCTGACGAAGTCGCGGTCGCGCAGGCTGAGCGTCTGCGCCCGGATCACGCGGGCCACGCGGGGCCAGCCGAACAGTCCGATCACCACGATCAGCAGCACGGGCCGGGGAATCGCGGCCGGCGCCACGGCGCCCAGCGCGATCATGAAGATCAGCTGCGGGAATCCGAGCAGGACGTCGGTCGCCCGGCTCACCAGCGTGTCCCAGCGCCCGCCGAGGTAGCCCGCCCCCGCGCCGAGCAGCACCCCGATCGCGATCGAGACCAGCGTGGCCGCCAGGCCGATCAGGAACGAGGTCCGCGCGCCGTGGACGACGATCGCGAACAGGTCGCGGCCGGTCAGCGGTTCCACCCCGAACCAGTGCTTCGCGGAGATGCCACCGAGCACCCCGGCCCCGGTTCCGTTCGCGAGCAGTTCGGTGTGGTAGGTGTAGGGATCCTGGCCTTCCAGCGCCGACAGCAGCGGCGCGGCGACCGCGGCGAGCGCGAAGAGCACGATCAGGGCGGCGCTGGCCTGAGCCCAGCGGTCGCGGCGCAGGCCGCGCAGCAGGGCGCGCAGGCCGGACGCCGCGGGCACGGCGTTCACCGGCAGGCTGGCGGACAAGGGTTCCCCAAGGTGGTCGGGTGACGGGCCAAGGGGACTCTAGGTTAACGCGAAGGAAATTCACCCCCGTCTCACATGCTGGACGGGTGAGCGTTTTCACGCGCCAGGCAAGTGGACTGGACCACTGCCGTGAAGGGGTCTTCCGGGTGCCGCGGTAAACCGGTTGATCAGCGGACGGTCCTCACAGGATGCTGGTGCCCGCAGACGAAGAAGGGACGAAAAGATGTTCACCGCGGTAGAAGGTGCCCGCGTACCGATCCGGATGTGGGCGGACCCGGCTTCGGTGGAGGACGCCGCGCTGCGCCAGCTGCACAACGTCGCGAACCTGCCGTGGGTGCACGGGCTGGCGGTGATGCCGGACGTGCACTACGGCAAGGGTGCCACCGTGGGCAGCGTGATCGCGATGCGCGACGCCGTCTCGCCCGCCGCCGTCGGCGTGGACATCGGGTGCGGCATGAGCGCGGTACGCACCTCGCTGACCGCCGAGGACCTTCCCGACGATCTCGGGCCGCTGCGGCGCCGGATCGAGTCGGCGGTGCCGGTCGGGTTCGCGATGCACCGCAACCCGGTCCCCCCGGCCCGGGTGCCGGGCCTCGGTGGCTGGGACGGGTTCTGGTCGGCGTTCACCGGTCTGCACGACGGGGTGCAGAAGCTGCGCGAGCGGGCCAGGGCGCAGCTCGGCACCCTCGGCGGCGGCAACCACTTCATCGAGGTCTGCCTCGAACAGAGTGGCCCCGGCACCGGCCGGGTCTGGTTGATGCTGCACTCCGGCTCCCGGGGCATCGGCAACGAGCTGGCCAAGCGGCACATCGACCTCGCACGGCGCCTGTCGCACAACGCCGACCTGCCCGACCGCGACCTCGCCGTGTTCCTGGCGGGCACGCCCGAGATGGAAGCCTACCGGCGGGACCTGTTCTGGGCGCAGGACTACGCCGCGCGCAACCGCGCCACGATGCTCGCACTGGTGCGCCAGGCGGTGGCCGAGACCATTCCGGGGACGCGGTTCGACGAGCCGGTCTCCTGCCACCACAACTACGTCGCCGAGGAGACCTACGACGGCGTGGACGTGCTGGTGACCCGCAAGGGCGCGATCCGGGCGGGCCGGGGCGACCTCGGCATCATCCCGGGCAGCATGGGGACCGGCTCCTACATCGTGCGCGGGCTCGGCAACGAACGCTCGTTCCACTCGGCCTCGCACGGCGCCGGGCGGCGGATGTCGCGGACGAAGGCTCGCAAGACCTTCACCGCGGCGGATCTGGCGGCGCAGACCAGCGGGGTGGAATGCCGCAAGGACGAGGCCGTGGTGGACGAGATCCCGGCCGCCTACAAGGACATCGAGTCGGTGATCGCCGCGCAGACCGACCTGGTCGAGGTGGTGGCCCAGCTCAAGCAGGTGGTGTGCGTCAAGGGCTGATTGTCCGGAAACCACCGGAAACTGCCCGGAAACGGCGGCGGAAACGGGGAAACCGGCCGGGGTGCCGTTGCGTCGAAACGCGCGTACCAACAGATGAAAGGCACCCCGATGACCTATCCCCCGCAGCCGGGACAGCCGGGTTCCGGCCCCCACTGGGGCGGCTTCCCGCAGCAACCCATGCCTCCCGGAGCCCCCGGCCACGGTCCGTACTACGGCGCCCAGAACGGCCCGCAGTACGACGCGCGGCCGCCGGGAAGCGGCGGCAGGAAGGGGCTGTGGATCGCGCTTTCGGTCGCGCTCGTCGTGGTGCTGGCGGCCGTGGGGATCACCGGCTTCTGGCAGCCGGGCTTCTTCCTCGGCGGCAAGTCCGGCGGCGGGGCGCAGGCGGCGGCCACTTCGCCGTCCCCCACCCCGTCGCTACCGGCCGGGTCGCCCTCGGCGACGTCCTCGTCCCGTCCGAAATTCCCGTCGAAGGACGAGATCATCGCCAAGGTCCAGGCATTCCTGGACAAGCTCAACGCCGGCGACGGCGACGGCGCGAAGGCGATGCTGTGCACGGAGGGGTTCCACGCCCAACCACGGGAAGAAACCCGGTCTGTAGTGGACAAGGCAGCGCAACCGGGCACTCGGCTGACCATCAAGGGGGCGCACGCCGCCGACGGAGTGGGTGTGGTCGAGCTTGACGGCACGGTGGCCGGAAAAGCGATTCAGAAGGACGGTGAGGTGGCCACCCAGCTGGTCAACGGTCAGGAGTGCGTCGCCGACATCTTCTACTACTGAGCGCGCGCACTCACCTTGCCGCCGGGCAGAGCCCGGCGGCAAGGTGCTCCACGGCGGCGTGCGCCTCGGCCAGCGACCGGTCCCGGTACCCGCGGAACGAAGCCAGTTCCGGCACGTCGTCGGCCCGGGTCATCTCCGCCCGCACGAAGTGCAGGTTCTCCCCGGCCACGCCGAGCCTGCCGAAGTACGCACGCAGGTACGGGGTCTGGAAGTCGTACCCCTCGCGCGGGGTTCCCAGCCCGTAGGCGCCGCCCTGGGCCATCACCACGACGATCTTCGTGTCCCTCAGCAGGCTCTCTCCGGTCCCGGGGTCGGTGTACATCCCCGGAAAGGAGACGCGGTCGATCCACGCCTTGAACGCGGCCGGCACCGTGAGGTTGTACATCGGCACGCCGAGCAGGACCGTGCCCGCGGTCCGCAGGTCGGTGACCAGCGGCAGGGTCAGTGCCCACTCCCGCCGCTCGCGTTCGCTCTCCGCCATCGGTGCCACCCGTTCGGGCGGCACCGCACCGTGCCGCTCGACGCGCTGACCGAGTGAGACGTAGGCGGCGCCCAGTAGGGGCACCGGGTCCGCCGCCAGGTCGCGGTACCGGTATCCGCCCGCTCCTGTCCGTTCCCGCCAGATGCGGGCGAACAGCCCGGTCAGCCGCCGGGACACCGAGTCGGTGCGGGCGCTGGCGGCGCAGTCGAGGTGCAGCAGGCCGCCGTCGAGGTCGATCATGGTCGTACTCCCGGTCACTTCGGTGGGTTCCGTTCCGTCGAACAGGGTGACGGAGCACGACGAGGAAAGGTGACCGATGGACGAGCACGACGGGCCCGCGGTCCGGTTCGAGGCGCAGCGCCCGCACCTGCGGGCCGTCGCCTACCGGATGCTCGGCTCGCCGGCCGAGGCCGAGGACGCGGTGCAGGAGACCTGGCTGCGCCTGCAACGCACCGACGTCAGCGACGTCGAGAACCTCACCGGCTGGCTCACGACGGTGATCTCCCGCATCTGCCTCGACCTGCTCCGGGCCCGCAGTGCCCGCCCCGAGGACCCGGTTCCCGAGCTGCCCGAACCGGATTTCCCTGGCCGGGGCGGCGCCGATCCCGAGCAGGAGGCGCTGATGGCCGAGTCCGTGGGCAGGGCCCTGCTCGTCGTGCTCGGCATGCTGACGCCCACCGAACGGGTCGCGTTCGTGCTGCACGACCTGTTCGGCGTGCCCTTCGACCGGATCGCCCGCATCGTCGACCGCAGCGAAGTCGCGGCGAAGAAGCTCGCCAGCCGCGCCCGGCACCGCGTCCGCGGCACGCCCGCGGTCCCGGCGGTGGAGCTGGCGCGGCACCGCGCGGTGGTGGACGCCTTCCTCACCGCCTCCCGTGGCGGCGACCTCGGCGCCCTGCTCGCGGTACTGGCCCCCGATGTGGTGCGCCGTGCCGACCCGGCCGCGCTGCCGCCCGGGGCGGCGGTGGAAAGCCGGGGCGCCCGGGTGGTCGCGGAGGAAACCCTCGTGTTCGGCAAGAGGGCCCGCTTCGCCGAAGCGGCGCTGGTGAACGGCTCGGTCGGCATCGTGGTGGCTCCCTGCGGCAGGTTGCGGCTCGCCCTCACCGTCGCGATCGAGGGCGACCGGATCGCGGCCTACGAGGTGATCGCCGATCCGGCCCGGCTCGCCGCACTGGACCTGGCCGTCCTCCCGGCCTGACGCCTGGCATGCTGGGCGGGGCCCGCCGTGACGACCGCGGCGACGACAGGACCGACCGAAAAGGGGCGCCCGCCGGTGAGCGACTGGGCAGAGCGGCTCGGCGAGGCGCTGAAGCGGTTCCCCCGCGTGGCGATCCCCGCCCAGGGCCGTCGTGTGGCGGCGGTGGCCCTCGTGGTGTCCGACGACGGCGGTGAGCCGGGACTCTGGCTGACCCGGCGTGCCTCGAAGCTACGGGCCCACGCGGGCCAGTTCGCGCTGCCCGGCGGGCGGCTCGACGACGGGGAGGACGCGGTCGGCGGCGCCCTGCGCGAGCTCGCCGAGGAGCTCGGCATCGTCGCGGGACGGCACGAGTGCCTGGGCCTGCTCGACGACTACGCCACGCGGTCGGGATACGTCATCACGCCGGTCGTGGTGCGGGTCGCCGCCGGTATGGATCCCGTGCCGAACCCGGACGAGGTGGCGCGGGTCCACCGCATCTCCTTCACCGAACTCGACGCGGAACCGCGGTTCGTCCGCATCCCCGAGTCGGACCGGCCGGTGATCCAGCTCCCGCTTGCCGGCAGCCTGGTGCACGCCCCGACCGGTGCCGTGCTGTTCCAGTTCCGGGAAGTGGCGCTGCATGGCAGGCACACCCGCGTCGCCCACCTGGAACAGCCTGTCTTCGCCTGGCGCTGAAGGGGTCAGCACGCCTGGCTCTGGTGCGTGGGCCGCCCGGGCAGGCTCAGCCCGCGGGGCGGGGCGAGCGGGCCGGTGTCCACCGTCCGGTCCTGGCGCATCCCGGCGAGCAGTTCCTCCAGCGCCGCCGCCGCGTCGTGCCGCGGGGACCAGCCCAGTTCCTCGCGCGCCCGCGCGGTGACCATCAGCGGCACGCGGTCTGCGAGCACCAGCCAGGCCGGGTGCAGCGGGGTCAGACCGAGCCGCCAGCCCAGCCAGGCGGCCGGCGTCAGCAGGCCCAGCGGCACCGGGAGCCGGAGGCCGCCGAGGATCTCACCGAGTTCCTTCGCGCCGAGGACCGGCTCGGCCGCCAGGTTGAACGCGCCGGCGGCCTCGTGCCGGAGGATCAGCCCGATCGCGGCGGCGACGTCCTC
The DNA here is from genome assembly GCF_007713715.1 of Amycolatopsis rhizosphaerae. Classification (GTDB taxonomy): domain Bacteria; phylum Actinomycetota; class Actinomycetes; order Mycobacteriales; family Pseudonocardiaceae; genus Amycolatopsis_E; species Amycolatopsis_E rhizosphaerae. Next base: position 10,410 of record NZ_VJWX01000218.1, read on the forward strand.
GGCGTGCACGATCTGCACCCGGAATCCCGGCCAGAGCGGGATCGGCAGCCAGCGGCTGCCGAGCAGGAACCGGGGAAGCCAGGGGCCCAGCATCATGCCCGAGAATTCGGCACCGGCGGCGCCGTAGGCGATCCCGCACGGCCTGACGCGGGCCACTCGCGTCCCCGGGTGGCGGGCGGTGAACGCGTCGAGCTGGGCCTCGAGCGTGGCCTTCCCCGCGCTGTAGGCGCTCCCGGGCACGCCCGTGCGCGGCCAGTCCTCTCGCACCCGCTCCCACCGGGGCGCGGGTGCGTAGGCAGCGACCGACGAAGCGCACACCAGCCGCGGCACGCCCGCGGCGGCCACGGCCCGCAGGACGTGCGCCGTGCCCAGCACGTTCGTCCGGTGCATCGGCGGATCGCCGGAGCGGGGATGGATGGCCCACGCCAGGTGCACCACCGCGTCGGCACCGGTGAAGGCCGCGGTCAGCGTCTTCACCGCGTCCTCGGTCCCGATGTCGCAGGAGATCCACCGGGCCGACGAGAACGGTGGCCGGTCCGTGGCGGGACGCCGCCGGGCCACCCCGGTCACCGTCCAGCGCCTGCCGTGCACGGCCTTGAGCAGGGCCGTGCCCACGTTCCCCGTCGCCCCCGTGACCACGAGCTTCATGTCTGCTCCAGTTCCTGGAACGCCAGCTCACCCGAGAGCACCGCACCCTCCATAGTGGACAGCCAGCGCTGACGGGTGTAGTCGCCGGCGAGCACCAGTCCCCGCACGGGGGTGTGCTGGGACGGGCGGTCGGCGAGATGCCCGGGTTCGAGCGACAGGAAGTCGTGCGGGTACCGGACCACGCGGTGCTTCACCAGGTGCCGGTCGAGGTCGAGCCCGATCCGCGCCGCGTCCGCGATCACGGTTTTCGCGATCTCGTCTTCGGACGCGGCCAGGAACCGCTCCGGCTCCTCGAGGAGCACCGACAGCCTGCCCTCGGCGTGCGGGAAGGTGGTGCGCGACTGCTCGCTGAAGGCGGCGAGCACGGTGCCCGGCCCGAAAGTGGTG
>NZ_VJWX01000219.1 GCF_007713715.1 Amycolatopsis rhizosphaerae
CACCAGATCCGCGCCCGCCTCGGACAGCCGGAGCACCCGCAGCGGCGCACCTCCGACGAGCACCCGGCCGAAGCTCCGCGTGCCCGGATCGAACCGCAACCAGAGTTTCACGCCGTGAAGCCTCCGTCGGCGTGCACGACGGTGCCGGTGATCGCCGAGGCCTGTTCGCCGCACAGCCAGCAGACAGCCGCCGCCACCTCGTCCGGTTCGAGCAGCCGTTCCACGAGCTGGTGCTGTGCGAACTCCTCGACGTCGCCGAGGTCGTAGAGGTCCGCGGTGGCGTCGAGCATCGCGGTGCGGGTGGAGCCGGGCGACACCGCCGTGGCGGTCACCCCGGTGCCGCGCAGATCCGTGGCCAGGCCCCGGATCAGCCCGACCACCGCGTGCTTGGCCGCGTTGTACCCCGCCAGATGCCACAGCCCCCGGTGCGCCGCCGCCGAAGCGAGCGCGACGAACCGGCCCGAGCGGGGCTGTCCGCGGCGCAGCAGCGCCGGGACGGCGGCGCGGGCCAGGTTGAACACCCCGCGCACCCCGGTGTCGAACAGCGCGTCCCATTCGGCGTCTTCGGTCTCCCACAACGGTTTTCCGCCCGCCATGAGCGCCGCGGCGGCGACCGCGGCGTCCAGGCCGCCGAACTCGCGCTCGGCGAGCGCGACGGCCTCGGTCAGCGCCGCGGGGTCCCGCACGTCGGCCACCACGTCGAGGACCGAACCCGGCCAGCGGTGCGCCAGTGCCGCGAGCTCCTCCCGCCGCGCCAACGGATACCGCGCGCCGGGAAGGTCCGCGCACACGTCCACCGCGACCACCCGCCAGCCGTCGACGGCGAGCCGGTCCACCACGGCGGCGCCGATCCCGCGGGCCGCCCCGGTGACCACGGCGACCCGGCTCACGACAGGTACCCGCGTTCGCGCAGGTAGTCCAGCAGCTCGCGGGCCGCCTCGGCGGGGGTCGGCGGCCGGAGCACCTTCGGTGGCGTGCGTTCCACGAGCGCACCGGTGAGCGCGAGCAACCGCTGGTGCGGTTCGGCGCCTGCCGGGGCGGGCAGGGCACGGGGACGAGGCCGGTACGGCCGCACCACACCATCGGGACCGTGCCCGGACGCGGCGTCCACAGGGGCTACGGCGGGCACCTCGGCGCGCCGCGCGGCGAGCACGGCGGGCAGGGGGGCACGCCGTAGCAGCGTGCCCGCCGGTTCCACCGAGCAGACCGCGGGCAGGCTCACGGCCAGCCGTTCCCGCCGCCCGCCGTCGAGCCGCCGCAGCGCCCGCAACCGGCCGTCCTCCACGCTCAGCTCCAGCAGGCCGAGCGCCTGGCAGGCCCCCAGTTCGTGCGCGAGGAACGCGGGGGTGCCGCCGGTTCCGCGATCGGCGGAACGGTCGCCGCAGACCACGATGTCCGGCCGGGCCGGCAGACCGGCGGCCAGCAGACGGGCGGTGTCGTGCCCGTCCTCACCGACCGTCCGGCCCGGCTCCGGCCCCTCGATCCGCAGCACCTCGTGCGCCCCGGCGGCCAGCGCCTCCCGCAGCATCTCCTCCGCCGCCGGGGGCCCGACCGTCACCGCGAGGCACCGGCCACCGAACGCTTCGGCGAGCCGCAACGCGTGTTCCAGCGCGGCCCGGTCGGCGGCCGAGGCCCCACTGGTCCTGGCGTCGGTGCGCACCTCACCGGTGAGCGGGTCCACCGACGCGCGCTGGTCACTCCAGCGCAGAGCAGCCGCGACCAGCATTCTCGTCTCATCCCTTCCTGAAGACGACGCCGTGGCCGCCGTCCGGGTAGCTCCAGCTGATCGCACCCTCGTTGTTGCAGATCTGGTAGCAGGTGCCGCATTCGAAGCACTGTTCGTAGTTGAACAGGATGCCGCCCTCGCTGGTCGGCACGAACAGGTCGGCCGGACAGGCGTGCACGCACGCCTTGGTGGTGCAGGAACGGCAGATCTCGGTGTCCACGGTGATGTGCGGGCGTTCGGCCACCCGGAACTCCACAGTGGACATCACGTCGTCGAACGCCCGTTCCTGGTAACGCCGGTCGGTCATCGCAGTCCTCGCATTCCGGTCCAGGTGTCACGGACGAGATCCCGCAGGCGGACCCCGTTGTCCTTGGCGCTGCGCCGCAGGAGCCTGCGCAACCCCGGTTTCGGCCGCGGATTGTCCACCTGGAACATTCCCTGGACCAGATCGCACACCAGGCCGGGGTAGTTCCGCTGCATCCGGTCCGACAGCACCAGCCCGGGGAAGTCCCGCAGCCTGCGGTGGTCGGCCAGGACGAACGAGGACTCCAGCATCTTCCGGTATCCGGCCAGCCCACGCCGCGAGGTGTCCCCGGCGCCGATCGCGGCCGCCGCGGCCCGGCCCGCGTACATCCCGGCGCCGAGCGCGAAGTTGACGCCCTCCAGCCAGATCCCGGCCGCCAGGCACATCGCCGCGGCGTCCCCGGCGATCAGGATGCCGTCCCCGGCCAGCTCCGGCATCGACCGGTAGCCGCCCTCCGGGATGAGGTGCGCCGAGTACTCGATCTGCTCGCCGCCCCGGATCAGCGGGGCGATCGCCGGATGCCGCTTGAGTTCGGCCAGGATCTCCTCCGGGCGGGTCTTCGCCTCGCGCACCCCGGTCAGCCCGAGCACCACGCCGAGGCTGATCGATTCGAGGTTGGTGTAGAGGAAACCACCGCCGGGGATGCCGCGCGTGCAGCCGAGCATCTCGATGTCCACCCCGTCGCGGCCGCTGATCGCGAACCGTTCTTCGAGGGTTTCGCGGGGCAGCGCCAGTGTCTGCTTCACGCCCAGGGTGAGGTGCTCGGCCTGGTGCTCGTCCGGGAACATCCCGGCTTCCTTGGCCAGGAACGAGTTCACGCCGTCGCAGGCGATCACCACCCGGGCCCTGAGATCGCCGTCGGGCCGGTCCGTGCGCACCCCGGCCACCGCCCCTGAGGCATCCTTCAGCAGCCCGGTGACCACGGTGGAGGTCACCAGCACCGCGCCCGCTTCCACCGCCTGCTCCGCGAGCCAGCCGTCGAGATCCGCCCGGAACGCGGTCGCCCCGTTGTACGGGGGGCGGCCCCAGTCCTCGGTGCGGAAGTCGACGGTGAGCGCCTGGGACGGGGTCATCACCATCGTCGAGCGCCGGGTCACCCAGCGCTGCACCGGCATCCGCTCCCACCACCGGGGGATCAGCTCGTCGAGGACGCGGCCGTAGACCACGCCGCCGTAGACGTTCTTGGCCCCCGGAAACGGGCCGCGCTCGACCAGCGCGACGGACAGTCCGGCCCTGGCGGCCTCCAGCGCCGCGGCCGAACCGGCAGGCCCGGCGCCGACCACCACCACGTCGAACACCGGGGTCGCCGCGGTCGCGGTGAGCTCGTCCTCGCCGAGCACCACGGACTTCGAACCGGGACCCGCGTGGGTCATGACCGCACCTCCAGCATTCGGGCCAGTTCGAGCAGCACGGCCTGCGCGTCCGCGACGATGCCCAGGTCCGCCATCGCGGTCATCGGGCACGAAGGATCGATGTTGATGCTCACCACGTGCGCCGGAGCGCCGAGCCCGCCGATGTGCTGCGCGGCCCCGGAAATGCCGAACGCCACGTACAGCTCGGGCTTGACCACCACCCCGGTGGTGCCGATCTGGCGCTGGTAACCGGTCCAGCCCGCGTCGGTGACCACGCGGGTCGCGCCGACCGAGGCCCCCACGACCGAGGCCACCCGGCCCAGCAGGCCGACGACCGCCGGGCCGTCGAGTTCGCCGTGCCCGAGCCCGGCCCCGGCGCCGAAGATCCGCGGTGCCTCGGCCAGATCCACCGTGCCCGGCTCGGGATCCAGGACCTCCAGCACGGTCACGTCCGGTGTGCCGTCCGGCTCTGGCAGCGCCAGTTCGGTGAGCACGGCCGGTTCCCCGGCGGGAGCGGCGCCTCGTGCCCCGGGCCGCAGGGTGGCCACGAAGGGGCCGTCCACGGCCAACCTGACGCAGGCGCGGTCGTCCCAGCGGGCCAGCTCCGCCCCGTCGCCGGTCACCCGGATCGCACCGGGCAGCAGCGGCCGCCCCAGTCCGGCGGCCAGCCGGGGCGCCAGATCGCGGCCGTCCGGTGAGGAGGGCAGCAGGATCCGCTCGGTGCGGGACAGCACGGCGGCCAGTTGCCGCGCCCAGCGGCCGGGGGCGAACAAGCCGTTCTCGGCCAGCCGTCCGTTCCGCAGGGAGACCAGCTCGCCCGCGGCCTCCTTCACGCCGGTGCCGACCAGCAGCGCTTCCCCACCGGCCTCCGCGACCGTCTCGTCCGCGCCCAGCGGCAGCACCCCGTCCCGCACGACGATGACGGCGATCGTGTGCACAGGTCCGTTCACAGGGCCACCCCCGCCCGGTGTCCTTCGATCACCGCGGCGTGGGCGCGGCGCGGGGTCAGGCAATCCCCGGCCCGGTGCACCGGGAACGGGGCGTCCCTGAGCTGCTGCCACAGCTCGTCCTCGGGGGCCTGATGCGTCGCGCACACCACCCAGTCGCATTCGAGCTCGGTGGTGGTGCCCGTGGTGTGGGTGAGCACCTGCAGTGCGACCCGTCCGTCCTTTTCGGACGCACCGAGCACGACCTCGTCGGTGTGCTGGGAAATTCCCTTGGCGTGGGCCCGCACGTTGAACGTCTCCATGTCCAGGGTGATGCCGAGGTCCTGGCCGACCACCATGCCGGAGGTCGAGATCCGGACCCGGCAGCCGCGGTCGGCGAGCAGTTCGGCGACCGAGGTCGCCTGGTGGAACCCGAGATCGTCGATCACGACGACCTCGCCCTCGGGCGCCGCGCGGCCCTCCAGCACGTCGCGCACGTCCACCACCCGGTCCAGCCCGCCCGCCCAGTACGGCGCCTGCGGTTTCGCCCCGGTGGCCAGCACCACCGCGTCCGGCGCCTCGGCGCGCAGTTCGTCCGCGGTGACCTCGGCGCCGGTCTTGACGTCCACGCCGTAGCGCTGGCATTCGGCGAGCAGGTTCCGGACCACGTCGAGGAATTCGGCGCGGCTGGGCACGCTCGCGGCCAGCGCGACCTGCCCGCCGGTGTGCTCCCGGCGTTCGAACAGGGTCACGTGGTGCCCGCGCTGCGCGGCCGTGGAAGCGGCCTGCAGCCCCGCGGGCCCGCCGCCCACCACCAGCACCCGCTTCGGCCGCGGGCCCGGCGGGGGCAACGGGACGCTTTCCCGGCCGGTGCGCGGGTTTTCGATGCAGCCCAGCCAGCGGTTGAGCCCCATCCGGCCGACGCACTCCTGGTTGCAGGACAGGCAGGTGCGGATCTCGGTGGCGTGGCCCGCCCGCGCCTTGGCCACGAAGTCGGCGTCGGCGATCTGCCCGCGGACCACGCCGACCAGATCGCAGTGCCCCTCGGCGAGCGCCCGTTCGGCCTGCACCGGGTCCTTGATCCGGCCCACCCCGATCACCGGCAGCCGCACGGCCTGCCGGATGGCGTTGGAGATGAACAGCGCGTACCCGGGCGGGATGGCCATCGAGGCCTCGATCATGAACAGGGTGGAGGTGGCCACCCCGATCGAGGTGTTGATGTAGTCGACCTTCCCGGTCGCCTCCACCATCCTGGCCACCTCGACCGCTTCGCCGATCGTCGTGCCGCCCTCGATCAGCTCGTCACCGCACAGCCGCACACCGAGCGCGCGGCCCGGCCCGATCGCCTCGCGCACCGCGTCGATGATCTCCAGCAGGATGCGCGCCCGGTTGGCCAGCGAACCGCCGTAGGCGTCGGTGCGCAGGTTCGTCGCCGGGGACAGGAATCCCCGCACGATCGAGGAATGCGAGCACTGCAGTTCCACCCCGTCGAAACCGCCCTCGGCGCAGTGCCCCGCGACGGTGCCGTATCCGGCGACCACCTCGGCGATCTCGTGGGTGTCGATGGCCTTGGGCACCTCGCGGAACATGGGGTCGGGCACCGGCGAGGGTGCCCAGACCGGCAGCCGCGAATACATCGACGAGGCCTGCCCGCCGTTGTGGTTGAGCTGGGCGAGGATCGGCACCCCGTGCGCGTGGACCGCCTCGGTGATGCGGCGGTAGCCCGGGACTACCGAACGGTGGAAGCCGTGGATCAGCTTCTCGTACGGCCAGTCCGTCCGGTGCGTCGAGTGTTCCTCGGTGATGATCAGGCCGGCACCGCCCGCCGCACGGGCGGCGTAGTACTCGGCGTGCTGCTCGCTGGGCAGCCCTTCGGCCGCGTAGTTGGTCAGGTGCGCGGAGAACACGATCCGGTTGCGCACCACCAGCGGACCGACCCGCAGCGGGGCGAACAGGTACTTGTACCGACCGCCGGTCATAGCAGGATTCCTTCCCGGGACAGCGCCATCGCCGCGCGACGGCCCTCCAGGATCGCTTCGTGCACGGTGCGGGGAGCCACGCAGTCGCCCGCGCGCCACCGGCCGCCGAGGGTCTCGTCCGGCAGCCTGTGTCCACAGTGGATCACGACCGCGCAGGGCAGCTCGCGCCGCTGCGCGGTGAACCGGTCCTGGAGCACGACGTGACCGTCGTGCACCTCACGCAGCACCGACCGCTTGGCGAGTGCCACCCCGGCCCGCTGCAGCCTCGCGTTCGCGTCGGCGAGATCGCCGGTGAGCGCCAGCTGGGTGCCGATCACCTGGTCCTGGCTCACGATCGCGGTCTGCCTGCCCTGGGCGGCCAGCAGCTCCGCGACCCCGGCGCCCACGTAGTCGCCCACCGGGTCGGCCACCACCACCGGCCCGTCCGGCAGCGCCGCCCCGGACAGCAGGTCCACGACGTCGAGCACGGTGCCCCCGTGGACGGTGTAGTTCCGGGGCCCGGCCACCGATCCGGTGGCCACGATCGCCTCCCGGTCCGGTGCGCTCACCTCGACCCCGGTGGAGATGCGCACCCCGAGGCGGCGCACCTCGCCCTCCAGCCAGTCGGCCAGCCGCGCCAGCCGTTCCCGGCCGCCGACCTTCGCGGCCACGCGCAGCAGGCCGCCAAGGCGGTCGGAGCGTTCGGCCAGTTCGACGCGATGCCCGCGCAGCGCGAGCACGCGAGCCGCCTCCAGCCCGGCCGGGCCGCCGCCGATCACCAGCACCGCACGCGGCGCGTCCGTCCCGGTGGGCGCGGGGTCCTCGGTCTCGTGGCCGCTGCGGGGTTCGCCGATGCAGGCGACGATCGGGTTGCGGTTGTCGCGCACGCGGCATTTCTGGTTGGACAGCACACACGGACGTACCGCGGCGCCGGACCGCACCTTGGCGACCAGTTCCGGATCGGCGATCTGCGCACGGGTCATCTCGACCAGGTCGGCGACCCCGTCGCCGAGCGCCCGCCCGGCCTGGCCGGGATCGACCACACTGCCCTGCAGCACGGTCCGCGTCCGCCCGTCGACCGCCTCGGTGATCCCGCGGCACAGGTCGAGGTTGAACCCCGGTTCGGTGTGCAGGTCCGGCCGGGTGGCCGACGAGCTCATCGCCGAACCCCGCACCGGCACCAGGTAGTCGACAAGGCCGGCGAGGTCACGGACGAGCACGGCGGCCTGCTCCGGGGTGATCCCGGCCCACGGGGCCAGTTCGTCGCACGACAACCGAAGGCCCACCACACGGCCCTCTCCCAGAGCTTCCCGTACCACGCCGAGCACCTCGCGCAGCAGCAGGGAACGGTCGGCGCCGTAGGCGTCGCCGCGCTGGTTGGTCAGCCCCGACGCGAACTGCCTCAGCAGCGAGTACTGCCCGGCATCGATCTCGACACCGTCCATTCCGGACTCCGCGGCGAGCGCGGCGGCATCGGCGAAACCGGCCACCAGCGCGGCGATGTCCGCCTCTTCCATTTCCATCGGCAGTTCCCGGCTCGCCACGTCCGGCACGCGCGACGGCGCCCACAGCGCGGACTGGCTGTAGGCCGAGGAGCCCTGGGAACCGGCGTGCCCGAGCCCGGCCAGCACGAGCGTCCCGTGCGGACGGCAGGCGTCCACAATGGAGGACCAGCCGGGTCCGGCGAGCGCGGCGAGCGGTGCCCGCTCGTACGGCCAGTCGGAGTCGTGCACGCTCGCGGTCTCGGTGACCACGATCCCCGCACCGCCCGCGGCGCGGGTGCGGTAGTAGGCGACGTGCCGGTCGGAGAACACCCTGCCGCGGGCGAGGTTCGTCTCGTGCGGGCCGAACAGGACGCGGCTCGGCGCCGTCCGTCCGGCCAGCTCGACCGGGGCGGTGAGCGCGCTCACCGGAGACCGGCGAGTGGACTGGTGTCACACGCCCGGTCCGGCCGTCCGCCCTGGGGCGGACCGAAGCCGATCGCGACCGGGACCGCCCGCCGCTTGCGGTGCGAATGGTCCACATCGGACCGGGGCGGGGGCGCGCCCACGGTCTGCAGCGCGCGTTCCCCGTGGCCCTGCACGCATTCCGGGTCCGGGCCATCGAGCGGCAGGCCGGTGAAGAACTTGGCGGCCATGCAGCCGCCCTGGCAGGAGTCGTACGCCGAGCACGACGTGCAGGCGCCCCCGGTCTGCGGCCCGCGCAGCCGGGTGAACAGCTCCGACTCCGTCCACACGCGAGCGAAACCGCCCTCGTCCCGCACGTTGCCCGCCAGGAACTCCTGGTGGATGGCGAACGGGCAGGCGTAGACGTCGCCGACCGGGTCGATCAGGCACACCACCCGGCCCGCCCCGCACAGGTTCAGGCCCGGCAACGGGTCCGACCCGAGCGCGTTGAGGTGGAAGAACGAGTCGCCGGTGAGCACCTTCTCGCCGCGCGCGACGAGCCAGTGGTACAGCTCGAGCTGCTGCTCGGCAGTCGGGTGCAGTTCGTCCCACACGTCGGCGCCGCGGCCGGAGGGCCGCAGCCGCGTGATCCGCAGTTGCGCGCCGTAGGTGTCGGCGATCTCGGCGAACCGGTCGAGCTGGCCGACGTTCTGGCGCGTCATCACCACGCTGAGCTTGAAATCGCGGAAACCGGCGTCGGCCAGGTTCGTCATGGCGCGGATCGCGGTGTCGTACGAGCCGGGGCCGCGTACCGCATCGTTGACCTCGGCGGTGGCCCCGTCGAGCGAGATCTGCACGTCCACGTAGTCGGTCGCGGCGAGCCACCGGGCCCGTTCCGGGGTGAGTTTGACGCCGTTGGTGGAGAACTTCACCCCCACCTGGTGGTTCACGGCGTACTCGACGAGTTCCCAGAAGTCCGGGCGCACGGTGGGCTCACCGCCGCCGATGTTGACGTAGAAGACCTGCATGCGCTGCAGCTCGTCGATGACCGCCTTGCACTCCTGGGTGCTCAGCTCCCTCGGATCCCGTCTGCCGGACGAGGAAAGACAGTGCACGCAGGACAGATTGCAGGCGTAGGTGAGTTCCCAGGTCAGGCAGATGGGCGAGTTGAGCCCATGCTTGAAGTGCTCGACGAGCTTCATCGCACGTCCTTCTCGATCGGGGATTCGGCAGCGCCGGACCGGCACGGATCCGGCACTGTTTCCGGCGTGGTCAGCGCCGTTCGATGGTGCCGGTCTCCGCGAGGCCGGCCAGCGCCTTCAGATAGCCGGGGCGCTGGTCGTCCGGCACTCCGGCCGCGTCCAGCGCGGCATGCACGTCGGGCTGGTCCGCGAGACCGCGGACCACCTCGACGAGCATGGGGGTTTTCAGGAACGAAAGCCTTCGGGTGCCGAAGTCGTAGGCGAGCGCGCCGAACGGTTCCGGCCGGAGCGCGACCCGTGGTGAGCACCGGTAAGGCTGATCGGGTTCGAACATGGACAACGGGGGCTCGGCGGACGGGCTCAGTAGACGCCGCACATGCCGTCGATGGAGACCTCCTCGACGAGCAGATCCTCTTCCACCAGAGCGTCTTCGCGCGCCTGCGGAGCCTGCTGTGCCTCGGACATGGGATGCTCCCTTCGTCGGGTCGCCTCGATGCGACCGGCGTCACCGAGAATAATGGCACCGAGTGCCGAATGGAAGGGGTCATGAGCGATCCGCTGACAACGCGGTCCGGGCGCAGGCCGATCACCTCACGCGCCGAGGTCGAACACGCCGCCTTCGAACTGTTCGCCCGTCAGGGATTCGAACGCACCACGATCGACGACATCGCGCGCGCCGCGGGAATCGGGCGGCGGACCTTCTTCCGGTACTTCCCGTCCAAGAACGACATCGCCTGGGGTGACTTCGACGGGGAACTGCAGCGGATGCGCAAGCGGCTCACCGGCTACCCGCCCGAACTCCCGCTGTTCGAGGCGATCCGCTCGGCGCTGGTGGACTTCAACCGCATCCCGCCCGAGGAGGCGCCCTGGCACCGGCGGCGGATGGAACTCATCCTCACCACGCCCGCGCTGCAGGCGCATTCCGCGCTGCGGTACGCCGACTGGCGGCAGGTCCTCGCCGAATTCGTCGCCGGACGGCTCGGCATCACCCCGGACTCCCTTGCACCCCAAGCCATCGCGTACGCCGTACTGGGCATCGCGCTGGCCGCCTACGAACAGTGGCTGCGGTCGCCGGAGTCCGACCTGGCCGACCTGCTGGCCGCGGGGCTGACCGAACTCGGCGCCGCGATCCGCTGACGGGCACACTGGCATCCGGGAGGCGGAGCCGGAAGGGGCGGGAACGCGATGGCCATCGGTGACACCCTGCTCGCCCGCGGATCCGAGGCGATCAGCCCGACCGGGCACTACACCGGCTACGTCTGGGTCCGCAACGGACTGGCGCCCGCCGCGCTGGCCACCCCCGAGGGCAGGCTCTTCTACCACGCGCTCGAGCCGGCGATGACGGCCAGCAGGCTGCTCGGCGGGCCGACCTTCGAGGATCTGCTCCTGGCCCGCCACCGGGTGCTCGACGCGCTACTGGCCGGCCCGATCGAACGGGGCGAAATCGGCCAGGTGGTCGAGATCGCCGCCGGGCTGTCCGCCCGCGGGTGGCGGTTCACCCGGCGGTACGGGGACAAACTGACCTACGTGGAGGCGGACCTGCCGGGGATGGCCTCCCGCAAGCGGCGGCTGCTGGCCCGGCTGGGCGGGCAGGCCCCCCGCGTCGCCGTCGTCGACGCGCTGCGCGAAGACGGGCCGGACAGCCTCGCCTCCCTCGCCCGCACCCTGGACGAGGACACCGGCACCGCCATAGTCACCGAAGGGCTGCTGAACTACTTCGACACGGCGACGGTACGACGGATGTGGGGCCGTTTCGCGACCGTGCTGCGGCGCTTCCCCGTCGGGGCCTATTTCGCCGACCTGGTCCCCGCCCCGCACGGCTGGGCACTGGCACCGCGGCTCGGCACCGGCATGATCGCGGTCGCCGTCCGGGGGCGCGTACACCACCCCTTCGCCGATCCCGCCGCGGCCATCGCCGCCCTGCACGAGGCGGGTTTCCCCGCCGCCGAGGTGCGGCCCGCGACCGACCACCCGGCGTCCGGCCTCGACACCGCCGGCGCGCGCCTCCCCCACATCATCGACGCCCGGACCTGACGCCCCTCCCTCCTCCCCGGAGGGGCTGGGG
>NZ_VJWX01000021.1 GCF_007713715.1 Amycolatopsis rhizosphaerae
TTCGGCAGCGTCAGATGGGTATAAGAGACAGGCGGTACTTCGTGCTCAGCCAGTACTACGTAGGCGAGGGCTCCGCCAACGAGGTCGCGATCTTCCGCGGGGTGCCGGGCAGTGTGCTCGGCATCCAGTTGCACCAGCAGGCCGAAGGCTCCTGCCCGCCGGGCGGCTCGATGTGCGACGTGCTCACCGTGCCGCAGCTGCAGCAGGACGCGCAGAACGCGGTGCGCAACGGCGTGAAGAAGGACAGCCTGCAGGCCGCCCGCGACTACATCAACAACTTCCTGCGGTACAAGACGCTCAAGGACTGCACTTCCCAGCAGACCGGCGGCGATCAGCAGCCGACCTCTGCGTCGGCCGGCGCGCAGGCGGGGAGGGACTGCTCGACAACCTCGCTCCTGCCGGGCGGCGGCGGTTGATGAGCCAGCCTTCACCGCCCGACGCGGCGTCGATCTACCAGACGAACCCGCAGCGAGAGCTCCCGACGCGGCGAGGGACCGAGCTGGCCATGCTCGGCTTCGCCGCGTTCATTGTGACCTGTGCCTTCGTCCTGGTCCAGGCCAATCAGGAGCAGGAGCTTTCGTTCTCCGTCATCTGGTACGGCCTGGCCTACCTGGGGCTGTTCGCGGTGGCGCACTTCGCGGTGCGCCGCTGGGCGCCCTACGCCGATCCGCTGATCCTGCCCAGCGTGGCCCTGCTCAACGGCCTCGGCCTGGTGATGATCTACCGGATCGACCTGGCGCTGGCCGAACGCGCCACGCAGAGCGGCGACACCTACAGTTCCGCCGCGCCGAAGCAGGTGCTGTTCACGGCGCTGGCGCTCGCCCTGTTCCTGGCGGTCCTGATCGTGGTGAAGGATCACCGGACGCTGACCCGCTACGGCTACATCGCGGGCATGGTGGGCCTGTTCGCGCTGATACTGCCCGCGATCCTGCCGAGCTCGCTGTCGGAGGTCAACGGCGCGAAGGTGTGGATCAAGCTTCCCGGAGTGTCCATCCAGCCCGGTGAGTTTGCCAAGATCCTGCTGATGGTGTTCTTCGCGTCCTTCCTGGTGGCCAAGCGCGACCTGTTCATGGTGGCGGGCCGCAAGCTGCTGGGCGTGGAACTGCCTCGTGCCCGTGACCTCGGTCCGATGCTGATCGCGGTGCTCGCGGCGGTCTGCATCCTGATGTTCGAAAAGGACCTCGGGCAGTCGCTGCTGCTCTTCGGCATCGTGCTCGTGATGATCTACGTGGCGACCGAGCGCGGTATCTGGGTGATCGTCGGCCTCGGGTTCTTCGTGGTCGGCTGTGTCATCGCGTACAACATGTTCACCCACGTCGAACAGCGTGTCGCCAACTGGATCGACCCGCTCGCCACCTACTACGACGCGGGCGGCGGGTACCAGATGGCCCAGGCCCTCTTCGGTCTGGGCACCGGCGGTGTGGGCGGCACCGGTCTCGGCGCGGGCAGGCCGGACATCGTGCCGGAGGCCAACAGCGACTTCATCACCGCCGGTCTCGGTGAGGAACTCGGCTTCATCGGGCTCGCCGCGATCCTGATGATGTACCTGATCCTGGCCACCCGCGGGATGCGCAGTGCCCTCGCGGTGCGCGACACCTTCGGCAAGCTGCTCGGCTGCGGCCTGTCCTTCGCGATCGTCATGCAGGTGTTCGTGATCGTCGGTGGCGTCACCAAGCTGATCCCGATGACCGGTATCACCACCCCCTTCCTGTCCTACGGCGGCTCTTCGCTGCTGGCCAACTACATCCTGGTGGCGCTGCTGCTCCGGATCTCCGACGCGGCCCGGCGGCCGGCGCAGAAACCGCGACCGCGCCCTCAGCAGCAGGCGCCGCTGGCGGAGGCGCACACGGTGCTGGTCCAGCGGCCGCCGGTGACCGGACCCGAAACGGGGACCCAGGCATGAACAAGCCCATGCGCCGCGTCGGCATCGCCATGCTGGTCATGGTGGTGCTGCTGCTGGCCAACATCACCTACATCCAGGTGGTCAAGGCCGACGACTACCGCACGGACTCCCGCAACCAGCGGGTGCTGCTCGACGAGTACGCGCGGCAGCGCGGCAGCATCGTGTCGCAGTTCGACGGCCAGGTGCTGGCCGACGTGACGGCCACCAACGACAAGCTCAAGTTCCAGCGCCGCTACCTCAACGGCCCGATGTACGCCCCGGCCACCGGGTACTACTCGGTCCGCTACGGATCGGCGGGGCTGGAGCGCGCCGAGGACGACATCCTCAACGGTTCCGACCCGCGCCTGTTCGTGCGCAGGCTGTCGGACATGGTCACCGGGCGGGACCCCCGCGGCGGGAACGTCCAGCTCACCATCAATCCGGTGGTCCAGCAGGCGTTGTACAACGCGATGACGTCCCACGGCTACACCGGTGCGGCCGTGGCGATGAACCCGAAGACCGGCGAGATCCTAGGCATGGTGTCCACGCCGTCCTACGACCCGAACCCGCTGACCTCGCATGACGGCACCGAGCAGCAGCAAGCCTGGAGCAACTACACCAAGGATCCGAAGAACCCGATGCTGAACCGGGCGATCTCGGAGACCTACCCGCCGGGCTCGACGTTCAAGCTCGTGGTCGCCGCGGCCGAACTGGAGAACGGCGCGAGCCCGGACACCCCGGTGAGCAACGCTCCGAACGTGACCCTGCCGGGGACGAGCACCACACTGGAGAACTACGGCGGCGAGGTCTGCCCCGGGACGACGTTCAAGGATGCGCTCGCGCACTCCTGCAACGTCCCGTTCGCCACCTTCGCCGGCCAGCTCGGCGCCGACAAGCTGCGCGCCACGGCCGCGAACTTCGGGATCGGCATGACGAACCTGACGATCCCGCAGAAGGTCGTCACCTCCAGCCTCGGTGACCTGGACTCGACCGCCGCGCTGTACCAGAGCGGCATCGGCCAGCGTGACGTCCGGCTGACCCCCCTGCAGGACTGCCTGCTCGCCGCGACCGTGGCCAACGGCGGGATGGCGATGAAGCCGCAGCTGGTCAAGAAGCTGCTCGCACCGGACCTGTCCGACCTGGAGGGCTTCACGCCCGAAGAGCTGACCGGCAAGCCGGCGCTGTCGGCCGCCAACGCCGAGATCCTCAAGCAGATGATGGAAGCCTCGGAGGACAACACCAAGGGCCTTGGCAAGCGAGCCGACATCAAGATCGCGTCGAAGACCGGTACCGCGGAGCACGGCACCGACCCGAAGAACACCCCGCCGCACGCCTGGTACACCGCGTTCGCGCCCGCCGACGCCCCGCAGATCGCGGTCGCCGTGGTCGTCGAGTCCGGCGGTAACCGGGGCCTGGAGGCCACCGGTGGCACGGTGGCCGCGGAGATCGGCCGGGCCGCGATCAACGCCCAGCTCGGGGGTGGATAGCGGATGCTGTCCACGGGTCAGCTGGTGGCCGAGCGTTATCGCTTGGTCAGCCGGATCGCCGTCGGTGGCATGGGCGAGGTCTGGCAGGCCAGCGATACCCGCCTGGACCGCACCGTCGCGGTGAAGGTGCTCAAGGCCGAACTGTCCGGAGACGCCGAATTCCTGCACCGCTTCCGCACCGAGGCGCGCACCACCGCGTCGCTGAACCATCCTGGAATCGCGGCGGTCCACGACTACGGTGAGAGCGTGGCCGACCCGGAGACCGGCAATGATCATTCCATCGCCTACCTGGTGATGGAACTGGTCGAGGGTGAGCCGCTCGCGGCGATCCTGGCCAGGGAGGTCAGGCTGCCCGCCGACCGTGTGCTGGATATCCTGGAACAGGCCGGCCACGCGCTGCAGGCCGCGCACGAACGCGGGTTGGTGCACCGCGACATCAAGCCCGGCAACATCCTGGTCACCCCGGGCGGGCGCGTGAAGATCACCGACTTCGGGATCGCCAAGGCGGCTCACGCGGCCCCGGTGACCCGCTCGGGCATGGTGATGGGCACCGCGCACTACATCGCGCCGGAGCAGGCGCTCGGCCACGACGCCGAGCCCGCGAGCGACGTGTACGCGCTGGCGGTGTGCGGCTACGAATGCCTGGCCGGCCATCGGCCGTTCCTGTCGGAGCATTCGGTGACGGTGGCCATGATGCACATCCGGGATCTGCCGCCGCCACTGCCGCCCGACGTCCCGCCGGGGGCAAGGGCCCTGGTCGAGACCACCCTGGTGAAGGATCCGCGTCTGCGTTATCAGAACGGTGGAGAGTTCGCGACCGCCGTGGCGGCGGTACGGGCGGGAAGGCCCTTGCCTGCCCCCTCGGGTCTGGTTCAGGCTTATCCCCCGAGCCCCCCGGCGGCCCCGATGGTGCCGGGGGGTCCGGTGGGGCCGGTGTCGCATCCGGCGATGCAACCGGTCGCCCCGCCACCCGGCGCGGTGCTGCCGATGCCGGTACCGCCTCGCCGCCGCAACCTCACGGCGCTGTGGGTGGTGCTCGCCGTGTTGGTGGTGGGCCTCATCGTGGCGGCGCTGGTGCTGTTGCCCGGGTGGCTGAAACACCAGTCCCCCGCCGACGGGCCGGGCCGGGTCGGCACCAGTGACACCTTGCGTGGCCGGGGGCAACCGCCTCCCACCGCACCGAGCAGCTACAGGGCATGATGAGTACATCTTGGACGGAAACGGTATGGAAGAGGCGACCTCAGTGCTCGCGGTGAGCACCACTCCCCGGGAGTGGGCCATCGGCGCCCGACGGCGTTCAGGGCTGGACCACCCGCACCCGCGTGCGCGTTTTGAACGATTCTGACGGAACGGAACGGCTTTCCCCGATGAGCGCACCCCAAGTTCTGTCCAACCGCTACGAGCTGGGCGACACGCTGGGCTACGGCGGCATGTCCGAGGTCCACCACGGCACCGACATCCGGCTCGGTCGCGAGGTGGCGGTGAAGATCCTGCGTGCGGACCTGGCACGGGACCCGCAGTTCCAGGAACGCTTCCGCCGCGAGGCCCAGAACGCGGCGGCACTGAACCACCCCGCGATCGTCGCGGTGTACGACACCGGTGAGGCGCAGACGGAGTTCGGTCCGCTGCCCTACATCGTGATGGAGTACGTCAGCGGCCGCACCCTGCGTGACATCGTCAAGACCGAGGGTCCGATGTCTCAGAAGCGCGCGATGGAGGTCATGGCCGACGTCTGTGCCGCGCTGGACTTCTCGCACCGCCACGGCATCGTGCACCGGGACGTCAAGCCCGCGAACGTGATGATCACCGACCACGGCGCGGTCAAGGTGATGGACTTCGGCATCGCACGGGCCATGCACGACGGCCAGGCCGCGATGACGCAGACGGCCGCGGTCATCGGCACCGCCCAGTACCTGTCGCCGGAACAGGCGCGGGGTGAGGGCGTGGACGCGCGGAGCGACGTCTACGCGGCGGGTTGCGTGCTCTACGAGCTGATCACCGGGGAGCCGCCGTTCACCGGTGATTCGCCGGTGGCGGTGGCCTACCAGCACGTCCGCGAGGACCCGAAGGCCCCGTCCTCGGTGAATCCGGCCGTCTCGCCCGAGCTGGACGCGATCGTGCTCAAGGCGCTGGCGAAGGGCCCGGCGAACCGGTACCAGTCGGCCGCCGAGATGCGCTCGGACATGGTGCGCGTGCTGTCCGGCCAGCGCCCGTCGGCGCCGATGGTGATGACCCCCGACGAGCGCACCCAGGTGATGGACGAGGGCGGCCCGGGGCACGCGGGGGACTACAAGGAGTACGCGGCCGCACCGGGGGACGACGCGAAGAAGCGACGGCGCGTCCGGCTGTGGACCGCCGCGATCTTCGGCGTCATCGCCCTCGGGCTGGTCGCGTTCATCCTGTGGATCAACAACGCCTTCGAGACGAAACCGGCCACCGCGGTCGTGCCCGACGTGCGCGGCCAGCAGACCAACGCCGCCGTGGACACCTTGCACAGCAAGGGTTTCAACAAGTTGACCCTGGTGCAGGTGGTCTGCAAGATGCAGCCCGACCACCAGCAGCCGTGCACCACCGAGGACGTGGGCAAGGCGCTTTCCACCGACCCGGCGGCCGGGGCTTCGGTGAACGTGACCACCGAGATCAAGCTGCGGGTCGCCAAGGCGCCCGGAAAGGTCGCGGTGCCGGACCTGACGAGCGCCCCGTACCGGACCGAAGCGGAGGCGCAGGCGATGCTCACCGCGGCCGGGCTCTACGCGGACCCGAACATCACCTACGTCGACGTCAGCGACCCGAACCTGTACGGCAAGGTCACCAAGCAGAACCCGGCGGCCAACTCGCAGGTCGACGAGGGCAGCACGGTGAGCCTCACGGTCGCCAACACCAAGAACATGATCGCGGTCACCGACTACACCGGTCAGCAGGTCAGCGTGGCCGAAGCCGGTCTGAAGGCGCTCGGGTTCAAGGTGCAGAAGCAGACGCAGGCCACGGCGGATCCCGCGGGCACCGTGGTCAACCAGAAGCCGAACGCCGGCCAGCAGCCCGAGGGCAGCACCGTCACGCTCTACGTGTCCGACGGTTCCCAGGCGCTGATCAGCATGCCCAACCTGGTCGGGAAGAGCCAGACGGACGCGGAGAACGCGCTGGCCCAGGCGGGCTGGACCGGGCAGCTGAGCTACCAGGTCGACAAGGTGACCAGCTCGAGCCAGCAGGGCCTGGTCACCCGGACCTCCCCGCCGGCCGGATCGCAGATCCAGAAGACCCAGGCGATCACCATCTACCTCGGTGAAACCGGCAGCGGTGGAAGCAGCAGTTCGAGCAGCACCAGTTCAAGCAGGGGAGGCTTCCTGCCTCCTCCTGGCGGCGGCGGCAACGGTGGCTGATCGGTCCTGAACGAGAAGGGCCAGGGCGAGCACGCCCTGGCCCTTCTCGTTTGTGCCTCAGGCCCGCCGCCGCAGCAGCGCGGTGACCACGGTGACGGCGATGATCGCCGTGATCAGCGAGCAGGCCAGTCCGGTCAACACCGTGCCGAGCACCGGGCCGGTGCCCGACATGGCGCGCAGCATCGGGTTGATCAGCGGCAGCCAGCGGAGCAGGAAGACCGCCATCAGCGCCGCCAGTGCGACGAGGACCGTGTAGCCGATGCGGGGCACGATCAGCCGGGAACAGGACAGGCCGACGGAGATCCCGGTCAGTGCCGCGGTGAGATGTGCGAGAGCCCCCACGCCCAGCGCGGCGGGGGCGAACCCCCTGAACACGATCGCCGACCACACCAGGGACACCACGGTCAGCCCGGCGCAACAGATCAGCACCGAAGCCGCCACGCCGCCGACCAGGCGGACCGGCCCGGCGTGGGTCAGCGTGATCAACCGCTGGACCGGATCCTCGGTGTCGACCAGTGCGATGGCCAGCCAGCAGGCGATCACCGTGAGCGCGCCGCACGACACTGCGTACTGCGGAATCTGCGGGGCCCCCCGGTCGGTGTAGAGCACGCCCATGACCAGGAGAAAGGCCAGCACGGGCGGCAGGTAGCGCTGCGAATGCCCCAGCAGGGCCAGCTGATAGCGGATCACCGGCCGCTCGGGCTTCCCGTGGCGGCGGTGCTGTCGTCGGCCGTGCTGTCGAGCTTGACCACGGACCATCCCCGCCGCAGTGCCGACAGCAACACCGCGTCCGACTGGTCCCGCGCCACGGTCAGTTCGACCTCCCCGACGCCCCCGACCTCCCCGGCTTTCCTGACCCACCTCGATCACCCCGGGCTCGTCCCGCCAGTCGTCGGCGCCCTCGCCGCGGAGGACGATCCGCACGGCCCGCTCGTCGCCGGGCGTGGGCGGTAGCGCCGGTCTCAGCGAGCCCGCGACGAGCCGGGACACGCGCGTCGCACAGGCGCGCGCATGATCCACCCGGTGCTCGGTGAAGACCACGGCCGCCCCGCGTTCGCGGCTCTCCGCGAGGAGCTCGGCGAGCACACCGTGCGCGGCGGGATCCAGCCCGGACCACGGCTCGTCCAGCACGAGCAGCTCGGGCTCGGTCAGCAGGGCCTGGGCGAGCGCGACCTTCTGGGCGTTCCCCTTGGACAGGCTGCGGATCGGGGCGCCGGGACCGCCCACGAGCGCGAGCCGGTCCAACAACTCGACGGCACGTCCGGACAGGTCACGGGCATGAGGCCCGCCGCGGATCCGGCCCAGGTGCCGCAGGTAGCTCACCGCGGTCATGCGGGTGGCGGCCGGAAAGCGGTCGGGCACGTACCCGACCGACGGGCTGCCCTCGACCGCTCCGGCGGAAGGCGCCGAGAGCCCGGCGAGAATGCGCAGCAGGGTGGACTTGCCCGAACCGTTGGTGCCGACCACGCCGAGCACCTCGCCGGGCCGGATCTCCAGGTTCACACCGGACAATACGTCCGGACCCGCGCCATAACGCTTTCCGACCGCGCGCAGCCGGAGCAGCGGGGTCATGCCACGGCGGTCTTGCGCAGTGCCTCGACCTCGGTGACCAGCGCGTCCACCACCGCCCGTGGCACCGGATGCCCGGCCCCGGCCATCCAGTTCGCCAGCATCAGGTGCCCTCGCTCGGTCAGCACGGATTCCGGGTGGAACTGCACCCCTTCCACCGGCAACTCCCGGTGCCGCATCGCCATCACCACTCCGGATTCGGTCCGGGCGGTGACCTCGAAGCAGTCCGGCACGGTCTCCGGCAGCACGGTCAGGGAGTGGTAACGGGTCGCGGTGAACGGATTGGGCAGGCCGGCCAGCACACCCTTATCCTCGTGGAAAACCAGGCTGGTCTTGCCGTGCAGGAGTTCGGGCGCACGGTCCACGGTGCCGCCCCAGGCGACTCCCATCGCCTGATGCCCGAGGCAGACACCGAGCACCGGGGTGCGGGTGTCGGCGCATCGGCGCACCACGTCGATGCTCTGACCCGCCCGCTCGGGCGTGCCCGGCCCCGGCGACACCAGGACGCCGTCGAACTCGGTGATGCGCTCGATGTCCACCTCGTCGTTGCGCCAGACGGTGCAGTCGGCACCGAGTTGGGCCAGGTACTGCACCAGGTTGTAGACGAAGCTGTCGTAGTTGTCGACGACGAGGACGCGCATGGCCACCAGACTACCGGGGCTTCCTCACTGCACCGAGACGTTATTGAACGGCAGCAGCGGGTCCAGCCACGGGAACACCACGAAGAGCAGCAGTGCCACCACGCCCGCGACCAGCACGATCGCCAGGAAGAGCTTCGCGGCCACCGGCCCGGGCAGGTGCCGCCAGATCCAGCCGTACATCTATCCCTCCCCGAGGGCTTGCAGCAACTGCGCGTAGGTCGCGCCGTTCCCCTTCGGGTACTGGTTGGTCAGCACCGCGTGCACGATGAGCCGCTGCCGGTCCGAGAACTGGGGGTGGCAGGTGGTCAGCGTGAGGAGCGCGACCTGCTGCGCGGGCGGCAGCAGGTCGGGGGCCCGGTGCGGCACCGGCGCGATCACCGTGACCTGGTCCGGGGTCACCACCTCGCGCCCCACGGTTTGGCCGTAGGGCCCGCCGTCCTGGGCGTTCGTCCGCAACGTGCTGACTCGCCGGCACTTCGGATCGCGCCCCTTGCCGGTGGCCCAGCCGGCGATCTCGTCGGCGTGCGGCAGCACGCGGTACACGAAGAAATCGGTCTGGGTCTCGATGACGATCGCGTCACAGGAACTCAGCAGGTCGAGGTCGTTGAACGGGGCGCCCTTGCCGACCCGGTGCCCGGCGACCGCGAAGTTGCCCGGCTCGCCGGGCAGTGCGGTGCCCTTGTAGTGCCCCGGCCCGACCTCCAGCGACTTTTCGTCGGTCCCCTGCTGAATGGTGAAGTGGTAGTCGGCGCCGAAGGTCGGGATGTAGATCTTGGCGAAGGCCTGGCCGTCGATCAGCTCGGGATGCAGTTCGCGCCCCTTGGCCCAGTCGCCTTCCAGCGTCGAGGCGGCATTGGCCTGCTTCTCGGCGGAGAACACGTCGGTCACGTACAGCTCGTAGACCACGAACAGCAGGATCACGAGGCCCGCCGTGATCAGCAGCTCGCCCAGGGTGCGCACGGTCTTCCTGCCACGGCCGGGCGACGACTTCGGCGGCGGTGCTTGCAGTATCGCCACGCGCGCTCCTCTCGTCAGCCCGCTTACGTTAACGTGTGGAGCCAGCGGTGGGTGCGCGCAAAGACGCTGTGCATCCCTAGTTCACCCGAGCGCGCGAGGTACCGATGCCCAAGTCGAAGGTCCGCAAGAAGACGGCGTACACCCCGCCTGCCGACCGGCGCACCCCGGTCAAGGTGCGCGCAGCGGGGCCGTCCCATCCGATCTACAAGATCGTCATGTTCGGGCTGATGCTGATCGGCCTGGCCTGGCTCGTGGTGAACTACATCGCCGCGGACAAGATCGGTTTCATGTCCGATCTCGGGAACTGGAACTTCGCGGTCGGCTTCGGGCTGATGATCACCGGTCTGATGATGACCATGCGATGGCGCTAACGGCCGCGGAAATTACTCCGAACGGCCTCTTGACGATGGATGACACGGTTGTAATTCATCCCCACTGTGGATAACCCCTGTGGATAACTACGCGGCACACTGGGCTCCACAGCCGGCTCTCGTCGCCCTCGGCTGGCTGGCCGCTGCCGCCGCGCTCACGGGCGCCGTGCTCTACGCCGACCCGCGAGGTGCCCTGCTGCTCGGCGTCGCCGCGATGGTGCTGCTGGCGCTGTCGGTGCACGGCTCGGTGGTCAGGCCCCGGCTCGCCGCCGACCCACGGGGCGTGCGCGTGCGCACCGCCCGCGGCGCTCATGAGTTCACCTGGCCGGAAACGCGGACCACGCTGCGCACCGCCAAACGCCTCGGCCGGGACAGCACCACGCTGGAGATCTCCGCGGGTGACCACCTGTTCATCTTCGGCAGGCTGGAACTGGGCGCCGATCCGCGCGAGGTGCTCGACGCACTGGCGAACCTGCGGGGCTGATCGGCTCCCGGTCAGCCGGGCGTGCAGACCAGTGCCGCCTGTGCGTCGGGCCCGCACACCACCCCGGCGAGCTGCGCGTCCCGGTGGACCACCAGCGCCACCGCGGCTGCCACCACCAGCAGCACCCCGGCGGTCTGCCACCCCACCCGGTTCTTCTTCGGGGCGTACACCAGCACCGCGATGACCACCAGGCCGGTGAGGAAACCGCCGAGGTGCCCCCAGATCGAAATCTGCGGCACCCTCAGCGTGATGACCGCGTTCAGCGCGACGGTGACGATGATCGGCATCGGGTTGAGCCGCATCCGGAGCACGACCACGAGAGCCCCGGCGAGCAGCCCGAAGATGGCCCCGGAAGCCCCGGCCGTCGCCCCGTTCGCATCACCGAAGGCGTACACCGCCGCAGCCCCGCCGAGCAACGAGACGAGGTACAGCACGAGGAACCGGGCCTTGCCGAGCAGCGGCTCCAGATCCCGCCCCAGCACCAGCAGCGCGACCATGTTCGACAGGATGTGCAACGGGCCGAAGTGCAGGAAGCCACTCGTGACCAGCCGCCACCACTGGTCCGCACCCGCGATCGCCCTCGGCCACAGCACCCAGTCCCCGAACAGGGTGGAGACCTGGTTGTCCACCAGGCTGTTCGCCTGGACCACGGTGACCACGAACGCGAGCAGGTTCAACCCGATCAGCACCGGGGTGACCACGGACGTCCCCGACGACCGCGCCCCGACGAGAGCCTGGGGCGACATCGGCCGGGCGGCCCGCGCCTGCCGGTGGTTCACCGCCGCGCAGTCGACGCAGTGGGAGCCGACGTCGGCCTCACGCAGGCAGTCGGGACAGGCAGGCCGGCCGCAGCGCGTGCAGCTCAGACCGGTCTGCCTGTTCGGGTGCCACCAGCAGCCCGGCAGGGCCGGTGCCGGGGGATGAGCGTTGGGAGGCTGGTTCACAATGCCTCCAAACTACCCGCCCGAAACGACTCAGCGCTCGATGTCGATCTTCTCGATGACCACTTCGTTGATCGGGCGGTCGGCCACCCCGGTGGCGGCGTTGGCGATCGAGTCGACGACCTGGCGCGACGCCTGGTCCGCGACCTCACCGAAGATCGTGTGCTTGAAGTTCAGGTGCGCGGTCGGCGCGACCGTGATGAAGAACTGGGAACCGTTCGTGCCCGGCCCCGCGTTCGCCATCGCCAGCAGGTACGGGCGGTTGAACTGCAGTTCCGGGTGGAACTCGTCGGCGAACCGGTAGCCGGGACCGCCACGGCCGGTGCCCGTCGGATCCCCACCCTGGATCATGAAGCCGGAGATCACCCGGTGGAAGACGGAACCGTCGTAGAAGGGCCCCGAGGAGTCCCCCTTGGCGTTGGGCTGGCTGTACTCCTTCGTGCCCTCCGCGAGGCCCACGAAGTTCTTCACCGTCTTGGGCGCGTGATCAGGGAAAAGGTTCAGCCGGATGTCCCCGTGGTTGGTGTGCAGCACCGCCTGGAGCTTGCCACCAACGAGGGATTCGTTGCTCTCACTCACGCCTCTCATCGTGCCATCCACAGCGCGATCGGCCGGAGACGGGCAGGATAGGGGACGGGGTAACCACCGGTTGAACAACGATTGACGAGGTGAAGGCCATGACCCGAGCAACGGACTCGGTCGGCGAGTCGGTCCGGACCGGCTTGCTGGGCCTGCGTAAACGCGCCGTCGAGGCGGGTAAGGCGGGGGCCGAGGCCACCGTCCGTGTCGCGCAGGTGGCCGCGGAGAGCACCGAAGGGGCCCGTAAGGAGGCGGCGAAGCGAAGCCGTCAGGCCACGGCGGACCTGGCCCGCAAGTCCGGCCAGACCCGCAAGGAGCTCGCCAAGGCAGGTAAGCAGGCGCGCAAGGAGGCAGCCGAACGGCTCGCCGAGATGCGCAAACCGGGCCGCAAGGCCCGCAAGGCCGCGCTACGGGCCGCCAAGGCGGCAGGGGAATCGAAGCGCAAGGCCAAGCGCGATTTCAAGATCGCGAAGAGGGACTTCAAGGCCGCACTGGCGGAGGCGAAGCTGGCGGCCAAGGGTGGCAGGCGCCGCCGCCGCTGGCCCTGGCTGCTGGGCATCGCCGTGCTCGCGGGCGGAGCGGCCTTCGCCGCCCTGCGCCCGAAGCCGCAGCCCCCGGTCGCGGCCGAGCCGCCACACACCGGCACGACGCCGAAGGCCGAGACAGCGCCGAGCGCGAACGGCCAGCAGACCGCACAGGCGGCGTCCTCGGCTCAGCACCGCAAGGCCTGAATCCGGCCGAGACAGTCTGAAGGCCACCATCGCGGCGGGTTCGCCGGGATGGTGGCCTTCGGACTGACGGGACCGGGATCAGGCGGTCGCCGCGTGCTTGTCGATCAGCTTGCCGAGGCGGGGAAGCGCTTCCTCGACGTTCTTCTTCCCGTTCGGGCGCAGCTTGCTGTAGACCTTCTTGATGCTGTCCCGGGAGGTCTGCTCCGCACGACCGTCGGTGACGCTGAGCAGCGCGTCCGCGGCCTCGTCACCGCGGCCCGCGAGGTAGCCACCGAAGTCGGTGCCACCCGTGGCCTTGTAGTCGGCGTAGAACGGCTCGAGGGAGGCAGCGAAATCGTCGAGCAGGCTGTCGACCGCCGAACCGATGATGCCCGGCTTGATCTTCTTGACGGCCGCGAAACCAGTCTTGATCACGGCACCCGAAACGCCGCCCTTGTCCGCGACCTCTTCGTCGACCAGGTTCTCCAGGTCGGCGACGACGGCCGGACGCCTGCCGGAGTCGAGCAGGATTGCCTTGAGGGTGTCAGCCACGGATGTTTCCTTCTTCGCTTTGGGGTACATGGATTTACCTGCGGCCCTTGGCACACCGACCCCGGGTGCTGGTCCTCCCCGGCCGCAGGTGGCGATCAGAGTAGTACAAGATCGATCGGACACTTCAGGCCGTCTGCGTTAGAGCCCCAGAGCGGAAATTGTTTGTTTCGTAACGGTTCTCGCCTTGACTGTCTGCATCTGGTCGGTGGTGACCACGACCGCCGTGCCCTGCTTCGCGACCGCGTACACCGCACCCCCGTCCATCTGCTGGTATCCGCCCTGCCAGCCGGGGGGATCGGTCGCGGGATTGCTGGTGTCCACGGGCGCCACGTGGTCCACCAGAGCGGTGGCCACGGCCGGTTCGCCGACGTAGATCCGCACGGTCAGCTGGAGCTTTCCCGCGCGGTCGTAGAAGAAGCACGCCGGGTGGGGCCGGTCGGCGGAGAGCTTCACCACCGACACCCGCTGCCCGTTGGCCTGAGCGGCGAAGTCGGTGGCGAGGTAGGGGCATGGAGCGGCGGCCACCGGCTGCGGATCGGGCGGCAGCGCAGGGGCGGCCGAGGTGGTGGTGGTGGCCGGCGGCGGCGCGCTGGACGAGGACGGCTTGGCGACCGGCGCGGGGTGCTGGGAGCAGCCGACCGCGCCCAGGCCGGTGACCAGGGTGAAGGTTGCGAGAACGAGCACGACTCGACGCATCGGGCACAGTGAACCACGCCCCAAGTCACTGGACTATTGGTCCAGATATCCGACATACTGTCCAAGTGACCTTGACTCTCGACGACGTCCGGGCCGCCGCCCTGCGGCTGACCGGCCAAGCGCACCGGACTCCCGTGCTCACCTCCCGCACCCTGGACGAGCGGGCTGGCGCCGAAGTCTTCCTAAAGTGTGAAAACTTTCAGCGGATCGGGGCGTTCAAGTTCCGTGGCGCCTACAACGCGCTGTCGCAGCTCTCCCCGGAGCAGCTCGCGCGCGGGGTTTGCGCCTATTCCTCGGGCAACCACGCGCAGGCCGTCGCGCTGGCCGCATCGCTGCTGGGCACCAAGGCGACCATCCTGATGCCGATCGACGCGCCGGAGTCCAAGGTCGAAGCCGTGCGCGGGTACGGCGCGGACATCCGCCGGTTCGACCGGTACACCGAGGACCGGGCCGCCCTCGCCGCGGACCTGGCCGAGCAGCACGGTTTCACCATCGTCCCGCCCTACGACCACCCGGCCGTGATCGCCGGCCAGGGCACCGCCGCACTGGAGTTCGTCGACGAGACCGGACGGCTGGACGCGATGCTCGTCCCGATGGGCGGCGGCGGGCTGATGGCGGGCAGCGCCATCGCCACCACCTCGCTGTTCCCGGACACGGCGATGATCGGTGTCGAACCGGCCGCGGGTGACGACCACCAGCGCTCCTTCGCGGCCGGGGAACGGGTCGACATCGGGGTTCCCCAGACCATCGCGGACGGCCTGGCCGCGCCCACCCCCGGCGAACTGACCTTCGAGATCAACCGGCGGCTGGTCGGCGAGGTCGCCACGGTCACCGACGACGAGATCCGCGACGCGATGCGCTTCCTGTTCGACCGGATGAAGATCGTCGTCGAGCCCAGCGGCGCGGTCGGCGTGGCGGCGCTGCTGGCGGGGAAGGTCCGCCTCCCCGGCCGCCGGATCGGCGTACTCCTCTCCGGCGGGAACATCGCCACCGAGCGGTTCTGCCTGCTCCTCGGCTGACCCCTAGCGGCTCGGGAGGCCGAAGGAGTTCCAGGGCGGCTCGGGTGAAGGCGTCGCGTCGGCGTCGGTCATCGGTTTCGCCCTCCCCCGGAACGTGATCAGGTCCTCGCCCGCCACGCAGCGGGCGGGGAACGCCGCCGAGGCCGCCCGAGCGGCCACCGCGGCGACCGGCAGTTCGACGGGCGACGCGGCCAGCACCACGTTGCCGAAACGGCGGCCCCGCAACACGCCCGGCTCGGCCAGCAGCAGCGCGTGCGGGAACACCGCCGTCACGGTGGCGACGGTGCGGCGGGTGAACACCAGGCCGGGCCCATCCGCGATATTGATCAGGTAGGTGCCCGCCGGTCGCAGCACTCTCGCCACGTCCGTGGTGAACTCGACGGTGGCGAGCCCGCCGGGCATGCGGGCGCGCTGGAACACGTCGGCCACCACGAGATCGGCGGAATTGTCGCGCCGGGTGGCCAGCCCCTCCCTGCCGTCGGAGATCCGCACTCGCAGCTGAGGCACGGAGCGCAGGTCGAGCTGCTCGCGCACGAGCTCGATCAGCGGGCCGTCGGCGTCGAAGACCAGTTGCCGCGAGC
The DNA here is from genome assembly GCF_007713715.1 of Amycolatopsis rhizosphaerae. GTDB lineage: Bacteria > Actinomycetota > Actinomycetes > Mycobacteriales > Pseudonocardiaceae > Amycolatopsis_E > Amycolatopsis_E rhizosphaerae. The sequence goes on from NZ_VJWX01000021.1 coordinate 15,910, forward strand.
CGGGCCGGGTCTCGGCGACGTAGCGGGGCAGCGTGCAGCCGGCGCCCCCGAGATGGACCGCTTCCAGCGGTCCCTCCCGGAGACAGTCGACGACATCGCCCATGCGCCGCACGTAGTCGAATTCCAGGTGCGTCGGATCGTCGAGGTCGACGTAGGACTGTGCGATCCCGTCGACACTGAGCAGCCACCCGCCGGGCCGGTCGGCATCGGCCAGCAACTCGGCCGTACCGAAGCGCACCGGATACTTCCCCGGCACCGGTTCACCGCCCTTGCGCCGCTTCGCCACGCTACGGACCCGTCACGCCGTCGACCTGTTCCCTCAACAGGTCCGCATGTCCGTTGTGCCGGGCGTACTCCCCGATCATGTGCTGGTAGATCATGCGCAACGAGAACGGCTCGCCGCGGTGGTCGAACGTGTCGTCCAGCGAGGCGTCCGCGACGGCCTCGTCGGCCAGACGCCACTCCTCGCGATACCGCGCGTAGTCGGCCTCGGCCCGCTCGGGGTCCAGATCGTCGAAATCGGCGTCCTTGCCCTTGGCCGGGTCGTACATCGGCGGCAGTTCCTGCCCCGAGAACCGCTCACGGAACCAGATCCGCTCGACCTTCGCCAGGTGACGGATCAGGCCGAGCAGCGACAGGCTCGACGGCGGTACGGACCGCTGAGCGAGCTGCTCACCGGTCAACCCGGCGCATTTGGCCAGCAGGGTCTCGCGTTGGAAGGTCAGGTAACCGGTCAGCAGGGTCCGTTCGGGCGCGCTGGTCGAGCCGCCCGCGCGAACCACCTCAGGGGCAGTCCATGTCATGGGCAAAGCATGCCTGGCACCGATCATCACACGGCACCTCGGTCGGCTTCCCGCCGCCGCGCGCGGGGCACGAACACGACGGTCAGCAGGATCACGACCAGCGGCAGCAGGCTGACCACGGCCATGGTGATCCGGACCGCGTTCGAGTAGTCCACGCCCAGCGTCAGGCCCTGCATCTGCTGCACGAGGTTCGGGTTGTAACCGGTGTTCCCGGGACTGTTCGCCATCGCGGCCGTCACCGCATCCACATCGTGCCGGGCCTGTTGCGCGGACAGCGCGCGGGACTCGGCGTCGGCCAGCCACTGCCGCTGGAACAGCAGGTTGATCAGCAGGATGTAGACCGTCGGCCCCAGCGCGTACCCGATCATCCCGAAGGTCGGCTGCACGGCGGTCACCGCGCCCGCCTTTTCGGGCGGGGCATGGGACATCACGATGTCCGAGGCCGGGGTGGAGGTGAGGAAACAGCCGAGGTTACCGAGCCAGGTGATGAGCACCAGGAGCCAGACCGCCATCGTCGGTGTGGTCGTGGCGGCCTGCACCAGTCCGGCCGTGGTGAGCGCGATCAAGCCCACGAGCAGCACGGGCCGTGCGCCGTACCGGGCGATCAGCCGCCCGGTGAGCACACTGACCGCGGCCAGTACCAGGGTGCCCGGCAGGTACAGCTGCCCGATCGCCCTCGCGGACAGGTTCAGGACGTTCCCGCCGAACTGGCTCAGCACCACGCTGAACCCGGCGGACAGGAAGTTGAGGGTCAGCGCCGACACCACGGCGATCACGAAGGGGGCGATGCGGAACAGGCTCAGGTCCAGCGCCGGCCGCGGGGTCCGCAGCTCCTGGATCACGAACAGGGTGAGCGCGACGGCGGCGACCAGCAGCGGTCCCCACGCCTGGACGGTGAACCCGTTCTGGATCTCACCGACGCCGAAGACAAGGCACAGCAGGGCACAGCCGAAGAGGACGACGCCGAGGACGTCGAAGCCCGCACCGCGCCGGACTGGAGGTTCGGCCACGTGGCGGATGGTGAGCATGAGGCCGCCCAGCGCCAGCACCGGCGTGACCAGGAACAGGTACCGCCAGCCCAGCGCGGCGACCAGTTGCCCGCCGATCAGCGGCGTCACACCGAACAGGAAGGCGTCGGTGGCCATGAAGACGCCCAGCGCTATCGGGCGTATCTCGTCGGGTATCGACACCCTCAGCAACGCCAGCGACAGGCCGAGCAGTGCGGTGAGCGCCAACCCGTCCAGGAAGCGCGCCATCAGCAGGAACCAGTACGTCGGGGACACCGCCCCCAGCAGTTGGGCGAAGACGTTGAGGGCGAACCCGAACAGCAGCAGGCGTTTGAGCCCGAACCGGTCGCCGAGGTTCCCGATCGCCAGCACCGCGGCGGCGATGACCAGCGTCGCAAGTCCGCTGAGGAACCCCAGCTTGTCGCTGGGCACGGCCAGGCCGTGACTGACCTCGGTCAGGTTGAGGCTGAGCATCAGCGGGTCGACGGCGGTGATGGCGAAGGCGAGGCCCAGCCCCAGTACCTGGGCCAACTGCGCCCAGGTCAGCCGGGCGCGGCGCTGCCTGGTCCGGACTGCCGCTGGCATGGCCTCATCGTCACACGGGAGAACGGCCACCGCCGGGCGGTCAGGCTGCAGAGGATCGCCCGTGATTCCCGTGCGGCCATCGGCCACCGGCTTCAGCCGCGCTTGACCAACTCGTCCTGGTACTCCGACGGTGCCCCTCCGGTCCAGGGCATGACCTGGCCGAACCGGACGAGTTCGCCGTACTGCTTCGGGTCGATTTCCTTGGCGAACACCAGGTCGAGCAGGGCGCGAGCGGCCTGCTCCGGGGTCTGCGCCTGGCTGAAGTCGTCGAACCACGGCCGCGACGCGGCGGTATCGATGAGGCCGGGACAGACCGCAGCGATCAGCGTGCCGTCCGTGAGATCGCGCTCGCGGCGCTGCGCCGCGACCGCCCGCACGGCCGCGACCTGGGCCACCTTGGACGGGACGTTGATCCACGCCGGCCAGCCCAGCGATTCGGCGGTGCCGTCGTGGATGGCCTTGAGCCAGGCTTCGACGACCTGCTCGACCCGGTCGAGGGTGGCGCCTTCGAAAAGGTGGTGCAGCCGGGGATCGAGCCTGCCCAGCATGCCCAGGGAGCTGGCGACCACGAGCAGCCTGCCCCCGGGCCGCAGCACCGGCCCGAAAGACCGCAGGATCGCGTGCGTGCCGCCGTTGGCCACCGCGACGAAGGCGTCGGCCTGCTCGGCCTGCGACCGGTCGGGGGTGATCCGGGCCGACGCGTTCGACAGGACGATGTCCACCCCGCCGTAGGCCCGTTCGAGTTCGGCGGCCATGCGTGCCACCGCGTCCGCGTCGCTGACGTCGAGCACCCGGCCCTCGACCCGGCTCTTCGTGCCGGGGGCGTTCGCGACGAGTGCGGCGGCGTCGGCGACCCGCCGTTCATCGCGTCCGGTGAGCAGAACCAGGTCCTCGGGCCCCAGCCCGGCCGCCAACCCCTCGGCGAGTGCGAAACCGAGCCCCTGGTTGGCCCCGGTGACCAGGGCGATGCGTTGCGCTGTCATGACTTCAGGTTAGGAACATCGCGGCCATGCGAACAGCGAAAGTTTCTCAGCGCTGGTATGCGTAAGTTTCATGGACTTGGCCGATGTCTCACCCGGCGCACTGCGGGTGTTCCGCGAGGTGACGGAACGGGGCACGCTCACCGCGGCCGCGGCCGCACTGGGCTACACCCAGTCCGCCGTCTCCCGGCAGATCTCGGCACTGGAACGGGCGGCGCGGGTGCGGTTGCTGGAGCGACGGCATGACGGCGTCCAGTTGACCGAAGCGGGGCACATCCTGCTGCGGCACGCCACGATCGTGCTGGACCAGCTGGATGCCGCGGCCCGCGAACTGGCCGGCCTGCCCGCGCGGGCCGGTACGGTCCGGCTCGGCTGGTTCGCCAGCGCGGGTGCCTTCCTCGTCCCCGCAGCACTCGCGACGCTGCGCCGCACCGATCCGGCCATCACCGTGGTGACCCGCGAAGGCAGCACGCCAGCCCTCGCCCGCGCGCTGCGGACGGGCACGCTGGACCTCGCCGTGCTGGCGTCCGGACCACCGTTCCGCCCGCTCGACACGGAGTCGCCACCGCTGGAGTTGCGGACGCTCACCGAACGTCCGCTGTGCGTCGCGGTCCCCGCGACGCATCCGCTCGCGCGGGCCGAAGCGGTCACCGTTGCGGAACTGCGCGGTCAGCGCTGGATCGCCGCACCGTCCGGAAAGGACGAGCTGATGGGCATGTGGCCGGGCCTGGACGATCGACCGGAAGTCGTCCACACGGCACGGGACTGGCTCGCGAAACTGCATCTCGTCGCCGCCGGTTGCGGCGTGACCACGGTGCCGGCGGGCCTCGCCTCCGCGGCCCCGGCAGGGGTGCGGATCCTGCCCGTGCACGGCGGCCCGGTCGAACAGCGCCGCGTCGTCCTCGCCCGGCTCCCGCAACCGCCCACGGAGGCCGTGAACCGGCTCGCCGACGCCCTCCACCGCGCCGCGGCCGAGGTGTTCGCGGGGAAATAGTTTCCGAAACCCTGCCATGCCGTGGCAGGGTTCGCGGCGATCGTCGTCGGCATGAAGACAGATCTCACGAACAAGGTGGCACTGGTGGCCGGGGGTACCCGGGGCGCGAGCAGGGCGATCGCGGTGGAGCTCGGCAGGAACGGGGCGACCGTCTACGTGACGGGACGTTCCTCCGGGGGGCAGCGGTCCGAAGTGAACCGGACCGAGACCATCGAGGAGACCGCCGAACTGGTCCGGCAGGCGGGCGGAACATCGGTCGCACTGCGGGTCGACCACCTGGACCCCGAGCAGGTGCGGGGCCTCGCCGAGCGCATCGACGGCGACCACGGCGGGCTGGACATCCTGGTGGACGGTGTGTGGGGCGGCGACCACCACATGGCATGGGGGCAGCCGGTGTGGGAGCACTCGCTGGAGGCGAGCCTGCGCATGCTCCACCTCGGGATCGACGCCCATCTGATCACCGCTCACCACCTGCTGCCGCTGGTGATCCGCAAACCGGGCGGCCTCGTGGTGGAGATGACCGACGGCACGGCCGAATACAACGCCCAGTACCGCAAGGGAACCACGTTGGCGTTCTACCTGGCGAAGGCCACGGCACACTACCTCGCCATCGGCGAAGCGGCCGAGATGGAGGTTCACGGGTGCACGGCGGTGGCCATGACCCCGGGCTGGCTGCGCTCGGAGGCCATGCTCGAAATCTTCGGCGTGCGCGAGGAAAACTGGCGTGACGCGACGGCCAAGGAACCGGACTTCGCCATCTCGGAGACACCGGCCTTCGTCGGGCGTACCGTCGCCGCACTGGCCGGGGATCCGGACAAGGCGCGCTTTTCAGGGCAGACCCTGAGCAGTGGTCAGCTCGCGAAGGTCTACGGGATCACCGATGTCGACGGCAGCCGTCCGGACGCCTGGCGCTACATCGCCGAGGTGTCGGGCACCGACCGGGCGGGAGACACCACCGGTTACCGGTGACGCTCCACCATCCGCCGTGCGAGGTCCGCGAACGCGGCCCGCACGGCGGGTGGTGCGACGACCTCGACCTCCGGCCCCAGCCCGAGCAGTTGCGCGGCCGCGATCTCCGGTGTCTCCAACGCCAGTTCCACCTCGGTCCACCCGTCGGCACCCGGCGGACCGGCCTGCTCCAGCGCCTCCGCCGCGAGACCGGCACCGATGACCGAGGGCAGCGCGCGCAGGCCACCGGGACTGAGCCGGACCCGCACCGCCGTTCTGGCCAGCTCACGCTCGAACCGCGCCGACGAACGCTCCCACCAGCTCACGAGCTCGAACCCGGGTGGCCGGTCGAACCGCTCGTCGAGTTCCTCGACCGCCTCGATCCGCCCGGCACGGTAGGTGCGCACCTCCTCCCCGACGGCCGCGACGAGGTACCACACCCCGGCCTTGAGCACGAGTCCCAACGGCTCCAGCACCCGCTCGACGGTCCGATCCCCGCGCCCGTAGGTGACGCGCACGCGCCGCTGCTCCCACACCGCACGGGCGACCGCCGCCAGGTGCTCGGCGTCGTCTTCGCGTCGGAACCAGCCGGGCGCGTCGAGATGGAACCGTTGTGCCAGATGCTGTGCCTGCTCACGCAACGGGGCGGGCAGCGTCGCCGAAAGCTTCGCGTGTGCCGCCGACATCGCCGTGCCCAGCCCCAGTTCCGCCAGTGCTCGCGGCACCCCCATCGCGAAGATCGCGACCGCCTCCCGGGAGGTGAGCCCGTCGAGCCGGGTGCGCCAGCCCTCCACGAGCCGCACTCCCCCGTACCGCCCCGGCTCCGTCCACAAGGGAACGCCCGACGCCTGCAACGCCGCCACGTCACGATGCATCGTCCGCTCGGACACCCCGAGTGCCTTCGCCAGTTCGGCGATCGTCGCGCTGCGGCGGCTCTGCAAGACGAACAGCAAAGCCACCAGTCGTTCCGCCCGCATCTTCCCGATCCTGCCGCAGACGGGAATCTCCCGGATGGTCTGTTCCTTTCACCTGGCGTGTCTGTGAACGACGAAAACAACCGCGACTTCCTCTTCCTGCTGGGCAGCGCCCGCACCGGTGGCAACACCGAGCATCTGGCCCGGCGGGCCGCCGAAAAGCTGCCGCCGGGTGCCGACCAGCGATGGCTGCGGCTCCGCGACCTCCCACTACCCGCCTTCGAAGACATCCGGCATGGCAGCGACGGTGTCTACCCTCAGCCCACCGGACACGCGAAAACCCTGCTCGACGCCACCCTGGAAACCACCGACCTCGTCATCGCCTCGCCGCTGTACTGGTACAGCGTCAGCGCGAGCGTGAAGCTGTATCTCGACTACTGGGCGGGCTGGATGCGCGTGCCCGGCCTGGATTTCCGCAGCCGGATGGCAGGCAAAACGCTGTGGGCGATCACCGCGCTCAGCGAGGAAGACCCCGCCAAGGCGAGCCCATTGGTCGACACCCTGCGCAGCACCGCCGACTACCTCGGCATGCACTGGGGTGGCGCACTCCTCGGCTACGCCAACCGCCCTGGTGACATCTGGCGAGACGGCAAAGCCCTGTCGAAGGCCGACTCGTTCTTCACCAGCGACTACTTCCGTCCAAATTAGGCGTAGCTGCCGTACACCCGTTGTCCGAACTTCTGCCGCAGCCGCGAGGAGGCGCCATCGGCGGGCGGTCGCCACCGTTCCTCGACAGTGGTGCCCGCCACGACGATCACAAAGCCGGCCAGACAGGACACCATCACTGCGACCGCCGACACCGCCGCACGCCATGACAAGCGGCGTGCGGCGCCTCAATGTACGAAGCGCCTGATCAGGCCACGCTGGGTCGGGAGAAACACATGCCGTGGGGCTGTGGGGGCTCGGCCCTCACAGCAGAACGGGACATCGGGTCGATGGCCAACGGCCATCGAACAGGATCCGGGTGGAGCTGAGGGGAATCGAACCCCTGACCCCTGCCTTACAAAGGTCCGAACCTATACACCGCTTGACCTGCACATACTCAACACGCCCGCGACCAGCTGTCCCCGCCCGGTCGGTGTGTCGGCGGGCACTCGCCCGGTGGGACGCTCGGCGATGATTTCCATGCTTCCGGGACCGTCGATCAGCAGGGCGCTGGGAACCAGGTCGCCGCTCGTATCGGGCGAGGTACGGACCCAGCCCTTGATCTCCTCGACCCAACCCGAACTCGCGCCCGCTACGTAGATATGGTCCGGGCTGATCAGGCCCACGATCAGCTTGTCCTCGCCGACCTTCTCGGCCGTCTTCTCGTGGAAGTCGCCCAGTACGATCGCGGACCCTGCGCACAGGTTGTTGTCGCGGCGCTCCAGAGTGAGTAGGAGTCCCTTCTCCTCGTCCGAATGTCCCGTGAAGGAGAGCCCGCGTTTGAGGTTGCCGAGTGCTTCGCCAGCAAACTCGAAGAACTCGGCCTCGCTCATCTCCTCGAACCTGTTTCGTAGGAGGTGGGACATGCCGATCCGACCGTTGGGCATGATCGTTGTCTTGGCGAACCCGACGTGCAGCCTGCCGTCCGCCAGCGGCAAGGAAGCGTAGATCTTCAACGGGCCGTCGTAGGTGTGGAGGATCGGCAACCATTCACCATCCTTTTCGGCCTTCAGGAACGTCTCCGTGCCACGTTCCAGCTCCATGAGCTCGCCGGCCCGTGCCATCACCTTGCCCGCGAATTCGAAGGCCTCACTCCAGTCATCGCCCTTGGGACGATCGAACTGATAGGTGTACTCGGCGCCGCGAAAAGTCCCGGCCAGGAAGACCCGATCCATCCGTGATGCCTGCCAGATGCTGTGCACCCGGGTTATCTCGGCTGCCTGGATCGGCCGCTCCTCCTGTACCTGGCGCCATGCCTGCCGGACAGCGTCCTCGGCCTTGGCGGGCGCCGCTCCCCGAAGCAGGTCGTCATCCCTACCGTTTACCTGGAAGAGGATGACGTTTGTGTCCACAGTCGTATCCACAGCACGGTGACTCTACGCAACCTCGCTGACATCCCCCAGGTACGTCGAATGGCGTAGGCGCCTTGTTCCGAACATCCGGTACGGAACGGCTACGGGTCCTGGCCTCCGAGATACTGATGATGGCTGTCCACGAGGTCGGCCAGGTGCTCGCCAAGCTGATGCGGGCCTACGGCCCGCTTGGAGACCTCGCCGCAATCCCGGGCGCGGCAGGGTTGCGGGCAGCGGCCAACAGTGCCGAACGCCTCGCCGCGGAGTCGGGGGATCGCGAGCGGAGCACAGGTCCTGGCCCACCTCGCGGCCGAGGCCGGGGCCACCATCCCCGACACCTACACCGTGGCGACCCCCTCCGGCGGCACCCACCTCTACTTCCGCCAACCCACAAACGCCCGGCTGGGCAATACCCACCACAGGGCGGGGTGGCTGATCGACACCCGCGGCGTCGGCTGGGCAAGTCCTCATCCCCGGATCGACCACCCCGGCCGGGGTCTATGAGCTAACCCGCGATGTCGAACCGGTCGAGTTGCCGGGGTGGTTTACACCGGCTACTTGCCGAACGGCCGTCTACGGCACTGACCGGCGAGTGTGAACGTCTCGCAAGGGCACCACAGGGGCAGCACAATGCCGCGCAGATGGCCGCCGGGCGCGCTATCGGGGAACTGGTCGGCGGCGGGCACCTCACCCACGCCGCCGCCCACGCCGCCCTTATGCAGCAAGCCCTTGCCTCCCATGTCACCGGCCGGTGCGGCTGCACCGAACGTGGCATCTCCGCCGTCCTGAACTCCGCCCTGACCTATGGCGCCCGCACACCCCGCCACATCAACCACGCCCGGAGGGATGCCGCCGGCGTGGTGTGGATACCCGTGCGGGTGCAGTACGCCACGGCCGGGCTCGCCGCGGGGTTGCGGTCACGCTGTGGATCGCGGCCAGCCATGCGCAACCCGCCTGGGCGTGCGCGCCCCGGCTGGTCATCCGGGCACCGGAGAAGCGGTGTGGGAAGTCGCGGTTGCTCGACGTGGTGGAGGCCACCTGCCATAACCCGCTGATCACCGTCAACGCCAGCCCCGCCGCGGTGTACCGGTCGATCACCGGTGACCCGCCGGCCCTGCTGGTCGACGAGGCCGACACGATCTTCGGGCCGAAAGCGGGCGACAGCAACGAAGAACTCCGGGGCCTGCTCAACGCCGGACACCAGCGGGGCCGCCCGGCCCTGCGCTACGACGCCGCCCTGTCCGCTGTGGTCACCATCCCGACCTTCGCCAGGAAGCGACGGTGCGGCGTTGGCGGAGCACTCTCTTGAAAAACGGAGTGGGCGCACCCACGGTCGCAAAGGCGTACCGGCTGCTCCGCGCCATTTTCACCACGGCGGTGGACGAGGACCACATAGTCAAGCGGAACCCAGGCCGGATCAAGGGCGCAGGAGACGACGAGTCGCCAGAACGGCCGTCGGCCAGATCAGGGGAAATACCCCTTGACCTGGCCCTCATCGGACTCAAAACTATGTGGAGCTGAGGGGAATCGAACCCCTGACCCCTGCCTTGCAAAAGCAGTGCTCTACCAATTGAGCTACAGCCCCGGACGCGGGCTGGCTGCCCGCGGGAGTTCAGTTGTTGTGGCCTGCGCCCGCGGCCTTGGCCGGCGCGCTGCCGTTGGACGAAACTGCCCCCAGCGGCTTCTCCGTCGGGGCGGTGGCTTCACGCCACAGGTCAGCTTCGGCCTTGGCGTCCTTGTTGCGCTTGATGACGAACAGCACACCACCCGCGATGACCGCGAGCGCCAACAGCTTCTTCACCTGAAGCCCCATTCTCGATGTTTCGGCTGACACACCGATGCTACTGCACCCCCGTCCGGGGTGAACGCGTAGTCCCACCACCGGCGGGTAGCGCCGAAATACCGGCAACAGAACGAGATCCGAAATGACCGACCGCGAAGACCGCCAGGAAGGCATCAAGGGCCGGGTCAAGGAGGCCATCGGCACGACCTTCGGCAACGACTCGGCCCAGCGTGAGGGCCGCACCCAGCAGGACTACGGGCGCGCGCCGAAGGGGCGCGTCAGCGTGCCGAGCAATAGTGGTTCGCACTCTCGAGGCCGGCTGGGGAAGGAACCCGGCCGGCCTCCTTGGTTCCACGTGGAACCAGCGTCTTCGCTGGTAGAGCCGTTTTCGTTGACCTTGCCCAAGGGGCAGGCCGCACAGTGTGCGGCATGAGGAAGGCAAGCGGGGAACTGCTGACGATCGGAGCCTTCGCCCGGGCCTCGGCCCTGTCCGCGAAGGCGTTGCGGCTCTACGACGAACTCGGCCTGCTCCGCCCGTGCACGGTGGACGAGGCCTCCGGTTACCGCTTCTATGCTCCGGAACAGCTCGCGCGGGCCCGTCTGGTGGCCTGGCTCCGGCGACTGGGGATGCCGCTGGCGCGGATCAAGGTCGTCTGCGAACTCGACGCCGAGGCCGCGGCGGAGGAGATCACCGCGTACTGGCGCCAGGTGGAGGCGGACCTCCGGGCCCGCCGCGAGCTGGCCACCTTCCTCATCGATCACCTCTCGAGGAAGGAAGAACCCATGACACCGCTCGCCATCCGCTATGCCGCCCTGTCCGACCGCGGCCTCGTCCGCGCCTCGAACCAGGACGCCGCCCATGCCGGAGCGCACCTGCTCGCCGTGGCCGACGGATTCGGCCCGGACCTGGCAGGGCAACGCGCCAGCGCGCTCGCGGTGGAAGCACTCAAACCCCTCGACCGGGCCGTACCGGCCGGCGAGCTGCTCAACGCGCTAGGCGCCGCCGTCCAGCGAGCCGGCCGGGCCGTGCGGGAGCTGTCCACGGGCGAGAGCGAGGCGGGGACGACGCTGACCGCGATCGTGTGGTCCGGATCGGAACTGGGGCTCGTCCACCTCGGGGATTCCCGCGTGTACCTCCTGCGGGAGGGCCGCCTGTTCCAGCTCACGCACGACCACACCCTCGTTCAGGCGATGATCGACGAGGGCCGCCTCACCGAGGCGGAAGCCGAATCCCACCCCCAGCGCACGCTGCTCGTCAAGGCGCTCCACGGCCGTGGCACCGCGGAACCGGACATCGAACTGCGCGAAACCCGGCCTGGTGACCGATACCTGCTCTGTTCCGATGGACTCCACCGCGCGGTGAGCACAGTCCACCTGATCGAGGTGATGCGCGAAGTGGCCGACCCTGGCGAAGCCGTGCGTCGGCTCGTCGACCTGGCCAATCGCCGCGGCGGTACGGACAACGTCTCCTGTGTCGTCGCGGACGTGTGCTGACCAGTCCCTTGCCACGAACGGGTTCTCCCCACGGGTACGGGACCTACGCCCCTTGCCCGACCTGAGCCGGAATGTGTTCCGTGGAGGCAAGGAACGTCGAAGGAGGTACCCATGGAAACCGGAATCCTGATCAGGTGGGGCATGCCGAGGCCGGGACGGGAAAAGGAGTCCCTGAGCTTGTTCGAGAAATCAGGCCAGTACTACCGCCGTCTCGTCACGGAAGGGAAACTGACCTTCTTCGAGCCCTTCATGCTCGCGAGCGGTGACTCCGAGGTCGAGGCCGGATTCTTCATCCTCAAGGGAGAAGTGACCCACATCTTCGAACTACTGGAGGATCAGGAGTTCCGCGATCTGCTGGCGCAGGGCAGCGTGCTCGCCGAGCACTACCGCTTCGACATGCTCGCCGTCGGCGACAGCATCCGGCGGTGGCTTGACGAGTACCAACGTGCTCTCACCACCGTGGGTACCTAACCCGGCACGGACACACGAAGGCCGGTTCGCGTACTCCGCGGGCCGGCCTTCGATCTTCCGAATTTCCGGACGACCGACCGCGTGCGATGTCACCAGCTCAAGGTGTGGCGGGCTACCGACAAGGCCATCAAACAAACTGAGCCCGTCTCCCCTGATCGGGAAACGGGCTCTGACTCGGGTGGGCCCAGGAGGACTTGAACCTGCGCTGAGTCACCTCCAGCGCTCAACGCGGGGAACGAGTACTACAGAGCCAAAGTGCACTCGAACCGCCCTTTTCCACTGCCGGGTCAGCGGCGCGGCGGCCGCACCGTCGCAGAGACGACCGCCGCGATCGCGGTGAGGAACGCGAAGATCGTGGCCAGCCCGATCGGAACCCCGTTGCTCTTGTGGAAACCGAGCACGAAGTCGAGGTGGGCGCCGAAACTCGTCCCCGGCGGCATCGGCACGACCACAACCGCCACCACGTACAGCAGGCACAGCCCAAACAGTGTCCACGCCGCCCAGACGCGCCGCGCGAGCAGGAAGGCGACCGGCACGACCAGGACGAACGCGGAGACCAGGCCGGCCACGACGTTCAGCCACACCATGCCCGACCACTCGTGGAACGGGCCGCCGATCAGCACGTTCGCGAGGACGAACCACACCAGCGCGATCGCCGTGCAGCCCGCGAGGGCGGCCGCGACCGCACCGGCCGGGAGGTTCGCCCGGCGCCGGACCGGCACGGGGATGGGCGGAGGGAAGCCCTGTGGCACTGACAAACGAGGCTCCTGAGGATCTTGGGTGGGTGCGAGCCTCTCATCTCCCGTCGCCGCGATTCACTCGGCTGGCCGGTTCCGGCCGCGCGGAATTCACGGCGGGCACGCACCGTCGCCGAGATCAGTGCACCTAGCCAGTGGAGAGCTAGGTGTGCGAGCACCGCATCACGGCGCTTCAGACGCTAGTCACCCAGAACCGACGAAGGCCGGTCGCGACATGCGCGGACCGGCCTCTGACCTCGGTGGGCCCAGGAGGACTTGAACCTCCGACCTCTTCGTTATCAGCGAAGCGCTCTAACCGCCTGAGCTATGGGCCCCGGGAACGACAGAAGACTACAGGATGTCCTCTACTCCCGTTCAGCCAGGGTCACTTCAAGGCCTCCGGCCAGGTCAGCGGACACGTTGTAGATGAACGCGCTGACCGTGGCCAGGGCCGAGAGCAGCACGATGTTGATCGCGCCGAGGATCGCGGCGATGCCGAACACGCGCCCGGCGCTGATCAACGGTTCCGCGGGCGCGTTGCCGGCGTCCCCGGAGACCAGCGACGAGTAGGTGCCGTTCAGCTTGTCCCACACGCCCATGCCGTCCAGCACGGTGTAGAGCACGCCGACCGCGACCAGCCAGACGAAGAACAACGCGACGCCGAGGACCAGGGACAGCTTCAGCACCGACCACGGGTCGACCCGCTTGACCTGCAGACTGGCGCGCCGAGGCCCCCGGCCGGGGCGGCGCAGGGCACTGGGTGTGGCGCGCTTGGTCCCGGTGCCGGCGACGCTCACTGGTTCCTGCCCCTTCAGCCCCGACGTTTCCTCGGACGGCCCGCCGGGGTTGCCGAACATCCCCTTGGCCGCGGTACCGGTCACCACCGGTCGCTCGGCACCGTCCGTATCCGAGTACAACACACTTTCCCCGGCCTGGCCGCCCGGAAGCCACTGCGTTGGCGCATCGGCGTTCGCGGTGGCTTCCTTGGCGGAATCGTCGGGGGTGTCCTTGCTCACCCGCTGCCACGGCGGCGTGGCCGGCTCACCGTTGGTCGTGGATGTTTCCGGAGTCTCGGGCGAAGTCACTCACTCAGTCCTTACCCGGCGCTGTCGGGCTGCTCGACCTGCGCACCGGTGTCGTCTCCTTCATTGTCGTCACCATTACCGACGTCCGAGGGCTCATCCGCGTTGCGCGCCACGGCGAGCAGCGTCGTGCCTTCGCCGAGGTTGATCAACCGGACGCCCTTCGTCTGCCGGCCCGCTTTGCGCACCTGCTCGGCGGCGGTCCGGATCACACCGCCGCTGGAGGTGATGGCGTAGAGCTCGTCGTCGGCTTCGACGACGAGCGCCCCCACCAGCCTGCCACGCTTGGTGTCGTGCTGGATGGTCAGCACGCCCTTCCCGCCGCGGCCCTGCACCGGGTAGTCCTCGATGGCCGTGCGCTTCGCGTACCCGCCATCGGTCGCGACCAGCAGGAACGTGTCGGGCTTGACGACGTTGAGTGCGAGCAGCTCGTCACCGTCGTTGAACCGCATGCCGAGCACCCCGGAGGCGGGCCTGCCCATCGGGCGAAGCGCCTCGTCGGTGGCGTGGAAGCGGATGGACTGTCCTTCGGCCGAAACGAGCAGGAGGTCTTCCTCGGGACCGGCCAGCACCGCGCCGACCAGTTCGTCGCCTTCGCGCAGGTTGATCGCGATGAGCCCGCCAGAGCGGTTCGAGTCGAACTCGCCGAGCTTGGTCTTCTTCACCAGCCCGCGCTGGGTGGCGAGCACGAGGTACGGTGCCGCCTCGTAGTCGCGGATCTGGATGACCTGCGCGATCGTTTCGTCCGGCTGGAACGCCAGCAGGTTGGCCACGTGCTGGCCCCGCGCGCTGCGGTTGGCTTCGGGCAGCTCGTAGGCCTTCGCGCGGTACACCCGGCCCTTGTTCGTGAAGAACAGGATCCAGTCGTGCGTGGAGCACACGAAGAAGTGCTGCACGATGTCGTCCTGCTTGAGCTGTGCGCCCTGGACGCCCTTGCCGCCCCGCTTCTGGGAGCGGTAGAGATCAGTCTTGGTGCGCTTGGCATAGCCGGTCCGCGTGATCGTGACGACCACGTCCTCGACGGCGATCAGGTCCTCGATCGAGACTTCGCCGTCGAACGGGATGATCTGGGTGCGCCGGTCGTCTCCGTACTTCTCGACGATCTCGGTCAGCTCGTCCTTGACGATCTGCCGCTGCCGCTCGGGCCGGTCCAGGATGTCCCGGAAATCGGCGATCTTCGCCTCGATCTCGGCCAGTTCGTCGATGATCTTCTGACGTTCCAGTGCGGCCAGCCGGCGCAGCTGCATGTCGAGGATCGCGGTCGCCTGGATCTCGTCGATCTCGAGCAGTTCGATCAGGCCGGTCCTGGCCTCGTCGACCGTCGGCGACCGGCGGATCAGCGCGATCACCTCGTCCAGCATGTCCAGCGCCTTGACCAGGCCGCGCAGGATGTGGGCCCGTTCCTCGGCCTTGCGCAGCCGGTACCGGGTGCGCCGGACGATGACCTCGATCTGGTGTTTGATGTAGTGCCGCACCACCTGGTCGAGCCGGAGCGTGCGCGGCACGCCGTCGACCAGGGCGAGCATGTTGACGCCGAAGTTGTACTGAAGCTGGGTGTGCTTGTAGAGGTTGTTCAGCACGACCTTCGCCACCGCGTCACGCTTCAGCGTGACCACGATGCGCATACCGCGGCGGCTGTTCGACTCGTCGGCGATGTCGGAGATCCCGGTGAGCTTGCCGTCGCGGACGAGGCTCGCGATGTTCTCCACCAGGTTGTCCGGGTTGACCTGGTACGGGAGTTCGGTGACGACCAGGGTGGTGCGGCCCCTGACGTCCTCCTCGACCTCGACCACCGCGCGCATCCGGATCGAGCCGCGGCCGGTGCGGTAGGCGTCCTGGATACCGGAGGTGCCGAGGATCAGGCCCTTGGTCGGAAAGTCCGGGCCCTTGACGCGCTGCAGCAGAGCCGCGAGAAGTTCGTCCTCACTCGCCTCCGGGTTGTCCAGCGCCCAGATCACGCCTTCCGAAACCTCGCGGAGGTTGTGCGGCGGGATGTTGGTCGCCATGCCGACCGCGATCCCCGAAGTGCCGTTGACCAGCAGGTTGGGAATGCGGGACGGCAGGACGTCCGGCTCCTGCGTGCGGCCGTCGTAGTTGTCCGAGAAATCGACGGTCTCCTCTTCGATCTCCCGCAGCATCTCCATGGCCAGCGGGTCCAGCCGCGATTCGGTGTACCGCATGGCGGCGGCCGGGTCGTTGCCGGGAGAACCGAAGTTGCCCTGACCGTCGATGAGCGGGTAGCGCATCGACCAGGGC
>NZ_VJWX01000220.1 GCF_007713715.1 Amycolatopsis rhizosphaerae
CGGCAACACCCGGGCGGGGGCCGGGGTCAGAGCAGGGCAGGGATGATGTCGCCGTAGGCGGCCAGTGTGTCCTCGCGCTGGTCGTGCATGAGGTACAGCGCGAACTGGTCGACTCCGAGTTCGGCGAGTTCGGCCAGGCGGTCGATGTGCGCTCCCGGCGGGCCGACCAGGCAGAACCGGTCGACGATCTGGTCCGGCACGAACCCGGCGGAGGGGTTGCCCGCCCGGCCGTGATGGGCGTAGTCGTAGCCCTCCCGTTCGCGGATGTAGTCGGTCAGCTCGCGTGGCACCGGCCCCGAATCCCCGTAGCGGGTGACGAGGTCCGCCACGTGGTTGCCGACCATCCCGCCGAACCAGCGCAGTTGTTCACGCTGGTGCGGCAGGTCGTCGCCGACGTAGGCCGGGGCGGCCACGCAGATGCTGATGCCCGCCGGATCGCGGCCCGCCGCCCGTGCCGCCTGCTGCACGGTGCCGATCGTCCAGCGCGCGATCGCCGGATCCGCGCACTGGAGGATGAAACCGTCGGCTTGCTCGCCCGCGGTCCGCAGTGCCTTCGGCCCGTACCCGGCCATCCACATCTCCAGCCGCCCGTTGCGCACCCACGGGATGCGTACGGCGGTGTCGCCGTAGCGCACCTCCCGCCCCTCGGCCAGCTCCTTGATCACGTGCATGGCCTCGCGCACGGTGGCCAAAGTGGACGGTTGCCTGCCGACCACCCGGTGCGCCGAGTCCCCGCGCCCGATCCCGCACACCGTGCGGTTGCCGAACATGTCGTTCAGCGTGGCGAACAGCGAGGCCAGCACCGACCAGTCCCGGGTACCCGGGCTGGTCACCATCGGCCCCACCGTCATCGCCGAGGTCGCGGCGAGGATCTGGCTGTAGATGACGAACGGTTCCTGCCACAGCACACAGGAGTCGAACGTCCAGCCGTAACCGAAGCCGAGCGCCTCGGCCTCCTTCATCAACCGCACCACCTCCCAGGCCGGTGGGTCGGTCTGCAGGACAACCCCGAAATCCATCGGACCCCCTCACCCCAGGTACTGGCAGAGATCGCGGGACAGGAACCGGCCGCCGGAGCCGCCGGAGAACCCGGAGGGGGAGACGACGACCTTGCCCCGCGAGAGCACCGTCTCCACCTTCCCGGTGATCTCGAACCCTTCGTAGGCTGAGTAGTCCACGGCCATGTGGTGCGTCTCGGCGGACAGCGTCTGCCGCGCCGACGGGTCGTAGATCACGATGTCGGCGTCGGAACCCGGCGCGATCACCCCCTTGCGGGGGTAGAGGCCGAACATCCGGGCCGGGGTGGTCGAGCAGGCCTCGACCCAGCGGGCCAGGGAAAGCTTCCCGGCGACCACGCCCTGGTGCAGCAGGTCCATACGGTGCTCCACGCCCGGCATGCCGTTGGGGATTTTGGAGAAGTCGCCGGCGCCGAGTTCCTTCTGCTCCTTGAAGCAGAACGGGCAGTGGTCGGTCGACACCACCGACAGGTCGTTGGTGCGCAGTCCGCGCCACAGGTCCGCCTGGTGCTTCTTCTCCCGCAGCGGGGGAGAGGCCACGTACTTCGCCCCCTCGAATCCCGGCCTGGCGAGGTCCTCGATGGACAGGTAGAGGTACTGCGGGCAGGTTTCGGCGAACACGTTCTGACCCTCGTCGCGGGCCTGCGCCACGGCGGCCAGCGCCTCCGCCGCCGAGAGGTGCACTATGTACAGCGGCGCGCCGGTCACCCTGGCCAGTGTGATGGCACGCGAGGTCGCCTCTCCCTCCAAAGCGGACGGACGGGTCAGCCCGTGCTGCACGGGTTCGGTCCGGCCCGACGCCAGCGCCTGCGCCACCAGTTCGTCGATCGCGATGCCGTTCTCCGCGTGCATCATGATCGTCGCCCCGGTGTCGTTCGCCTTCCGCATGGCGCGCAGGATCTCGCCGTCGGTGGAGTAGAAGACGCCGGGATAGGCCATGAACATCTTGAAACTGGACACCCCGCGGTCGAGGCAGGTCTCCATCTCCTTCAGCGTGGTGTCGTTGACGTCGGAGACGATCATGTGGAAGCCGTAGTCGACGGCGCAGTTGCCGTCGGCCTTCCCGTGCCAGGCATCCAGTGTGGACAGCAGCGAGCCGCCCTTGGGCTGCACCGCGAAGTCGATGATGGTGGTGGTGCCGCCCCAGGCGGCCGCGGCGGTACCGGTGGCGAAGGTGTCCGCCGAGAAGGTGCCGCCGAAGGGCATCTCCATGTGGGTGTGCGCGTCGATCCCGCCCGGCAGCACGTACTTCCCGGCCGCATCGAGCACCTCGTCGGCCGCCATACCTGCGGCGGAGAACACCCCGGGGGCCGCCACCGCGGCGATCTTCTCGTCCTCCACCAGCACGTCCGCCGGGCTCGCGCCGCTGGCCGACAGCACCGTCCCGCCCTTGATCAGGGTTCGCACGAATTCCTCCTCACGGGGCCACGATCGAGTCGTAGGAGTCGGGGCGGCGGTCGCGGTAGAAGGCCCACAGGTCACGGACCTCGGCGAGCCTGCCCATGTCCAGATCCCGCACCACGACCTCGTCCTCGGTATCCGATGCGGCCTCGCCGACCAGTTCGCCGCGCGGGTCCACGAAATAGGTCTGGCCGTAGAAGTCGTTGTCGCCCAGTGGTTCCACGCCGACCCGGTTGATCGCGCCGACGTAGTACTCGTTGGCCACGGCGGCGGCGGGCTGCTCCAGCCGCCACAGGTACTGGGACAGGCCCCGGCTGGTCGCCGACGGGTTGAACACGATCTTCGCCCCGGCCAGGCCGAGCGCGCGCCAGCCCTCGGGGAAGTGCCGGTCGTAGCAGATGTAGACGCCGATCCGCCCGACCGCGGTGTCGAACACCGGGTAGCCGGTGTTGCCGGGACGGAAGTAGAACTTCTCCCAGAAGCCCTTCACCTGCGGGATGTGGTTCTTGCGGTACTTGCCGAGGTAGCTGCCGTCCGCGTCGATCACCGCCGCCGTGTTGTAGTAGACCCCGGGCTGCTCCTGCTCGTACATCGGGGCCACGATCACGATCCCGTGCCGCTGCGCCACCTCCTGCAGCAGTTTCGTGGTCGGCCCGTCCGGGATGCCCTCGGTGTAGGAGTAGTAGTCGGCGTCCTGCACCTGGCAGAAGTACGGGCCGTAGAACAGTTCCTGGAGGCAGACCACCTGCGCCCCCTGCGAGGCGGCCGAGGCGATCGCCGCGACCGCACCCGCGATCATCGACTCCTTGTCACCCGTCCATCGCTGCTGTACCAAGGCGGCCCTGACCACTTCGCTCACTGTTCTCCTCCTCGATTGCCGATTCCGCGGCGCGGCCCGGCAGGGCCAGCGCGAGATAGATGACGAAGCCGCCGACGAGCCCGGCCACCCAGCTGTAGTCGTAGACGGGCTTGAGGAACGGGATGAGCCCGTCCGCGGGGAAGGGCCCGGAGGACCCGGGCGCGGTGTAGGCGCCGCCGACCGCGAGCACCCCGCCGGCCACGGTGGCCACCAGGGCCTGCCAGCTCCACCCCGCGCGGAACCAGTAGCGGCCGCCCTCGGTGTACAGCCCGGCCAGGTCCAGCCTGCGGCGGCGCACCACCCAGTAGCCCGCGACCAGTACTCCGGCCACCGCGCCCAGGATCCCGCCGTAGAAGCCCAGCCAGGCGAAGATGTAGATGCCCGGATCGGAATACAGCTTCCACGGCTGGATCAGGACGCCGATCACGCCGGTGATCAGGCCGCCGACGGCGAAGGTGATGCGCCGGGGGAAGGCGTTGGAGAAGTCGTAGGAGGGGCTCACCACGTTCGCCGCCAGGTTGGCCGAGATGGTGGCCAGCACCAGCGCCACCAGCGCGACCACCACCAGCGCCGGGCTGGAGAACCGGTCCGCCAGCTGGGCCGGGTCCCAGATCGCCTCGCCGTAGAGCAGCACCCCGCCGGAGGTGGTCAGGATGGCCACGATCGCGATGAAGGTCATCGTGGTGGGCAGGCCCAGCAACTGGCCCCGCACCTGCTTGCGCTGGCTGCCCCCGAACCGGGTGAAGTCCGGCATGTTCAGCGACAGCGTCGACCAGAACGCGATCATCCCCATCAGCGAGGGGGCGAACACCTTCCAGAACGTGCCGCCCCAGCCGAGCCTGGCGGGTTCGGACAGGATCGGCCCGAGCCCGCCCGCCTTGACGAGCACGTAGGCGAGCAGGATCAGAAAGCCCACCGACACCAGCGGCGCGGTCCAGTTCTCGAAGCGCCGGACCGCCTCCATCCCCCGCCAGATGATGAGCATCTGGATCACCCAGAACACCGCGAAGGACAGCCACAGCGTCCACGGCTGCCCGCCGAGCTGGGCGGCGTGACGCCAGCCGCCGCCGACCAGCTTGCCGACGAGGATGTAGATCGCCTCCCCGCCGACCCAGGTCTGGATGCCGAACCAGCCGCAGGCGATGAACGCCCGCAGCAGCGCCGCGAAATTGGCGCCGCGCACTCCGTAGAAAGCCCGCGCGTAGACCGGGAACGGGATACCGTACTTCGTCCCGGCGTGGCTGTTGAGCAGCATCGGGACGAGCACGATGAGATTGCCGAGCGTGATCGTGATCAGCGCCTGCAGCCAGTTCATGCCCAGCGCGATGAGGGACGAAGCCAGGGCATACGACGGTATGTTGTGCGCCATGCCCATCCACAGGGCGAAATAGTTGTAGGTGGTCCAGGTCCGCTTTTCCACCGGGACCGGGGCGAGTTCGTCGTTGAAGAACCGGCTGCCGCGGATCGATGCGGTGTCGCTGAGATCCACCCGGCCGTCGGGGCGGACTGTCTGCGAGGGTGCCATTGCGGAATCGTGCGCGACGGCGCGGGACGACGGCATTGGCAGAGTGTTCACCGTTGCCCGCGTCGGAACGCATTCTGTTTGTTGCGTCCGGCGCGGGCCGGTGCTGTGCGGCCCGGTCGGCCGCTCATCGTAGCAATCCGTCAATAAGGCGGAAACATGGTCACGGTCAGAAATCGAAAACCTGGGCGGAGCGGACGGCGGCTTCGCAGCGGTTGGGATAGGTGTGGCTGTACTGGACGGGCCTGCCGCGCCAGTGCCCGGTGGCGGTGGCGGTCACCGGCTGCCAGATCATCGGGCACGGCTGGTCCTGGCCTGTCAGCCGGTCGAAGTCGCCGTCGGCGGCTTCGAGGGCTTGGCAGGCGCGGGCGGCGTGCGGATGGCTGCCGCCGTCGGGTTCGCAGCGCAGGGTCACCGTGGTCACCCGGCCGCCGGAGTCCTGGTTGCTGAAGGTGAGATCGCAGGCGCCGTGCGCCGGGGTTCCGGCCAGGGCGAGCATCGACGCGACTGCGGGTACCAACTGGGTCAGAGGCATACCGGGGGTATCGGTCGTTCCGGACTTTCCCCACACCCACACGACCGGGTGAAATCCCCTGGTGGTGCCCGTGCCGGGAGGGGGAGTCAGGGCAGTTCGCGGACGAGCAGGGCGACATAGAGGGACAGCAGGGATTCCGGCTCCTCCAGCGGGACGCCGAGCACCTTCTCGATGCGCGCGAGCTGCTGGTAGTAGGCGGTGCGGGAGGTGTGGGCGGCGGCCGCGGCGGCCGACTTGTTGCCGCCCTGTTCGCAGTAGTGCCGCAGGGCCTGCACCAGCCGGGTGCCCGAGGCCGCGTCGCGGGAGAGCAGCGGGCCCAGTTCGCGGGCGGCGAACGCCTGGACGCGTTCGTCCCCGGCCAGCAGGTGCAGCAGCCCGCGCAGCCGGAGGTCTTCGAGCCGGTGCACGAGCCGGTCGGTGCCGCGGTGCAGGGCGGCCGAGGCGACCTGGACGGCCTCGGCCAGCGTCCGGCGCGCGTCGGCCGGACTGTCCACAGTGGTCCCCGCGGCCAGTACCGCGGTCCGGCCGGGATGGACGGTGGTGGCGAGGCGGTCGAGCACCGCCTCGACGTTCGCCTTGGGGGACAGGGAAAGCAGCGCCTGGACGGTCAGCTCGTCGGACACCGCGACCAGGGCCGACACCTTCGCGCGCCGCGCCGCCAGCGAGACCGTCTCAGCGAGGTCCCGCAGGACCGGCGCGGCCGAGCCCGCCGGGCGCCGCGCCTCGGTCAGTCGCGGCCGGATCGCCACCCCGACCAGGCGGTGCCGGGTCAGCGGTACCCCCAGCGCCGAGGCGCGGGCCAGCAGTTCGGCCGACGGGGCCGGGGAGGCGGCCAGTTCGGCCAGCACCGCCCGATGCGCCTGCCGTTCCAGGCTGTCCGATTCCCGCGCGACCAGCCGGTGCACGGCCAGTGCCGAGGCGGCGCGCTCGATGACCACGACGTGCCGGTGCGGCGGCGGTTCCTCGGACACCACGACCAGTCGGCCCCAGTCGTGCCCGCGCGCACCCACCACGGTGACCAGCCAGCCGGCGTCGGCGTGGTAGCCGGTGCGCTCCCCGACGTGGACCAGCCGCGAGCGGGACAGCCAGCCCGAAAGCAGCTCGCCCGGGTCGGTGCCCGCCGCGTCGTAGGCGAGAACCTCGTGCGCCAGCGTTTCCAGCACCACCGGCAGCCCCGTCATCCTGGCCACCTCGCGCAGCACCGCCACCGGTTCGGCACCCGAAACGGTGAGTTCGGTGAACACCTGGTGCACCTGCTCGGCCGCCCGCAGCTCCGCCACCTGGGCGTCCACGATCAGCCCGTTGACGGTCTCGGTGACCGTCACGTACCTCGTCTCCCGGGACAGGGTGATCAGCGGGACGCCGTGGCGGGCGGCGGCCTCGACCAGCGCCGGGGGCAGTCCCTCGTTCCAGTGCCGCACCAGTTCCACCACGAGCCCGGCCACGCCGGCCTCGGCCAGCCCGTCCAGGTAGCGGGTCAGCGCCGCGGCGTCGTCGGGCAGCGCGATCCCCGTGGTGAGCACGAGTTCGCCGCCCTTGAGCAGATGCCCGATGTCGGCGACCTCCGCGACGTGCACCCAGCGCACGCGCGCGTCGAGCCCCTCGGCGCCGGCCACCACGCGCGGGCGGCCGTGGCGGACCACCGGTAGCGCGAGCACGTCGGCGACGGTCGGGTACATGCCAACAAACTGTACGGCCGGGCCGGGTAGTGCGTACACAATGCGTGTGGTGGCCGCCGGGCGGGGCACGGACACTCGGAAACCATGAGCGACGCTGAGCTGGTGGCACGCCACCGCGCGGTCCTGCCCCGCTGGATGGCCCTCTACTACCGGGAACCGATCGAGATCGTCCGCGCGAGCGGCAGGCACGTCACCGACGCCGACGGGAACACCTACCTCGACTTCTTCGCCGGGATCCTGACCAACGCCGTCGGCTACGACGTCGCGGAAATCTCCGACGCCGTCCGGGCCCAGCTCGACACCGGCGTCCTGCACACCTCGACCCTGTACCTGATCCGCAGCCAGGTCGAGCTGGCCGAGCGGATCGCCGCACTGTCCGGTATCGACGACGCCAAGGTGTTCTTCACCAACTCCGGCACCGAGGCCAACGAGACCGCGCTGATGCTCGCCACCCAGTACCGGCGCAGCAACCAGGTGCTGGCGATACGCAACTCCTACCACGGGCGGGCGTTCGCCACGGTCGGCATCACCGGCAACCGCGGCTGGTCGGCCAGTTCGCTGTCCCCGGTGAAGGTCAGCTACGTGCACGGCGGCTACCGCTACCGCGACGCCTTCTCCCGCCTGTCCGACGCCGACTACGTCAGGGCCTGCACCGACGATCTGCGCGACGTGCTGCAGACGACCACCTCCGGCGACGTGGCGGCGCTGATCGCCGAGCCGATCCAGGGCGTCGGCGGTTTCAACGTGCCGCCGGACGGGTTGTTCGCCTCCTTCAAGGAGGTGCTCGACGAGTACGGCATCCTGCTCATCTCCGACGAGGTGCAGACGGGCTGGGGCCGCACGGGCGAGCACTTCTGGGGGATCGGAGCGCACGGCGTCACCCCGGACGCGATGACCTTCGCCAAGGGACTCGGCAACGGGCTGGCCATCGGCGGGGTCGTGGCCCGCGCCGAGGTGATGGACTCGATCACCGCGAACTCGATCTCCACCTTCGGCGGCAACCCGGTCGCCACCGCGGGCGCGAAGGCCACTTTGGACTATCTGCTCGACCACGACCTGCAGGGCAACGCCGCCAAGCTCGGCAGCAGGCTGCTCGGCGGGCTGGCCGAGATCGGCGAGCGGAACGACATAGTCGGCGACGTGCGCGGCAAGGGCCTGATGATCGGGGTCGAGCTCGTGGAGTCCGGCGGTGACCGGCCCAGCCCGGACCACGCGGCCGCGGTGCTGGAGGAGACCAGGGCGCGCGGCCTGCTCGTCGGCAAGGGCGGGCTGTACAACAACGTCCTCCGCCTGGCGCCGCCGATGACCCTGACCGAGCAGGAGGCGGACGAGGCGCTGGCCATCCTCGGCGAGTCGATCGCGGTCGTACAGGAGGGCGCGTGAACGACACTGGCGGAGCCCCTGTTCGCGTGGCCCGACCGGGTGCGGGTGTCCCGCAGGACACAGGAGGGCGCGTGAACGACACTGGCGGAGCCCCTGTTCGCGTGGCCCGACCGGGTGCGGGTGTCCCGCAGGACACGGGAGGTGTGATGAGCAGGGACCGCATCAGCCACTGGATTGACGGCAAGGGCTGGGGCGGCCTCGCCGAGGAGACCGGCGAGGTGTTCGACCCCGCCACGGGGGAGGTCACCGCGCACGTGGACTTCGCGGGGCCCGCGCAGGTCGACGAGGCGGTCGCCGCGGCCGCCCGCGCCTTTCCCGCGTGGCGCGACACCTCACTGGCCGCGCGCAGCCGGGTGCTCTTCGCCTTCCGCGAGCTGCTGGCCGCCCGCAGGGACGAACTGGCGAAGATCATCACCGCCGAGCACGGCAAGGTGGAATCCGACGCGGCGGGCGAGGTGGCGCGCGCCATCGAGAACGTCGAGTACGCCTGCGGTGCGGCTCAGTTGCTCAAGGGCGGATACAGCGAGAACGCCTCCACCGGCGTCGACGTGTACTCGATCGCCCAGCCGCTCGGCGTGGTGGCGGTGATCTCGCCGTTCAACTTCCCGGCGATGGTGCCGCTGTGGTTCGCGCCCAACGCGATCGCGTGCGGCAACACCGTCGTGCTCAAGCCCAGTGAGAAGGACCCGTCGGCATCGCTGTTCATCGCCGGGCTCTTCGCCGAAGCCGGGCTGCCCGCCGGGGTGTTCAACGTGCTGCACGGCGGCAAGGTCGCGGTGGATGGGCTGCTCGCGCACCCCGCGGTCAAGGCGGTGTCGTTCGTCGGCTCCACCCCGATCGCGCGCTACGTCTACGAGACCGGCACCCGGCACGGCAAGCGCGTGCAGGCGCTGGGCGGCGCGAAGAACCACATGGTGGTGCTGCCCGACGCCGACCTCGACCTGGCCGCCGACGCCGCCGTGTCCGCCGGGTTCGGCTCGGCGGGGGAGCGGTGCATGGCGGTGTCGGTCGTGGTCGCGGTCGATCCGGTCGGCGACGAGCTGGTCGGCCGGATCGCCGAGCGGATGGGCAGGCTGAAGGTCGGGGACGGGCGCGATCCGGAGTCCGAGATGGGCCCGCTCGTCACCGCGGCGCACCGGCACCGGGTCGCGTCCTCTGTGGAGGCCGGTGCGGCGGCGGGCGCGGAGCTGGTGGTCGACGGGCGCGGCCTGCGCGTCACCGACGGCGGCTTCTGGCTCGGCCCCACGCTGTTCGACCGGGTCACCCCGGACATGCCGATCTACACCGACGAGATCTTCGGGCCGGTGCTGTGCGTGGTCAGGGTGGGGAGCTACGACGCCGCGCTGGAGCTGGTCAACGGCAACCGCTACGGCAACGGCACCGCGATCTTCACCCACGACGGGCGCGCCGCGCGGCGGTTCCAGAACGAGGTCGAGGTCGGCATGGTCGGGCTCAACGTGCCGATCCCGGTGCCGGTGAGCCACTACTCGTTCGGCGGCTGGAAGGACTCGCTGTTCGGCGACAGCCACGCCTACGGACCGGAGGGCTTCCACTTCTTCACCCGCCGCAAGGTCGTCACCTCCCGGTGGCCGGACCCCGCACAGGGCGGCGTCAACCTGGGCTTCCCCCGCAACACCTGACCCGTTGCCGTGAAGGGCCCCTTCACAGTCGTATCGGCCGTGAAGGGGCCCTTCACGGCCGTTGGGGGAGGGTGTGCGCAAGGTCGTGTTCCCGGCATCGCCGCTTCCGTAGACTTGACGTGGGGTAAACGTCGAACGCGGGAGGTGAGGTGTGGCCAGCTCCGAGGAGCGCCGCTTCGAAGTTCTGCGTGCCATCGTCGCGGACTACGTGTCCAACCATGAGCCGGTGGGGTCGAAGGCGATCGTGGACCGGCACAACCTGGGTGTGTCCAGCGCCACGATCCGCAACGACATGGCGGCGCTCGAGGAGGAGGGGTACATCACCCAGCCGCACACCAGCGCCGGCCGCATCCCGACCGACAAGGGCTACCGCCTCTTCGTCGACCACCTCGCCGACGTCAAGCCGCTGAGCGGCGCCGAGCGGCGGGCGATCATGAACTTCCTCGACGGCGCGATCGACCTCGACGACGTGCTGCGCCGGTCGGTGCGCCTGCTGGCCCAGCTGACCCGGCAGGTCGCGGTGATCCAGTACCCGACCATGAGCAGCGCCACGCTGCGTCACCTGGAGGTGGTGCCGCTCACCCCGGCCCGCCTGATGCTCGTGGTGATCACCGACTCCGGCCGCGTCGACCAGCGCACCATCGACCTCGGTGACGTGATCAGCGAGGAGAACGTCTACCGCATCCGGGACGTGCTCAACTCGACGCTGAGCGGCCGCAGGCTCACCGACGCCGCCGCACGGGTGGCCGACCTGCCCGACCAGGCCCCGGGTGAGCTGCGCGATGCGTTGATCCGGGTCTGCACGGTGCTGGTCGAACACCTCGTCGATCACCCGGAGGAACGCCTGGTCCTCGGCGGCACCGCCAACCTGACCCGCAACGTCGCCGACTTCCCCGGCTCGCTGCGCCAGGTGCTGGAGGCGCTCGAGGAGCAGGTGGTGGTGCTCAAGCTGCTCGCCGCGGCACGCAACCCCGGTGCGATCACGGTGCGTATCGGCGAGGAAAATGAGGACGAGCAGATGCGCAGTACCTCAGTGGTGTCGATCGGCTACGGGAGGGACGACGTGCTCCTCGGTGGCATGGGGATCGTCGGACCGACCCGGATGGACTATCCGGGCACGATCGCCGCGGTCCGCGCGGTGGCGAACTACGTGGGGCAGATTCTGGCCGGCAGCTAGCCGGCGAGCGGGCCTTTGCAGGAGGACATGAGAACGGTGGCCAGGGACTACTACGGCATTCTCGGGGTGCCCAAGAACGCGACCGATCAGGAGATCAAGCGCGCGTACCGGAAGCTGGCCAGGGAACTGCACCCGGGCGTCAACCCGTCCGAGGACGCCCAGCACAAGTTCGGCGAGGTCACCACCGCCTACGAGGTCCTCTCCGAC
>NZ_VJWX01000221.1 GCF_007713715.1 Amycolatopsis rhizosphaerae
CACCACCCCCTCCAGAAAAGGAAGCCAACGATGACTACCACTACGGAGCGCGAAGAGGAAGCCACTCCCTCGAGGGCCGAACGCGCGCGGGTCGCGATCCAGCGGTTCGGCGGCCGGCTCGCCGGCATGGTCATGCCGAACATCGGTGCGTTCATCGCCTGGGGCCTGATCACCGCGCTGTTCATCCCGAGCGGCTGGACGCCCAACGCGCACGTGGCCGTGCTGGTCGACCCGATCATCAACTTCCTGCTGCCGGTCCTGATCGGCTACACCGGCGGCCGGATGGTCCACGGCCAGCGCGGTGCGGTCGTCGGCGCGGTGGCCACGGTCGGCATCGCCGTCGGTGCGTCGATCCCGATGTTCCTCGGCGCGATGATCGTCGGTCCGCTGGGCGGCTTCCTGATCAAGCTGTGGGACGAGAAGGTCGGCAGCCGGACCGCGCCGGGCTTCAAGATGCTCGTCGACAACTTCAGCGCCGGCATCATCGGCGGCCTCATGGCCGTGCTGGGCAAGCTGGGCATCGGCCCGGTGGTGCAGGGCATCACCAAGGCGCTCGGCAGCGGGGTGCAGGCCCTGATCGACGCCCACCTGCTGCCGCTGGTCTCGATCCTGGTCGAGCCGGCCAAGGTGCTGTTTCTCAACAACGCGATCAACCACGGCGTGCTCAGCCCGCTGGGGGTGGCCGCCGCCCTGCACGACGGCAAGGCGATCGAGTTCCTGATCGAGCCGAACCCGGGCCCCGGCCTCGGCATCCTGCTGGCCCTGACGTTCTTCGGCGCCCGCACCGCGCGCGCCACCGCGCCGGGCGCCATCGTCATCCAGTTCCTGGGCGGCATCCACGAGATCTACTTCCCGTACATCCTGGCGACCCCGCGCCTGATCCTCGCCGCGATCGCCGGTGGCGCCTCCGGTGTCGCCGTGTTCAGCCTGACCGGCGCGGGACTGACGGCGACACCCTCGCCGGGCAGCATCATCGCGGTCCTCGCGGTGACGCCGAAGGGCGGCTACTTCGGTGTCGTCGCCGGTGTCGTCGTCTCGGCCGCGGTCGCGTTCGTCGTCGCGGCGGCACTGCTCAAGTTCGGCCGGGACGCCCGGCGGGAAGAACGCGCCGCGGCCGTCGCGGCCGGTGGCACGGTGGCATGACGATCATCGCCGATCGAAGGAAGGGAACACGGGAATGAGCAGCATCGAAGGCACCGAAGTCAGGAAGGTGATCATCGCCTGCGACGCCGGCATGGGCAGCAGCGTGATGGTGGCGTCCCAGCTGGCCAAGCGGCTGAAGCCCTACTCCGTCAAGGTGGAGCACACGCCGGTCAACGAGATCCCGGCCGACGCCCAGGTCGTGCTGTGCCAGACCACACTGGTGAGCCGGGCCCGCAAGGCCAACTCCTCGGCGGTGATCCTTGGCTTCCAGAGTTTCCTCGGCGACCCGGTGTTCGACCGGGTCGAGCAGGCGATCCGGGACGGCGGTTCCCTTGCCGACTGACGCCGCCATCCTCAGCGCCGAATCGGTGCTCATCGGCTGTGCCGCCCCCGGCCGGGACGACGCGATCACCCAGGTCGGCCGCAAGCTCCTGGCGCTGGGGGCGGTGGAGCCGCAGTACCTGGACGCGATGCACGACCGTGAGCGCTCCGTCTCGACCTACGTCGGCGAGGGTGTCGCGATTCCGCACGGCACCGACGAATCCCGCCGGTTCGTGAAGCGGACCGCCCTGGCGGTCCTCCAGTTCCCGGACGGGGTCGACTGGGACGGCAACGAGGTCCGGCTCTGCGTCGGCATCGCGGCCAAGGGATCGGAGCAGGTCGGGATCCTGTCGTCGCTGGCCCGGATCCTGATGGACGGCGAGCGGGCCCGGCAGCTGCGTGAAGCACCGGACGCCGACACGATCCTGCGAGTGTTGAACGAAATGGACGAGGAGTTCCCCCCATGAAGGTGGCACGTTTCTACGCGCCGGGCGACCTGCGGGTCGAAGACGCCGACGAGCCGGCGCCGGGCCCGGACGAGATCAAGATCCGGGTGCACAACACGTCGACCTGCGGCACGGACCTGAAGATCTTCCGGCACGGGCACCACCACATCGACCCGCCGCGCGTGATCGGCCACGAGATCGCCGGTGAGGTCGTCGAAGCCGGCTCGGACGTCTCCGGATGGGTGCCGGGCGACCGGGTCCAGGTCATCGCCGCGATCCCGTGCGGCGAGTGCCGTCAGTGCCGCCGCGGCTTCCCGACGATCTGCCCGAACCAGCTGTCGATGGGCTACCACTTCGACGGCGGGTTCGCGGAGTACATGATCGTCCCGCACCGGGTGCTGCGCGTCGACGGGGTCAACCGGATCCCCGACGGAGTCAGCTACGCGGAGGCCTCGGTCGCCGAGCCGCTCGCGTGCGTCCTCAATGGACAGACCTTCGCCCGGGTCGGCGATGGCGACGTCGTCGTGGTCGTCGGGGCGGGCCCGATCGGCTGCCTGCACGTACGGCTGGCGCGGGCCAGGGGTGCCTCCGCGGTCTACCTGGTCGAGCTGAACCGGCGCCGGCTCGACATGGCGGCCGGCCTGGTCAAGCCGGACGCCGCGATCTGCGGCGCCGAGGTCGACCCGGTGGCCGCGATCCTCGAGCTCACCGGTGGCGACGGCGCCGACGTGGTCATCACGGCCGCGGCGGCGGGCAAGGCGCAGGAGGACGCGCTGAAGATGACCGCGCGCCGCGGCCGGATCAGCTTCTTCGGCGGCCTGCCGAAGGACAACCCGATCATCGCGTGCGATTCCAACCTGGTGCACTACCGCGAGCTGACCATCTACGGCGCCAACGGGTCCAGCCCCGAGCACAACCGCCAGGCGCTCGAGCTGATCTCGACGGGCAAGGTCCGGGTCGACGACCTGATCACCCACCACCTGCCGCTGCCGGAGGTGCTGCGCGCGATCGACATCGTCAGCAGCGGCGAAGCGATCAAGGTGACCATCGAGCCGGGTGCGACCGGCGCCGCCTGAGCGAGGGCCCCGAACGAGGAGGTGACCAGAGGTGGTCGACGAACTGCGCGGAAACCCGGCGAGCCCCGGTACGGCCGCCGGACCGGTGGTGCGGCTGGCCCCTCCTCCGGTGCTGCCGGAGGCCTGGGACGTACCGGCGGCACCGGAGGAGGAGCTGGCGGCCGCGTCCGGAGCGCTCGAAACGGCGGTGGCGGACCTGGAAAAGCGCGCCGCTTCGGTGACCGGCGAGTCGAGGTCCATCATGGACACCCAGATCGCCATGGCACGGGATCCGTCCCTGCGGACCGGGATCCGGGCGGCGGTGCACAACGGCAGGCCGGCGGCGTGGGCGATCCACGAAGCGTTCGGCAGGCACATCGCGGCACTGGAGAGCCTCGGCGGCTACCTCGGGGACCGGGCGGCCGACCTGACCGACATCCGGGACCGGGCGATCGCCGCCGCGCTGGGCCTCGCCCCGCCGGGCATCCCCGCGGTGGACGGGGCGTTCGTGCTGGTCGGCCAGGACATCGCCCCGGCCGACACGGTGCTGCTCGACCCGGCGAAGGTGGTCGGCATCGTCACGGAGAAGGGCGGGCCGACCAGTCACACGGCGATCGTCGCCCGGGCGCTGGGCATCCCCGCCGTGGTCGGCTGCGCGGGTGCCGCGGGCCTGGCGGACGGGCAGACGGTCGCCGTCGATGGCACCCGCGGCACGGTGCTCGCCGACCCGGGCGAGGACCACCTCCGCCGGATCGCGGCGGAATCGGCCGCGCTGAGCGAAAAACTCGCCCGGCACCGCGGTCCCGGCGCCACCGCGGACGGGCATCCGGTCAAGCTGCTGCTCAATGTCGGCGGCGCGGGTGGAGCGGCCGCGGCCGCCGCGGCCGACGCCGAAGGGGTCGGGCTGTTCCGCACCGAGTTCCTGTTCCTGGACCGGACGGAAGTCCCGACGGTCGAGGAACAGCGGGCCGCCTACGGGGCCGTGCTGCGCGGCTTCGCCGGCCGCCCCGTCGTGATCCGCACGCTGGACGCCGGTGCCGACAAGTTCGTACCGTTCGCGAACACCGGCGACGAGCCGAACCCCGCGCTCGGCGTCCGCGGCTATCGCGTCGGCGTGCGCAATCCGGAGCTGCTCACCGCGCAACTGGAGGCCATCAGCCTGGCGGCCGCCGACCACGGCGCGGACGTGCGGGTGATGGCCCCGATGATCGCGACCCCGGCGGAGGCCGCGGCGTTCTGCGAGCTCGCCCGTTCGTACGGGATCGGGACGGCAGGCGTGATGGTCGAGGTGCCCGCGGCGGCCATCCGGGCCGCGGACATCCTGGCGGAGGCCGACTTCGTCAGCATCGGCACCAACGATCTCTCGCAGTACACCTACGCCGCGGACCGGCTGCTGGGCGAGCTGGGGGAGCTGCTCGACCCCTGGCAGCCGGCGTTGCTGGCGCTCGTGGCGAACGTCGCCGCGGCGGCGCGCGACGCCGGGAAGAGCGCCGGCATCTGCGGCGAGGCGGCCGGCGACCCCGGCCTGGCGCCGGTGTTCGCCGGCCTGGGGATCACCAGCCTGTCGATGTCGGTGTCCGCGGTCCCCGCGGTGCGTGCGGCGTTGAAGGACTACACGGCCGGGCAGTGCGAAACCCTGGCCCGCGAAGTGCTGTCCGCGCCCGACGCCCCGACGGCACGCAAGATCGTCGAAGAGTTCCGGACCGGTTGAAAATCACGACACCAGCCGCGCGTTTTCGCGAGAGGGGAATTTCTCGATGTCCAGTAGGAAAGTGGTGATCGGCTCGCCCGTCGGGCTGCACGCCCGGCCGGCGAAGCTGCTCGCGGACCTCGCGGGGCGCCAGCCCGTGCCGGTGAAGATCGGCCGGAGCGAGGAGGGGCTGGTGGACGCCGCCAGCATTCTGGCGGTGATGGCGCTCGGGGTCCGCGGCGGCGAAGAGGTGCTGCTGACGGCGGAAGGCGAAGGCGCGGAGGAAGCGGTGACCGAGATCGCGGCACTGCTGATCCGCGATCTCGACTCGGCCGGACAGCAGGCCGGCTGACCTCGCCCCGCGCGGGCACTTCCCGTGAGGGGTCCCCTCACAGTCGTCACGGCCAAGGCCCCGGCAAAGTCGTGTGAGTATTGGCCGTGAAGGGTCCCTTCACAGTCGATTCGACTGTGAAGGGACCCTTCACGGCTTGCCCAGCCCCTCCGGCCGGGGGTGAGGGGCTAGGCGGGCAGGCTCTGGAAGAAGGTGCGGACGTCTTCGGCGAGGAGGTCCGGCTCCTCCATGGCCGCGAAGTGGCCGCCGCGGTCGAACTCCGTCCAGTGCACGACCGGGAAGCGCCGCTCGGCGAGGGACCGGATGGGCGGTGAGATCTCCTTCGGGAACACCGCCACCCCCAGCGGCACCGGCAGGGGTTCCTGGCGGCCCCACACCATCGTCGGTTCCTTGTACAGGCGGGCGGAGGAGCCCGCGGTGCCGGTCAGCCAGTAGATCATCACGTTGGTCAGCAGCTGGTCGCGGTCCACCGCGCCCTCGGGCAGTTCCGGGGTGTCGGTCCAGCGCTGGAAGCAGTCCACGATCCACGCCAGCTGTCCCACCGGCGAGTCGTGCAGCGCGTAGGCCAGGGTCTGCGGGCGGGTGGACTGGATCTTCATGTACCCGGACAGCTCCCGCAGGTACCGTTCGCGGCCGCCCAGCCGCTGCCTGTCCCGCTCGCTCAGGTCCGCCACCTCGGCCGGGTCCCCGCTCGGGACGGTGGACAGCATGGTGACGTGCACACCGGCGACCTCCTCCGGTGCGACGCGGCCGAGTTCGAGGGAGATCAGCGAGCCCCAGTCGCCACCCTGTGCGCCGTAGCGGCGGTAGCCGAGCCGGCGCATCAGCTCGGCCCAGGCCCGGGCGATGCGCTCGACGTTCCAGCCGGTCTCGGTGGTGGGCCCGGAAAAGCCGTATCCCGGGATCGACGGGAGCACCAGGTGGAAGTCCCGCGACAGCGGCTCGATCAGTTCGAGGAACTCGGCCACCGAGCCCGGCCAGCCGTGCGTGATGATCAGCGGCAGGGCGTCCTCGCGAGCGGAGCGGACGTGCAGGAAGTGGATCTCCTGCCCGTCGATCCGCGTGGTGAACTGCGGAAACGTGTTCAACCGCCGTTCGTGGCGGCGCCAGTCGTAGGAGTGCCGCCAGTACCCGGTCAGGTCCCGCAGGTACCCCAGCGGGACGCCGTAGTCCCAGCCGGTCCCCGGCAGCTGGTCGGGCCAGCGGGTCAGGTCCAGCCGGGCGTGCAGATCGTCCAGCTGGGACTGCGGGATGTCGACGCGGAAGGGTTCGATCAAGCTCATGGACCGACCGTAGGGCCGACAGCGGCCGGAAACCGTCCTCAATCGCGGATTTTTCCGGGGGAGGAGGTTACCGACCGCTTAGTATGTGAGGTAGCGTGTTCGTCGTGGCAAGGACGCTGTGCGGAACGTCAAACGGTGGCGCCGAGCATGCGCAGCACCAGGTCGCCGTACTCGCGGCCCAGCGCCTTGGGCGTCTTGCCGGTGCGGCTGCTGTACCAGCGCGCCACGTCCACCCCCAGCGAGAGCACCGCGCGCGCCGCCGTGCGCAGGTCGGTCACGGTGAACACGCCCTTCTCGACGCCGTCGGCGATCACGTCGCGCACCAGGTGCTCGATGCGGCGGCGCAGGTCGGCGACCTCGGCGTACTCCTTCTCCGGCAGCGCCTGCAGTTCGTACTGCACCACGCGGGCCACGGTGTGCCGCCGCGCGTGCCAGGCGACGAAGTCCTCGACGATGCCGCGCATGCGCTCCTTGGCGCCGCCGCCCCCGGTGGCGACGCTCTCGACGAGCTTGAGCGTCTGCTCGTGCCCGCTGTGACTGATCGCGAACAGCAGGGCCGCCTTGGACGGGAAGTGGACGTACAGCGCCGCGGGGCTCATCCCCGCGGCGGCCGCGATGTCGCGGGTCGTGGTCGCGTGGTAGCCGCGGTCGGCGAAGGACTCGACGGCGGCCAGCATCAGCCGGCGGGCCGCGTCCGGCTGCACGTTCGGCCAGAGTTCGGCGGACAGCGAGGTGGTCATCGCGAGATCCTCCCAGGATCGGGCCGCTTCGTGGCGGACTTGACACGGCGGTCCGGCTGCCCACAGTGTAAGCGGGCGCTTAGCACTGTGGTCCTCCGGCGCGGGCCGAGTCTTCACGACTGCCGGGACGGCAGCCGGGTAACCCAACGGATCGGACAGGAGAGAGCAGAGTGAACTCGTTCAAAGACCGCGTGGCGATCGTGACCGGGGCCAGCCGTGGCATCGGTCTCGGCATCGCGCGCGAGCTGGTGCAGCGCGGGGCGAAGGTGTGCATCACCGCCCGCAAGCCGGAGCCGCTGGCCGAGGCCGTGAACGAGCTGGGCGGCCCCGGTGTGGCCATCGCCGTGCCGGGCAAGGCCGACGACCCCGCCCACCAGGACGAGGCGGTCGCCAAGACCATCGAGGCGTTCGGGCGCCTGGACATGCTGGTCAACAACACCGGCATCAACCCCGTCTACGGCCCCACCCTCGACATCGACCCCGAGGCCGCCGCCAAGATCCTCGCCGTGAACGTGCTGGCTCCGCTGGCGTGGACCAAGCGGGCGCGCGACGCCTGGATGGGCGAGCACGGCGGTTCCGTGGTCAACGTCGCCTCGATCGCCGGGCTGCGGGCCTCGCCGGGCATCGGCATGTACGGCGTGAGCAAGGCGGCCCTGATCCGCCTGACCCAGGAGCTCGCCGTCGACCTCGGGCCGAAGATCCGGGTCAACGCGGTCGCCCCCGCCGTGGTCAAGACCAAGTTCGCCACCGCACTCTACGAAGGCCGTGAGGAGCAGGTCGCCGCGGCCTACCCGCTCAAGCGGCTCGGGATGCCCGAGGACATCGCCGGCGCGGTCGCCTTCCTGCTGTCCGACGACGCGGGCTGGGTGACCGGGCAGACGATCGTGCTCGACGGCGGCGTCACCCTCGGCGGTGGCCTGTGAACCTCGACGGTGCCGGGGTCGTGATCACCGGCGGTGGCGGCGGGATCGGCGGGGCGCTCGCCCGGCGCTTCGCCGCCGCGGGAGCCCGGCTGGTCGTCGCCGACCTCGACGGGGACGCGGCGGCCAGGGTGGCCGCCGAGGTCGGCGGCGTGCCCGTCGCCGGGGATGCCGCCTCCGAGGAGGGCGTCGAGCGGCTGATCGCGGCCGCGAAGGCCGAGCTCGGCGCGATCGACCTGTTCTGCGCCAACGCCGGGATCGCGCCGTCCGGCGGGCCGGAAGCCCCGGAGGAGACCTGGGCGCGCGCGTGGGACATCAACGTCATGGCGCACGTGCGGGCGGCCCGGCTGCTGCTGCCGGACTGGCTCGAGGCCGGGCGCGGGCACTTCCTCGCCACCGTGTCCGCGGCGGGCCTGCTCACCAGCCTCGGCTCGGCACCGTACGCGGTGACCAAGCACGGCGCGCTCGCGTTCGCCGAATGGCTGTCGGCCACCTACCGGCACCGCGGGATCACCGTGCAGGCGGTCTGCCCGCAGGGCGTGCGGACCGCCATGCTCGCCGAAAGCGGCCCCGGCGGGCAGCTGATCATGGGTCCGTCGGCGATCGAACCCGGGCAGGTGGCCGACGAGGTGATGAAGGCGTTCGAGGACGGGCGCTTCCTGATCCTGCCGCACCCCGAGGTCGCCGGTTTCTACGCGACCAGGGCCACCGACACCGACCGGTGGCTCGGCGGCATGAACAAACTGCAGCAGAAGGTCGAGCAGCTCCCCACGCAGTGAGCCGGTTCGAGCGACTGCCGTGAAGGGTCCCTTCACACTCGATACGGCCAGGGCCCCGGCAAAGTCGCGTGAGTGTTGGCCGTGAAGGGCCCCTTCACAGTCGATTTGACTGTGAAGGGACCCTTCACGGCGCCCGTCAGGCCCTCACGGGACTGGGCGGGTGGCGGGGGCCGGGTCGTCGTCGAGGTGCAGGCGCAGCATCGCCAGCCGCGACCACGACGGCGGACGGCCCGAGGCGGACACCGCCACCATCACCGCGAACGCCAGCGGCACCGCCCACAGGGCCGGGCGCGCAACCAGCACCCCGGCCCAGCCGCCGGGAGTGGGACCGGCCAGTGCCAGCAGGATCGACCCGGACACGGCCACCAGCCCGGTCAGCACCCCGGCGATCGCCCCGGGCGCGGTCAGCTTCGGCCACCAGATGCCCAGCACCAGCAGCGGGCAGAAGGTGGCCGCGGCCACGGTGAAGGCCGAGGTCACCAGCACGTCGGCGTCCAGGCGGGCGGCGGGCAGCGCGAGCAGCACCACCCCGGCCGCGGCCAGCAGCACGCTGGTCCGCAGGGTGCGCAGCCCGCCGGAGCCCAGGTCGTGCGCGAACGCGCCGGACACCACCAGCAGCAGGCCCAGCGAGGTGGCCAGGAAGGCGGAGAACGCGCCCGCGGTGAGCAGCGCGGTGAACGCCGACCCCACCCAGCCGGAGTCCACCTGGCTGGGCAGCGCCACCACGGCGGTGTCGGTGGCGCCGGTCAGGTACAGCTGCGGCACCAGCACCTTGCCCAGCAGCCCGTAGACGCCCGGTACCAGGTAGAACACGCTCAGCAGGCCGATGGTGATCGCCGCGGTGCGCCGCGCGGCCCGGCCGTCCGGGCTGGTGTGGAACCGCATGATCACATGCGGCAGCCCCATCGTGCCGAGCACGGTCGCGGCGAGCACGGACAGCGTGCCCAGCAGCGGGTGGCCGCTGCCGCCCGCGTCCAGCAGGGGCCGCTCCCAGCCGGGCGCGCCCGGCAGGCGGCCACCGTTCGCCTGCGGAACCGGCGCCCCCGCGAGGAACAGCACATGCTGCCCGGAACCCATTTCCCGCTCGCCCGGCGGCAGGACGCGGACGGTGCCGTCGCCGTCCCGGACCGGGGTGGGCTCGGACAGCCGGAGGGTGACGTCCACTTCGAAGGTGACCTCGGTGTCCTTCGCGAAGTGGGAGAACTCCACGGGGTGCACCGCTTCGTGCCGGACCGCGGGGCCGACCTGCAGCACCAGCCACACCACCGGCACCACGAGCAGCACCAGTTTCAGCAGGAACTGGAAGGCCTGCACGTAGGTCGCCGCCCGCATCCCGCCGAGCGCGAGGGTCACGCTGACCGCGGTGCCCGCGATCACCACCCCCACCCAGTACGGGGTGCCGCTGACCATGCTGAGCACCAGGCCCGCGGTGCGGAACTGCGGGACGAGGTAGAGCACCCCGATCACCAGCACCGTGATCGCGGTGAGCCGCCGCAGGGCGGGCGAAGCCAGCCGCGCCTCGGCGAAGTCGGGCACGGTGAGCGCCCCGGAACGGCGCATCGGGGCCGCGACGAGGGCGAGCATCGCCAGGTACCCGGCGGTGAACCCGACCGTGTACCAGAGCGCGCCCACGCCGTCCTTGACCACCATCCCCGCCACGCCGAGGAACGACGCGGCCGAAAGGTATTCGCCGGATACGGCGGCGGAATTGAGCACCGGGGAGATCCGGCGGGAGGCCACCAGGAAGTCCGAGGTGGTGCGCAGCGCCGCCACCCCGCGCACCCCGATGAGCAGGGTCGCCAGCACCACCGGCAGGACCGCGAGCGCGGCGATCACCGCCGGTCCTCGATCCGCTCCGCGCGGCGCGACTGCCACCAGCCCAGCGAAACCATGGCCGGGAACGGCGCGACGCCGAGCAGCACCCAGGACACCGGAAGGCCCAGCAGGCGCATCCGGTCGAGACCGGGCCACAGGGTGAAGGCCACCGGGAGCCCGAGCAGCAGCGCGGTCAGTGCCGTCAGCGTGACCGCGGCGAGAACCCGCTGACGCCGGTAGAGCTCCAGGGCCCGGCTCGTCTCCGCCGCGTCGAGCCGCCGCGCCCGCCAGGGCCGTCCGGAGCGGCGGTGCAGGTGGGCCAGCCGCGTCTGCGGGCTGGTGACGGCCACCCTCCGGGGCCTGCTCACCGGCCCAGCTCACCGCGCTGCGCCGCGCGCAGCAGTCGTTCCCGCAGCTCACGGGCGTGCCGCCGGCTCACCGGGACGTCCCCGGCGCCGGTGTGGGCGAGCACACCGCCCACCGAATCGCTGCGCAGTTCGCGTACCGCGCGCAGCGCGACCAGGAAACCCCGGTGGACCCGGACGAATCCGCTGGGCTCCCAGTACTGCTCCAGACGTGCCATCGGCATCCGCACCTCGTGGGTCCCGCCGAGCGTGTGCAGCCGCACGTAGTCGCCGCGCGCCTCGACGAACTGGACGTCGTCGCGGCGGACGTACCGCGTGCGGCCGCCTCCGTCCACCGCCAGCGCGGGCAGGCTGTCCACCGGGGGCGGGGGCGCGGCGGGGAGGACCCCCGAGGTCTCCGCGCGCAGGGCCTGCACCATCCGGTTC
>NZ_VJWX01000222.1 GCF_007713715.1 Amycolatopsis rhizosphaerae
CGCCCGAAGGGCGGCGGGGACGCTACGGCTCCTTCTCGCAGATCGGGGTTCCGGCCGGGCTGATCCTGGCGCAACTGGTGTTCTTCGTGCTCAACGGCGCGCTCACCGAAGCCCAGTTCCGGTCCTGGGGCTGGCGGCTGCCGTTCCTGTTCAGCATCGTGCTGGTGGCCGTCGGCCTGGTGATCCGGCTGCGCGTCGAGGAAAGCCCCGTGTTCGAGCGGCTGCGCCGCGAGCGGGCTCGCAGCAGGCTGCCGATGATCGAGGTTCTCCGCGAGCGCCCGCGCGAGGTGCTCGTCGCCTCGGGCAGTTTCGTCGCCAACACCGCGATCGGGTACGTGTTTTTGGCCTACCTGCTGTCCTACGGCACTTCCGTGCTGAAGCTGAGCCGGGCGGTGATGCTCGTGGTGGTGATCGTGGGCAGCGTGACCTGGCTGGTCGCGATCATCGCCACCGCCGTCTGGTCGGACCGCGCCGGCCGCAAACCGGTGTACCTGGCGGGTTCGGTGCTGCTGGTGCTGTGGCCGGTGCCGTTCTTCCTGCTCGTCGACACGCGGCAGCCGTGGCTGCTGGTGGTCGCGGTGGTGGTGATCAACGTGGGGCTCGGCGCGACCTACGGCCCGCAGTCCGCGCTCTACGCCGAGTTGTTCGAACCGCGCCACCGCTACAGCGGTGCCTCGTTCTCCTACGCGGTGGGCGCGGTGCTGGGCGGCGGCTTCGCCCCGCTCATCGCCACCGCGCTGCAGAGCTCCACCGGATCTTCGTTGTCCGTGTCGTGGTACATGGTCGCGGTCGCGCTGGTCAGCCTCGGCGCGGTGCTCGCCTTCCCGGCCGCTTCGCCGTCGGCGCTCACCCGGGACTGATCGGCCGCGTCACCGGGCGTCGTAGTCCTGCCGGGCCTGCTCGACCTGCGGCAGGTTGGCGGCGGACCAGTCGGCGAGCGCCGCGAACAGCGGTGCGAGGCTGCGGCCCAGGTCGCTGATCTCGTACTCGACCCGCGGCGGCACCTCCGGGTAGTAGGTGCGCCGCACCAGCCCGTCGCGTTCGAGTTGCCGCAACCGCTGGGTCAGGACCTTGGGGCTGATCGAGGTGAGGCGCCGCTCCAGTTCCACGAACCGCTGGCGCCCGAATTCGTGGAGCGCCCACAGGATCGGCGTGGTCCAGCGGCTGAAGACGAGGTCGACGACCCCGGCGATCGGGCAGGCCTGCTCCGGATCCGCGCCGGTCGCGGGCCTGCGGGTTGTGTCGGTGGTCACATCCGGCCCCTTCGTCCATTACTTTCCTCTAGGTACCTACTATACCCAGACCGGTAGCTTCCTTCGAGACAGCGAACGCACTCGAAAGGAAGACGAAATGATCGTGGTGACCGGAGGAACCGGGCAGGTCGGCGGGCAGCTCGTGCGGGAACTCCTCGCGGCCGGAAAGCCGGTGACGGCGGTGTCGCGGCAGCCGGAGGCGCCGGGCCTGCCCGAGGGCGCCCGGCACCGCCAGGCGGATCTGTCCGATCCGGACGGTCTGCGGCCCGTGCTCGACGGTGCCGAAGCTCTTTTCCTGCTCGTCGCGGGGGATTCCCCGCAGGGCATCCTCGACGCCGCGAAGGCGGGCGGGGTGCGGCGGATCGTCCTGCTGTCCTCGCAGGGCGCGGGGACCCGTCCGGAAACCTACCGCCACGCCCGCGGGCACGAAGAGGCACTGATGTCGTCCTCTGTGGACTGGACGGTGCTGCGGCCGGGAGGCTTCGCCTCCAACACCTTCGCCTGGGCCGAGTCCGTGCGCACCCGGCGGATGGTCGAGGCGCCGTTCGGGGACGTCGCCCTCCCGGTGATCGACCCCGCGGACATCGCCGCCGTCGCCGCCGCGGTCCTGTGCGAACCGTCGCACAACGGACGTGTCTACGAGCTCACCGGGCCCGAAACGATCACGCCGCGCGAGCAGGTGCGGGTGCTCGCGCAGGCCCTGGGCGAACCGGTGGAGTTCGCCGAGCAGACCCGGGCCGAGGCGCGGGCACGCATGCTGCCCGTCATGCCCGAGGCCGTGGTGGAGGGCACGCTCGACATCCTGGGCGACCCGCTGCCCGCGGAAAGCCGGGTCAGCCCCGATGCCGAGGGTGTGCTCGGCCGCCCGCCGCGGACCTACGCGGACTGGGTGGCCCGCAACCTCGCGGCGTTCCGGTGACCCCGCGCGCGCCGCTTCCCGCCGCGGCGCGGGCGTTCCTGGCCGAGCCCCACCCGGCCACGCTGACCACCACCCGGGCCGACGGCTCCCTGCACGCGGTCGCGGTGCGGTTCACCTGGGACGAGGACACCGGACTCGCCCGCGTGCTGACCCGCGGTTCCAGCGGGAAGGTCCGCAACCTGGCCGCCGCGCCGGGACGGGCCGCACTGTGCCAGGCCGAGGGTTTCCGCTGGATCACCCTGGAGGGCCCGGCCACGGTCTCCGCCGGCCCCCGCCGCGTCGCCGAGGCGGCGCGGCGCTACGCCCTGCGCTACCTGGCCCTGCCTCCCGACCCGCCCGGCCGCGTCGTGATCGAAATCGCGGTCGGGCGGGTGATGCGCCTCAACTGCTGAAAGTACTTTCCCAACAGACAACCCAGGAGATGAAATGCCCACTGTGGACGTTCTCGGCTCGCCGATGTACTACCGCGAACTCGGCACCGGTGTCCCGCTGGTCTTCCTGCACGGCAACCCCACCTCGTCCCACCTGTGGCGGCACGTGCTGCCCGCCGTCGGCGATCGCGGGCGCAGGCTCGCGCCGGACCTGATCGGCATGGGGGAGTCCGGCAAACCGCGCCTGGACTACACCTTCGACGACCACGCCCGCTACCTGGACGGCTGGTTCGACGCCCTCGGTCTCGACCGCGTGGTCCTCGTCGGGCACGACTGGGGTGGGGCGCTCGCCTTCGACTGGGCCGCCCGCCACCCCGGCCGCGTCCTCGGCGTGGCCTTCACCGAAGCGATCGTGAAGTCCCTGTCGTGGGAGGAGTTCCCCGAGGGCGGCCGCGAGCTGTTCCGGGCGATCAAGACTCCCGGCGTGGGCGAGGAGCTGATGCTGGACCGGATGGCCTTCCTCGACGGGGGAATGGCGGGCTCCACCGCGCGCCGGGTGTCCGAAGAGGACATGGCGGCCTACCTCCGGCCCTATCCCACCAGGGAAAGCAGGATCCCGATGCTGCGGTGGGCGCGTTCGATGCCGCTCGGCGGGGAACCGGCGGACGTCGTGGCCAGGATCGACGCCTACGGCCGCTGGCTGGCGGCCAGCCCGGAGGTGCCCAAGCTGCTGCTCACCTTCCGGCCGGGTCCCGGCGCGATGTACGGCCCCGGTCTTCTCGACTGGTGTGCGAAGACCATCGCGGGACTGGAGATCGCCGAACACGATCTTCTCGCCGGTCACCACACGCCGGAAGACCACCCCGAGGCGATCGCCGGGACCCTCGCCGCCTGGCTGGACAAGCACGGCCTGCGCGGCTAGCGACTCCTCTCCACCGGCGCTGCCGGGGGGCAAGGATTACTCGGCCGTGAGCAGGATCTTGCCGAAGGCGCTGCCCTGCTCCATGACACGGTGTGCTTCGCCCGCCTCGGCCAGCGGCACGGTCCGGCCGACGACGGGTCGCACGGCGCCTTCGGCGACGAGCGGCCAGAGGTTTTCCCGGACCGCGGACACGATGCGCCCCTTCGCCTCGACCGGCTGGGGCCGCAGCGCCAGGGAGGTGATGGTGGCGTGCTTGCGCATCAGGCGGGCGATGTCGAGCTCGGCCGCGAGGCCGCCCTGGAAGCCGAGGATCACCAGGCGGCCGCCGGAGGCCAGCGCGTCCAGGTTGCGGTCCAAATAGGACGCTCCCATGTTGTCGAGGATCACATCCGCGCCGGCGGTCTCCTCCCGTAGCACCGCGGCGAAGTCCTGCTCGCGGTGGTTGACGAGGATGTCCGCCCCGAGCTGACGGCACTGTTCGAGCCGTTCCGCCGAGCCGGCGGTGACCGCCACCGTCGCGCCGAGTGCCTTGCCCACCTGGATCGCGTGGCTGCCGATGCCCCCGGCCCCGCCGTGCACGAGCAGTACCTCGCCCTCGCGGAGACCGGCGCGCAGGACGGCCGTGCACCAGACGGTGCAGGCGGCTTCGGGCAGGGCCGCGGCGGTGACCGGATCGATTCCGTCCGGCACCGGGAGCAGTTGCACCGCGGGGACCGCGACCCGCTCGGCGTAGCCGCCACCGGCGAGCAGCGCGCACACCTTGTCCCCGATCCGCCAGCCCTCGACGCCTTCGCCCAGTTCACTGATGGTGCCGGAACACTCGAGCCCCAGGATTTCGCTCGCCCCGGGCGGCGGCGGGTAGAGCCCCTGGCGCTGCAGCACGTCCGCCCGGTTCACCGTGGTGGCGGCGACGGTGACGATCACCTCGCCCGGGCCCGGCACGGGGTCGGGAACCTCGGTCCAGTCCAGCACCTCGGGGCCGCCGGACTCCCTGATCATGATGGCACGCATCGGTTTCTCCTCCAGCAATCGTTGTCCGCGGTCAGTCCACCAGTAACGCCCGCCGGGACCAAGGACGAACCGGCGTTCGCTGCGTTCACGAATCGTGATCGCGGGCCCGGCCGCCCGGTGGCCTTGTCCTGAGCGTCCATTGGGGACGG
Source organism: Amycolatopsis rhizosphaerae (assembly GCF_007713715.1). GTDB lineage: Bacteria > Actinomycetota > Actinomycetes > Mycobacteriales > Pseudonocardiaceae > Amycolatopsis_E > Amycolatopsis_E rhizosphaerae. Next base: position 4,626 of record NZ_VJWX01000222.1, read on the forward strand.
ACGTCGCGGGGTCCCTCGCGTCACCGCGCCCTCGCCCGGCACCACGAGCAGGACTCCGGTGGATAATGCGGCGGAGGCACCGTTCGTGCCTCCGGGTCCGCTAGGGTGGCCTCCGGTGTCTTCACCGCACGACGGAACCGCGGACGGCCCGGATCCGTCAGTAGGGAGAATGCCGAGAGAAGGGGCCCGGATGCCGGACAGCATCGACGCCAGCGACGTGATGATCGACAACTGGACCAAGCGGCTCGAGGAGAACGCCGCGCGGTACCAGGCGCTGGCCGATCGCATGCAGGGCCAGTCGGTCACCGAGCGGTCGAAGGATGGTTCGGTCCAGGTGACCGTCGATTCGCGCGGTCTGCTGAAGAACCTGGTCATCACCGAAGCCGCCGCGGGCAAGCGGATGGCGGAGGTGTCGGCGCAGGTGATGCAGCTGGTGCAGCGCGCGCAGGCCCGGATCCCGGAGCTGCTGCAGCAGGCGATGGCCGAGACCACCGGCACCGGTGACCAGGCCGCGGCCGAGATCATCCGCGAAGCGCAGAGTACGTTCCCGGAGCCGCCGCCGGACCCGGAGCCCGCGTCACCGGAGCCGCCCGTCCGCCGGTTTCTGCCGGAGGACACGGAAGAGCAGCCACCCGCGGCGCCGCGCACCCCGCCGCCGCCACAGCCGCCACGGCCACCACAACCGCCCCGGCACCGGCGCCGGGCCGACAACGACGATGACGACTTCTTCGGCGGACCGATCCTGTCCTGAGGCATGAAAAGGGGGAACCGTGGCGGACTTGGAACTCAGCACCGACCTCACTGCGCACGCGCAGCAGCTCGACGCCATCGGTGACGGGCTGCAGCAGGCCGTCGACGCGGCGAACCAGGTCAGTATGCCCACCGACGCGTACGGCATCCTCTGCCAGCCGTTCCGGATGCTGCTCGACCCGGTCGAGCAGTACGGGATCGACGCGCTGCAGAAGGCCGTCGAGGCGATGACCGCCGTCTCCGGCAACGTCCGCGAGGCCGCGGCCGCCTACGACGAGTACGAGTCCGGCGTGGCCGACGGCCTGAACAAGACCGCGGGCGGTGCGTGATGGCGGAGGGGAACCCGCTGGTCGCGGAGGCGAAGAAGGACCCGAACGGGCCGGGGCCGCTGACGGCGGGCAACGGTGACTACGGCTGGGCGGGCGGTATCGGCCTCGCCGAGACGTCGATGGACGCGTTCAACGGGATCAAGGACGGGGACTGGGTTTCCGGCGGGCTGGGCATGCTCAGCCTGGCCGGTGAGATCGCCGGGGCCGCGATCGACCCGTTCGGGTACCTGATGTCGTCGGTGGCGTCGTTCCTCATGGAGCACGTGCAGCCGCTGAAGGACATGCTCGACTCCCTCGCGGGGAACCCGCCGGTGATCCAGTCCTACGCCGACACCTGGGGCAACATCTCGAAGGCGTTGGGCGAGCGCAAGACCGACTTCGACAATGCGGTCAAGAACGGCACCACCGGCTGGACCGGTGAGGGCGCCGACGCGTACCGGAAGTCCGCCGCCGAGCACAGCGACGCGCTCAGCGGCGCGGCGACGGTGGCCGGCGCGATCGGCACGGTCACGATGCTCATGGGCCAGGTCGTCTCGTTCGTCCGGCAGACTGTGCGGCAGCTGATCGCCGACCTCGTGGGCAAGCTGATCTCCTGGGTGATGGAGGAGGTCTTCTCGCTCGGCTTCGGCACGCCGGTCGTCGTGGCGCAGGCGTCGGCCGCGATCGCCAAGTGGGGCAAGAAGATCGGGGACCTGCTCAAGAAGCTGACCGACACCATCCGCAAGGTGTCGCCGCTGCTGAGCAAGCTGGTGGACATCTTCGAGAAGATCGCGAAGGTCTTCGGCAAGGTGCTGGGCAAGGTCAGCGGCCTGCACGGGCTGAAGGTCAAGGAAGGCGGCTTCGTCCACCGGATCCCCAAGGAGGGCGGCGGCGTCCACGCCCGGCCCCACGGCGGTTCGGACGGCGAAGGTTCGCACGGCGGCGAAGGGGACGGTTCGCACAGCGGCGACGGTGAAGGTTCGCACGGTGGCGAAGGGGACAGCGCCTCCGGCGGGGACGGGTCGCCTCCGCGCACCGGCAACGGCGATTCGCCGTCGGCACGCAGCGGTGACGGTTCGCCGTCCGGGGACGGGCCCTCGGCGATTCGCTCGGACAACAGCGGTACGCCCCGCACTCGCTCCGGGGACACCGGTTCGGCACCGACCCATGGCGGGGATAGCGCTTCCTCGCATGCGGGGGATTCGGGTTCTTCGCCGACTCGCTCGCCGTCGCACGCTGGTGACGGCGGTTCGGCCGCGACTCATGGTCGCGATGGCGCTTCCTCGCATGCTGGGGATTCGGGTTCTTCGCCGACGCACTCGCCGTCGCACGCCGGTGATTCGGGCCCTGCACCGACTCGCGGTGGCGATGGCGCTTCCTCGCACGCGGGGGATTCGGGTTCTTCGCCGACTCGCTCGCCGTCGCACGCCGGTGACGGCGGTTCGGCACCGACCCATGGCGGGGATAGCGCTTCCTCGCATGCAGGGGACTCGGGTTCTTCCCCGACCCGCTCGCCTTCCCACGCCGACAACCCGGGCCCCGCGCCGGCTCATGCCGAAGACCACACCCCCTCGCACAGGGGTGACAGTGCGCCGTCCCGCACCGCGGACACCAATCCGTCATCCCCCAGGGCGGGCGACGGCAGCCCGGCACCCACGCATTCCGGCTCGCCGAGCCACGCCGCCGGGGACGGGCCCGCGCACTCGGGCGCGCCCGGCTCGCATGCCGGTGCCGATGCGCCGGGTTCGCGCGCCGGGGCCGACACCCCGAGCAGCGCCGCGCCGCCGCAGACCGACGGCACCACCTCCAGCGGCACCGCGCCGACCGCCCCCAGCGCCGGGGACCCGGGCACCCAGTTCCCTTCGCCGCGCGGCGGGGACGGCGCCGCCGCAGCCGGTATCCCGCCGCAGGGCGGCGGCCCGATGCCGGGCGGCGGCATGCCGCCCGGTGGCGCACCCGGTGGCGCACCCGGCGGCGGTTCGCCGCGTGCGGGGGGCGGCCCCGGCTGGACCGGAACTCCGGGCAGTCCGGGCGCGCGCACGCCGGACCTCGGCGCGCCCGGCCGTCCTCGCCCGGGCGGCGACCTGCCCGAAGGGCGGCCGCGCCCGGGCGGGGACACCCCGCGTCAGCGCGTGCCGGAGACGCCCGCCCCGGCGGCCCGCGGTTTCGGCCCGGGCACGCACGGCCCGGACACCCGCCCCGGTGGTCACGGTCCGGGCAGCCGCCCCGGCGGTCCGCACGGTCCCGAGGGCGGCCCCCACGGCCACGAGCCGCACGAGAACGGCCCCGGGCACCACGACACCGACGGCGCCGGGCACCATGGCGACTCCGAGCCGCTGACCCCGGACGAGGTCAACGCGCGGCATTCCGAAAGGACACCGTCGGGCAGCTCGTACCACGCGGGCGACCCGGAGATGGGGGACCTGCCGCATCGCGTGCAGCCCGACCCGCACGGCCGCTACACCGTCGACGTGCACGTCACGCCGGACGGCCACGCCCGGATCGGTGACCGGCTCTACACGCCGGAAGAGTTCGCGGACATCCTGCGCCGCAACGGCGACTACGACGGCCGCCCGATCCGGCTGATCGGCTGCGACGCGGGCTCCAACGACTTCGCACACCGGCTCTCGCGCGAGCTCGACACCGAGGTGCTGGCGCCGTCGAAGCCGGCGTGGACCGATGCGCACGGCCGCGTCTTCTCGTCGGACTACGAGATCGGCCCGGACGGCCGGATGCGGCCCCGGATCCCGCCGGACGGCGAATGGACCACCCACCACCCGGACGGTTCGGTCCACCACGCGGGCTCCGACGGTTTCGCCCCGGAGTCCCACCACGGCGATCCGCACGACGTCGATGCCGACAGCGCGCACCACCGCGGCGAGCGCTACATCGACGACGAACCGGTCGCCATCGAGCACCCGGACCGGGAGCCGAGGGCGCCGATGAAGGAGAAGATCAACGACGACGCCTACCGGGAGAAGTACTACGACGGGCCGAACAAGAACGGCGAGTACTCCCGCAAGAACGCCGACCAGACCGACGCCGTCGACGACCGCCTCCCGAAGATCAAGGAAGACAAGACCAAGCCGGAGGGCGACCGGTTCGAACCGAAGTCCGACGACTTCGAAGAGGCGACCTACCACAAGCACAACGAGGTCGAGCATGCCGCGACCCCGCATCAGAAGGACGAAGCCCAGGCCCTGATCGACCGTCGGCACGAAGCGAACCAGCGCGCGCGGGAGGCCGAGGCGGACTACCAGGACGCCAAGAAGAGCGGCACCGTCGACGAGGAGATCGAGCGCGAGCGCTCCGAGGCGCACCGCGACCGGACCGACCTCGGCGAAGAACTCGGCGAGCACGCCGCGCGGGACGCGATCGCGGACAAGTTCCCGCCGCCGGACCACCAGATCAAGGAACTGCCCGATCCGGATATCCACGGCGACAACACCCGGCTCGGCGACAAGCCGGGCTCGGGCCGGTTCGACCAGATCTACGAGGTCACCGGCCCGGACGGGAAGCCCAGGATCGTGGTCGTCGAGGCGAAGGGGCCGAACGCCGGGCTCGGCACCCGGCAGGGGCCGACCGGCGATCCCCTCCGCTACGAGCAGGGCCATCCGAAATACGTCGACAGCATCATCGACAACATGCGGCGCAATGGCACCGAGGCCGAGCAGAATCTCGCCGAAGACCTCGCCAGGGCGAAACGAAAAGGGAATCTCGACTATTACGTGGCCAAGGCCCGGGTGCGCGACGAAGTCGAGCTGGACGGGGCGGGACACCCGGTCCCGGACCCCGACAACCCCGGCCAGTACAAGAAACGCCCCGTGTACGGTGGTTACAACCTGAAGCATTTCGACCTTTCGGCCCGGCCGCCGAAGAATCGTTAGGAGTGACGAAAGCGTGCGCACTGTTGCCCGGCACGACTTCGACGCACCGAATGCCGAACGCGCGGTGAAACGGCTCAGCGCGCGCCGGCACGAGGCACGTGAGGACATCGAAACGGACGTGCTCGGTCCCGGTTTCGCCCTGGAACGCTCGTACAACGAGTTCGCCAGCCGGTGCGGCGCCGACCCGCGGGCGGCGGACAGCGAGACCTGGCTGGCGTTCGCCCGGGCCCTGCAGGGCGGCGGCGCGCTGTTTTTGACCGCGACCCGGCGCGAGGGCGAGGAGGTCGAGTTCCGCTACGGCGAAGACGTGATCCGGCGGCCGGCGACCGGGCCGACGCAGGACAGCGACGCGATGAACTGGCTCAAGACGGTGTACCTGGCCATCGTGGCGCGGGACCGGGCGCGGCTCGAACTGCTGGCCGCCGTCCCGGTCGACCTGCTGCGCGAGTCGGGCCCGCAGTACGACGAGTTCGTCTTCGACTGGGTGCGGGCGCTGCAGGGCCACGTCCGGGGCGAGGGCGACCTGATCGAGACCGTGCTGGCGGCCATGCGCGGCACCGAGCCGGAGGCGCTGCGGGGTTCCACCCCGGAAGCCGTGCTGCAGCTCTACTTCCCGCCGATCGAGCTGTTCTACCTCTACACCCAGCGGGAGGACGGCAAGTTCGCCGACGCGCTCTTCACCGCGCTGGAGCTGCACAAGCAGTACTGGACGGCCGATCCCGAACGCCCGAGGGACACCACGAGCATCGTCGCGCTGGCCCCGCTCGCCATGGCCTGCCTCGCCCGCGACGCCGGGATGGCGTTCGACGTCGAGTCGGACTACCTGCCCCACCACCTGCTCGTGGGGACCCGCGTCGGCGAGATCACCATCTGAGCCGGAGGGAACATGAGTCAGCCACCGGGGCCGTTGCGGCCGGAGCAGCAGCGGGAGCTTGTCGCGCAGGTCGGGGCGGTGGTGACGTCGCAGGTGCCGCCGGGGTGGCGGCAGTTGCGGGTCGAGTACCGGGCCGCCGGGCGGCATGTCGAGGCTGATCTGTTGGTGACCGGTCCGGATGGGGTGCCCCGGGGGGTGCGGCCGCATCCGGAGGCGGTGCGGTTGCTGGGTGTGTTGCGGTCGGGCATGTATCAGCCCGGGCGGGGCACCTGGCTGGGTGCGGTTTTGGTGTTCGAGCCCACGCGGCCCCCTGTGGTCGAGTTCGTGCGGCCCGATCTGGAGCCGCCGTTTCGGCAGTCGCCGCCGCCAGTGGGCTTCCAGGACGAGTTGCGGTTCTTCCCGCGGGCCGAGGAGCACATTCCGGTGTGGCTGCTTGAGCGTGCCGGTCTGGCCCCCGCGCCCGTGCCGACGACTGACGGCGAGGTGCGGACTCCGCGTATCTGGGATGGTCTCGACGCGTCTGGCAAGCCGCTCATCCGCCGTGAGCCGCTTGTGCCCGGCGAGGTCGAGCGTGTGCTGGCGTATCTTGATGCGGCGCCGGTGATCCTGGCGTCGCGTAGCAGGGGGCCGGATGCGTTCGCCCCGGACCGTGAGGACGCGGTGCCGATGAACTTCCGTACCGACGGCTCCTGGGCCTGGCCCGGGGCGGTCGCGTACTACCTGCGTGAGCACGGGGTTGCGCCGGATCCGGACCTGCTTGCCCACATCCGGTCCCGCCGTTTCACCGCACCCGCCGACGTCCCCGAGTCCACCAGGGACCTCGCCCTCGCCGCCATCACCGGCGAACAACCCCAAACCAGCGAGTAACCCCCTCACGGCAATCC
>NZ_VJWX01000223.1 GCF_007713715.1 Amycolatopsis rhizosphaerae
GGCGGGGCGGTCGCGGCCTGGGCGTTGATGACCTTGCGGAAGTTCAGCTTCGCGGTCTGCCCGAGCTTCTTCGCCTGGTCGCCCTGGACGCCGGGCACGGTGATCACGATGTTGTTGCCGTCGAGGATCACCTCGGTGCCGCTGACCCCGATGCCGTTGACGCGGCGTTCGATGATCTGCCGGGCCTGGTTGAGCGAGTCCTTCGACGGCGCCGATCCGTCCGGGGTGCGCGCCGTGAGCGTCACGCGGGTGCCGCCCTGCAGGTCGATGCCCAGCTTGGGCGTCGGCTTCCCGCCGCCGGTGAAGAACACCAGCGCGTAGAGCACGACCACGATCAAAACGAAGAAGCCGAGATAGCGTCCCGGGCGGATCCGCCCGGCCGGTGGTGCCACGGTGGTCGTTCTCCTCGGAATGGATCGAGCTCGGGTCGCGGGCCCGCTGACAGCATCGGGAATCTACTCGATCACTGGTAAGGGCAGCGTGTTGCCCCCGACGCCGTGCGGGCGCCAGGGGCCGGCGTCGGACCTACTTCTTACCGTGTTCGAGCGACGGCGCAACCTGAGATTCGGACTTCTTCTCGTCCTCGCTCCCGGCGGCCGCCGGGCCGGCCTCGGTGCCGTCCGCAGCGGTCGCGGTGTCCGCCGCGTCCGAAGCCTCCACAGCCTCCCCCGCGTCCGCGCCCTCGTCGGTGTCCTCGGTGTCCTCGGTCTCGTCGACCGGCGGCGCCACCTTCTCGCGCACGGCCTGCCGCAGCCAGGTGGTGACCACGCCGGGGGCGATCTCGATGTCGATCGTGGTTTCGTCGCTGGCGTCGGCCACCGTGCCGTACAGGCCGGACGAGGTCATCACACGGTCACCCTCGGCCAGGTTGCTCAGCAGTTGCTGCTGCTCCTGCGCCAGGCGCTTCTGCTTCCGGCTGCCCAGCACCAGCGGGACCGCCAGGACGAGCATGAGCAGTAGCAGCAGCGGCAAAGACTGGTTCATGATTCTCCATTCGGCGTACGCCGGGTCGTGCGCCTATTTGTCCGGATGTGCTCTTTCGAGTGTGCCAGGTACCACGGTGCGACTCGGCACCCGGTTTCAGTCGGACAACGCCGACTGATCCACACGGCCGGCGTTCTCCGGCGGCCGCAGGCCGAGGTGCTCCCACGCGGTCGCGGTGGCCACCCGTCCCCGTGGAGTCCGCGCGAGCATACCCGCGCGCACCAGATACGGTTCGCAGACTTCCTCGACCGTGGCCGGTTCTTCACCGACCGCCACGGCCAGGGTGGACACCCCCACCGGTCCGCCCCCGAAGGACTGCACCAGCGCGGTGAGCACTGCCCGGTCAAGGCGGTCGAGGCCGAGTTCGTCGACGTCGTACACGGCAAGCGCGGCACGGGTCACGTCGAGCGTGATCCGCCCGTCGGCCCGCACTTCAGCATAGTCCCGCACCCGCCGGAGCAGGCGGTTCGCGATCCGGGGCGTGCCGCGCGAGCGCCGCGCGATCTCGGCGCTGCCCGCCGGGTCGATGCCGATGCCGAGGATCTCCGCGGCCCGCTTCACCACCTGATCCAGTTCGCTGTCGGCGTAGAACTCCATCTGGCCGGTGAAACCGAACCGGTCCCGCAGCGGCCCGGTCAGCGCCCCGGACCGGGTGGTCGCACCGACCAGCGTGAAGGGGGCGATCTCCAGCGGGATGCTGGTCGCCCCGGGCCCCTTGCCGACCACCACGTCGACCCGGAAGTCCTCCATCGCCAGGTACAGCATCTCCTCGGCGGGCCGGGCGATGCGGTGGATCTCGTCGATGAACAGCACATCGCCCTCGGCGAGGTTGGACAGCATCGCGGCGAGGTCGCCCGCGCGTTCCAGCGCCGGCCCCGAAGTGATCCGGATCGCGGCGTCCAGCTCCGCGGCGATGATCATGGCGAGGCTGGTCTTGCCCAGCCCGGGCGGCCCGGACAGCAGGACGTGGTCCGGCGGCACCCCCCGGCGGCGGGCGCTTTCCAGCACCAGTTCGAGCTGCTCGCGGACCCGGGGCTGGCCGACGAACTCGGCCAGCCTGCGGGGGCGCAGGGTCTTTTCGACATCCCGCTCGCCGTTCTGGGGGTACGCGGAGAGCGTGTCGTCTTCCCCTGCCGTGCCGTAGTCGCCGGTCATGTCGTCATCGTGCATGCTCTCGCCCTAGCGCTTGCGGCCGAGGAGGGTGAGTGCGGCGCGCAGCACCTTCGCGGTGCCGGTGTGCCCGCCCTCGGCGAGCACCTTGTCCACCGCCTGTTCCGCCTGCTTGGCCGCGAACCCGAGCCCGGTCAGCGCCTCCACCACCTCGCCGCGCAGGGCGTTCCCGGCGTCCGGCGCGCCCTCCGGCCCGGCGGGAGCACCGGCCATGACCTTGTCGCGCAGTTCCAGGGTGAGCCGCTCGGCGCCCTTGCGGCCGATGCCGGGCACCTGGGTGAGCACGGTGATGTTGCCTTCGGCCAGCGCGGTGCGCAGCTTGTCGGGGTTGAGCACGGCCAGCGCGGCCAGCGCCAGCCGCGGCCCGATCCCGGACACCGTCTGCAGCAGGCCGAACAGCTCCCTGGCCTCGATCTCGGCGAAACCGAACAGGGTCAGCGAGTCTTCACGCACCACCAGCGCCGTGTGGAGCAGGGCCTGCTCGCCGCGGCGCAGCGTGGCCAGGGTCGACGGGGTCGCCTGCACCGCGAGGCCGACTCCGCCCACCTCGACGACCACGTGGTCGAGCCCCACGGAGAGCACCTCTCCCCGCACCGACGAGATCATCGTGCCGTCCCCTTCCTGCGGGCCGTCTGCTGCCCCGTTTTCTGGGCCGTTTTCTGGGCCGCCCGCTGCGCCGCCGCCAGGCGCGCCCGGTGCGCCCTGGCCAGTTCGGCCGCCCTCGCCTCCGCTTCGGCCAGGCGGGCCCGCATCGGCTCGCGCCACAGGTGGCAGATCGCCAGCGCCAGCGCGTCGGCGGCGTCGGCGGGGCTGGGCGCCTCGGCCAGTCCCAGCAGCCGGGTCACCATACCGGTGACCTGTGCCTTGTCCGCACGGCCGGACCCGGTGACCGCGGCCTTGACCTCACTGGGGGTGTGGAAGACGACCGGAAGCCCACGGCGGGCGGCGCTCAGCGCCACCACTCCCCCGGCCTGGGCGGTGCCCATCACGGTGCGCACGTTGTGCTGGCTGAACACGCGCTCCACGGCGACGGCTTCGGGACGGTAGCGGTCCAGCCAGTCCTCCACCGCATCGGAAACCTGGAGCAGGCGGTTCGCCAGGGGAGCGTCCAGCGGGGTGCGCACGACGTCCACCGCCACGCAGCTGACCTTCCGCCCGGTCCCGCCGTCCACCACACCGAGCCCGCACCGCGTCAGCCCGGGATCGACACCGAGCACTCGCACCTGATCGCCTCCTCAACCGAACACCAGTTCGGAGGCTACCGGTTCACCACCACCACGCCCGGCAGGACGCGCCGACCGCCACCCGGTCCACTGTGGACAGATGCGGGGTGGTTCGCTTTGCCGTGAAGGGTCCCTTCACAGTCGATTCGACTGTGAAGGGACCCTTCACGGCACCGCGCAGCCTGCTTGAGGGTGGGACTCGCCCATGCAAGGAGCGACTTTGCCGGGACCCTGGTCGATACGGCCGCGAGGGGACCCCTCACAGGAAAGAAAGGCAGGGTCGTCCGCTTGGCCGCGGGACCCTTTGTTACGGACCGTCGACGCCAGGGGTCCAGCTCTCGGGCCTGCCGCTGTCGGTCAGCACCGGCTGCCACTCGGCGAAACCCTCCGGCGCGTCGGCGTCCCACGGCCACTTGCCGTCGCCGCTGGCGACGATGATCTGCAGTGCCGGGAAGTCCCCTTCGGGATACACCAGGAAAGCGCTGCCGAAGTACTCCGGGTAGTGGCCGGGGTGCACGCGTTCGAAGGTGACCGGCACGCCCTCGAAGAAGTCCTCGTAGACCTTGCCCGGCTCGAACGCGCCACCCGTGGCGGCACGGTCGACGTAGGCGTCGAGCAGCACCTGCGCCATCTGCTCGGGCAGACCGACCACCACGGCCTCCGGCACCTCGTGCATCGCCCAGACGCAGGCGGTGAAGCAGTAGCCGGATCCCTTGTCGTCGGCGGGAACCGAGATGACGGCGTTGCCCCGGCGCTCGGCCTCGGCGACGATCCATTCCAGCAGCTCTTGATCTTCGGGCGCGAGCGTCTCGGTCGTCACGCGCGACATTGTGCCCTACCCGAACGGGCCCCGACAGGCGCGACGCGGAAAAAACCCGAAAAGCCCGCGAGAACGCCGAAGGCCACCGGTGACGTCCTCCTGGGAGGGTCGCCGGTGGCCTTCGGTTTCCGGAAAACCGGGGCGGACCGGGGCGGCTCAGCCGACCTCGGCGAGCACCTCGTCGGAAACGTCGAAGTTCGCGTAGACGTTCTGGACGTCGTCGCAGTCTTCGAGCGCGTCGATCAGCTTGAAGACCTTCTTCGCACCCTCGGCGTCCAGTGGCACGTTCACCGACGGCAGGAAGCTCGCCTCCGCCGACTCGTAGTCGTAGCCCGCGTCCTGCAGCGCCTTGCGCACCGACACCAGATCCGTCGCCTCGGAAACGATCTCGAAGTTCTCGCCGAGGTCGTTGACCTCCTCGGCACCCGCGTCGAGGACCGCCATCAGGACGTCGTCCTCGGACAGCTCGTTCTTGGGCATGATCACCACACCCTTGCGGTTGAACAGGTACGCCACCGAGCCCGGGTCGGCCAGGGAGCCGCCGTTGCGGGTCAGCGCCGTGCGCACCTCGGAGGCGGCGCGGTTGCGGTTGTCGGTCAGGCACTCGATCAGCACCGCGACACCGTTCGGGCCGTAACCCTCGTAGTTGATCGTCTGCCAGTCGGCGCCGCCCGCCTCTTCACCGGCGCCGCGCTTGCGGGCACGCTCGATGTTGTCCTGCGGGACCGAGTTCTTCTTGGCCTTCTGGACGGCGTCGTAGAGCGTCGGGTTGCCGTCCGGGTCGCCCCCGCCGGTCCGCGCGGCGACCTCGATGTTCTTGATCAGTCTCGCGAACAGCTTGCCACGCTTGGCGTCGAGGGCGGCCTTCTTGTGCTTCGTGGTGGCCCACTTGGAGTGGCCGCTCATCTCTCCTCCATCTACTTGGTTCTAGGCGTCGCGCACCATGCCGACGAACAGACGGTGCACGCGCTCGTCCCCCGTGAGTTCCGGATGGAAAGCCGTGGCGAGCACCGGCCCCTGCCGGACCGCGACGATCCTAGCGGCCGCGTCCGGAGCAGCGGTGACGTCGGGCACCCTTGCCAGTATCTCCACCCCGTCCCCGGCCTTCTCCACCCAGGGCGCCCGGATGAAGACGGCGGGCAGCGGGCCGCCTTCGAGCCCGGCGAAATCGAGCTCCTCCTCGAAGGAGTCGACCTGCCTGCCGAAGGCGTTGCGGCGGACGACGACGTCGAGGCCGTCCAGTTGCCGCTGGTCGGGGCGCCCGTCGAGCACCTGGCGGGCCAGCAGGATCATCCCGGCGCAGGAGCCGAAGGCGGGCATGCCCGCCTCGATCCGCTCGCGGAGCGGATCGAGCAGCTCGAACGTCTCGAGCAGCCGCGACATCGTGGTCGACTCGCCGCCGGGCAGCACCAGGCCGTCCACCTCGGCCAGTTCCGCGACCCGGCGCACCGGCCGGACCCGCGCCCCGGCGCCTTCGAGCATCGCGGCGTGCTCCCGTACGTCCCCCTGCAGGGCGAGCACGCCGATCAACGGCTGTTTCGTGGTCACCTAACCTCCACAGTCCACTTTAGGCGAGCCCGCACCCTCCGGCTCCTCCGGCGGGTGCGGGCTCGTGTGCCGCAGGTTCACCAGCCGCGTTCGGCCAGGCGGTGCGGTTCGGGGACGTCGTCGACGTTGATGCCGACCATGGCCTCACCCAGGCCGCGCGAGACCTTCGCGATCATGTCGGGGTCGTCGTGGAAGGTGGTGGCCTTCACGATCGCCGCCGCCCGCTTGGCCGGGTCGCCGGACTTGAAGATGCCGGAGCCGACGAACACGCCCTCGGCGCCGAGCTGCATCATCATCGCCGCGTCGGCGGGGGTGGCGATGCCGCCGGCGGTGAACAGCACGACCGGCAGCTTGCCCGCCCCGGCCACCTCCCTGACCAGTTCGTACGGCGCCTGCAGCTCCTTGGCCGCGACGAAGAGCTCGTCCTCGGGCAGGGAGGACAGGCGGCGGATCTCGGCGCGGATCTTGCGCATGTGCTGGGTGGCGTTGGACACGTCGCCGGTGCCCGCCTCCCCCTTGGAGCGGATCATCGCGGCACCCTCGGTGATCCGGCGCAGCGCCTCACCCAGGTTGGTCGCACCGCACACGAAGGGCACGGTGAAGGCCCACTTGTCGATGTGGTTGGCGTAGTCGGCCGGGGTGAGCACCTCGGACTCGTCGATGTAGTCCACGCCGAGGGACTGCAGGACCTGCGCCTCGACGAAGTGGCCGATGCGGGCCTTGGCCATCACGGGGATGGACACCGCTTCGATGATGCCCTCGATCAGGTCCGGGTCACTCATCCGGGCGACGCCGCCCTGGGCCCGGATGTCGGCGGGCACGCGCTCGAGGGCCATCACCGCGACGGCACCCGCGTCCTCGGCGATCTTGGCCTGTTCGGGGGTGACCACATCCATGATCACACCGCCCTTGAGCATCTCCGCCATACCGCGCTTGACAACCGCGGTACCGCGCTCGGGGGCGGGGGAACCAGTGGACTGAACTTCGGACACGGGGGAACGCCTTTCACACGACGGGGGAGGTTTCCACCGTCCAGTCTAGGTCGGGGTGGACCGCTCTCCCAGGCCAGTAAGGCACGATCTCGGAAGGCCACTTTTCCGATCTTCGCAGGCACGGACGCTGCGCTGGTCGCGGCGAGGGGTTGCCGGAGGCCACCGTCGGGGTGTGTGATCGAAGGCACACACCCTTTCCATCGACAACGACGTCCGGGGAGGCGCGTCATGGCCGAGAAGCAATCGAAAGCCGGTGATTCCGGGGCCGCGGTCGCTGTGGACGATCCCCGCCAGGTGCGCAACGTCGTCCTGGTCGGCCCGTCGGGTTCCGGCAAGACCACCCTCACCGAGGCCCTGCTCGCCGTGTCCGGCACGGTGGCCAGGGCCGGTTCCGTGGTGGAGGGCACCACCGTGTGCGACCACGATCCGGCCGCCGTCCGCCAGCAGCGCTCGGTCGGGCTGGCCGTGGCGCCGATCCTCACCGACGGCGTGAAGATCAACCTGATCGACACCCCGGGTTACGCCGACTTCGTCGGCGAGCTCAGGGCCGGACTGCGCGCGGCGGACGCGGCCCTGTTCGTGGTGTCCGCCTCGGAGGGCGTGGATGCCGCCACCACCGCACTGTGGGCCGAATGCGCCGCCGTCGGCATGCCGCGCGCGGTGGTCGTGTCCCGGCTCGACCACCACCGCGCCGACCCGGCCGGGAAGATCGCGGCCTGCCGGGAGGCCTTCGGCTCCGGTGTGCTGCCGCTGTACCTGCCGGCGGGCGGGGGCGAACCCGCGCTCGTCGGGCTCATCACGCAGCGGCTCTACGACTACTCCGGCGGCTACCCGCCCGTGATGGGCCGTCCCGACCCGGCCGACCTCGACCGGATGACCGAGGCGCGCAACGAGCTGATCGAGGGGATCATCGGCGAAAGCGAGGACGAGTCCCTGATGGACCGCTACCTCGCCGGTGAGCAGATCCCCGAGGCCACCCTCATCGCCGACCTGGAGACCGCGGTCGCGCGCGGCACCTTCCACCCGGTGATCCCGGTCTGCGCGGCGACCGGCCTCGGCCTGGCCGAACTGCTGGACGGGATCAAACGTGCCTTCCCTTCACCGGTGGAGCATCCGCTGCCGGAGATCGAGCCATTGGCCGGGAAGATCCCGGCCCAGTTCCGCCCCGACCCGGACGGCCCGCTGGCCGCCGAGGTGGTGCGCACCGCGGTCGACTCCTACGTCGGGCGGGTCTCGCTGGTGCGGGTCTTTTCCGGCACGCTGCGGCCCGAGCGCCCGGTGCACATCTCCGGGCACGGGCTGGCCGAACGAGGCCACGAGGACCACGACGCCGACGAGCGGGTCGCGCACCTGTACTCGCCGCTCGGCTCGCACCTGCGCGAGGTGCCGTACTGCGTGGCCGGGGACCTGTGCGCGCTGACCAAGATCGGCTCGGCGGAGACCGGCGACACGGTGTCCTCCCCCGACTTCCCGCTGCTGATGAAGCCGTGGGCGATGCCGGAGCCGCTGCTGCCGGTGGCGATCGTGGCGCACAACCGCAGCGACGAGGACACACTGGCCCGCAACCTCTCCCGTCTCGTCGCCGGGGATCCCACGCTGCGTCTGGAGCGCAACGCCGAAACCGGCCAGCTCGTGCTGTGGTGCATGGGCGAGGCCCACGCCGACGTGGTGCTGTCGCGGCTGCGGGCGGGCGGCGCGGAGGTCGACACCGAACCGGTGAAGATCAGCCTGCGGGAGACCTTCGCCGGCCCGGCGAGGGGGCACGGGCGGCACGTGAAGCAGTCCGGCGGGCACGGCCAGTACGCCGTGTGCGACATCGAGGTGGAACCGCTGCCCCGCGGCTCGGGCTTCGAATTCGCCGACCGCATCGTCGGCGGGGCGATCCCGCACCAGTTCATCCCGAGCGTGGAAAAGGGCGTCAGGACCCAGTTGCAGCGCGGCCTTGCCGCCGGTCATCCGGTGGTGGACGTCCGGGTGAGCCTGGTCGACGGCAAGGCCCACAGCGTCGACTCCTCCGACGCGGCCTTCCAGACGGCCGGGGCGCTGGCGCTCAAGGACGCCGCCGCCAACGGCCGGATCCTGCTGCTGGAACCGCTCGACGAGGTGTCGGTGGACCTGCCCGACGAGCACCTGGGCGCGGTGCTCGGCGACCTGTCCTCGCGGCGGGGGCGGGTGCTCGGCACCTCGTCCGCCCCGGGCGGGCGCACCGTGATCCAGGCGGAGGTGCCTGCCACCGAACTGCTCCGCTACGCCACCGAACTGCGCTCGCTCACCTCGGGCACGGCGAGCTTCACCCGCCGCCACGCCCGGTTCGACCCGCTACCGGAAGGGGTGAAAGCGGCGACCTGAGCGGCCGCCGGCGCGACCGGTGGCAGACTCGGCGGCATGTCCGACACCGATGCCGCCTGCGCGGTCGCGCACGGCGAAGCCGCACCCGAGCCCGAACAGCGGACGCTGGTGGCGGTGTTCCGCACGCCCGTCGCCGGATTCCTGCTCCGGTACGGCGCCGACCTCGGCTACCGCACCCTGCTCTTCGAACCGGACGGCGGCGGCGCCGGCGAGCTGGACCTGCCCGCCGGGACCGGCGTGGTGGACAGCCTGCCCGTACTCGACGCCACCGCCGACGTGGTGGTCAGCAGCCACCACCGCGACGAACTCGGCACCGTCCTGCGCGACGTGCTCGCGCACCCGGTGCGCTGGGTCGGCGTCATGGGCAACCCGCGCCAGGTGGGCCCGCACGTGGCCGCGCTGCGGGAGCTGGGTGTACCCGAGGCCGAGATCGGCCGGGTGCACCGGCCGATCGGGCTGAACATCGGCTCGCGCACCCCGCCGGAGATCGCCATCGCCGTGCTCGCGGGCCTGCTCGCCGACCGCAACGGCCGCCACGGCGGCTTCGAATTCGCCGCCTGACCCGCTGAGGTGTGGGCCGTGAAGGGGTTGCGGATTGCCGTGAGGGGTCCCCTCACGGTCCTGCCTGAGCGTGGGACTCGCCCGGCAGACCGGGGCAGGCCTCGGCCGGGTGTCAGAGGAGGCGTTCGAGTTGCCGGGCGGTGCGCGTGACGGCCTTGGCGGCGGAAGTGGTGTCCAGGCCGTCGATCGCGACGACCCCGACGCTGCGTTCCACGGCGTGGGACAAACCGGCGGGCAGCCTCAGCCCGGCGGACACCCCGACCGCGCCGCGCTCCAGCTGGCCCCGGGTGAGGCTGTAGCCGTCGCGGCGGGCCTGCCGGACCGGTTCGGGGTCGTCCGGCCGCTCTGGACGGGTGGCGAGGATGGCGATCCCCGCCGCGCCGAGGGTGAGGGGGTGGCGGCTGCCGACGCGGTACCCGACGGTGAGGACGCTGTCGTCGGGCTCGCTCACCATCATCACCACGGCTTCCTCACCCTCGGCGGCGGACAGGAACGCGGTCGCGTGCGTCTCGTTGGCGAGGGTGTGCAGGATCGGCCGCACGTCGCGGCTGAACTGCGGTTCGAACCGCGACGCCAGCACGGCGACCCCCACCGCGAGCCGGACGCGGCCGTCCTCCGTGCGCGCCACCAGCAGGTGCGCCTCCAGGGTGGACACGATCCGGTAGCAGATGGCGCGGTGGACGTCGAGTTCGCGGGCCAGGTCCGCGATCGAAATGCCCTCGGGGGCCTGCGAGATGACGTCGAGGGCTCGCAGCCCCCGGTCCAGCGTCTGCAGCGTGCTCATCCCGCCCCCCTTTCCCGCGCCGACGGCGCCGACCTTACTGGGCGGGCGCCGCCGGTGCGGGGTGTACCTCAGTTGTGCGTGGCGCTGCCCGCCTGCCAGTCGGCCCAGCTGAGCTCCCAGTCACCGTAGGTGTCCCAGAGCGGCAGGACCGGGCCGCCGGAGTTGGTCACCTCGACCACGTCGCCCAGCCCGAACTGGTTGAAGAACGCCTGCGCGTTCTGGGGGCTGAGGTTGATGCAGCCGTGCGAGACGTTCGAACTGCCCTGCTGGTTCACGGTGTTGGGGTTCTCGTGCACGAACTCGCCGTCGTTGGAGATGCGTTCCGCCCAGTACTCGGTGGAGCGGTAGGCGCCGGGCGCGGGCGGGCACACGCCGTACGTGCAGGAGTCCATGATCACCTGCTGCTGCTTGTCGGAGATCACGTGCGGGCCGACGTGGGTGGGCGTGGCGTCCTTGCCGAGGCTGATCGGCATCGTCCCGACCACGGACCCGTTGTGCAGCAACTGCATCTGATCGGTGTTCCCGTCGGCCTTGGCGATCCAGGAATCGTGGATCTGGTAGGTGACCGAGCGGTCGGTCTTGCCGTACACCCCGCCGCCGAGGTCGACCCCGTAGAGGTTCGCGTCGAGCTTGACGGTCGTTCCGGCCTGCCAGTAGCTCTGCGGCCGGTAGTGCACGGTCTTGTTGTCGATCCAGTGCCACGCGCCCTGCTGCGGCGGGGTCGTGGTGACGGTCAGCGCCTTCTCGGCGGCCGCCCGGTTGGTGACGGCGTGGTCGAAGGACACCCCGATGATCTGGCCGACGCCGAAGGTCAAACCGGCGGACGGGGGTGCGGGGATGAGCGAGGGGTAGGTC
>NZ_VJWX01000224.1 GCF_007713715.1 Amycolatopsis rhizosphaerae
ATCAAGACCAACATTCGCGGCGGTCCGTCTGACAACCTCATCCGCAACGGCTCGAGCCGCCACCTCGTCAATCACACCGCACATCATGCCGCAGCAACCCTCATACCAGGGGCACGCGCTTGGAAAAGTGAACCGCCCCGGGTAGTGCGTTCTTCCGGACGGGACCGCCGTGTTCCAGCTGAACGACGCGGAAACCGCCTACCAGTATGACGAGGTGTTCGTGCGGGAGACGTACCTGCGCCACGGCATCGCGCTCCGTTCACCGGCCTGCCCGCCGGGCGGGTACGGGCCGCGCGTGACCGGGACAATCCGCATCAGCTGCCGGATCTGCTGCTCCACCTGTACCTGGCGGACCTGCCGCTGTCGCAGCGGCTGGCCATCCGCGACCCGGAGCAGGCCCTTCGCGGCCTGACGGTCACCGGAGACGATCGCCGCCTCACTCGGGCGGGTTCTCGCCACCCGGCTGGGCCTGGCGAGCTGATCCGGCCGCGCTCCTGATCCCTCGTCCGGGCGCGGACGCCGCCCGGACGAGCACTGTCAACGGTCGGTCAGGCCTGCCGCGGCGGTAGCGAGGCGAACCACCGGTCGGCCTCGGCCGAAGATCGCAACCGGACCACCGACACCCCGGTCAGCCGCGGGGGCGCCAACCTCAGGGGCAGTTCGGCGCAATGCCTCCGGTGCGAACTCACCGCCCACTTGACCAGGGAGTCCTTCCCGAGCAGGTTGCTCCACGTCTCGCGGTTTCCGCTCCACAGCTCGGTCCGCCGCAGGATCCGGCCGAGACTTCGCCGGATGATCCGCAGCAGGATCAACGGCAACGGAACGTCCAGCCAGACGATCGTGTCGGCCCGGGGCCAGAGCAGGTCGCTGACCAGGTCGATGTAGTTGCCGTCGACCACCCAGGCCGGCCCGTCGGTCTGGTCTGACACCCGCTCCCGGAAGATCTCAATGGGTGCGGCCGTCCAGTTCGGGCCGTGGTGGAGACCGTCGAGTTCGATGTGCTCGGACCCGGCCCTGGCCGCCAGCTTCTTCGCCAAAGTCGACTTGCCTGAGCCACAGGTGCCCAGGATTACCACGCGGTTGAGCTGTCCGGTGCGGGTGTCACCCGCGATATCGCCGTTCATCGATCGGGCTGTTCCTCAGTCCTTCTCTGCGGTGCGGTCACATCAACGCCTCATCCAGCGCCTGTGCGGAACCGTTGTCGGGTAGGCCGTGCAGCGTCCCGACCGGGATACCCTGCCAGAAGAAGGCCAGATCACCGGTCCTGAACCACCCGTCGGGCGTGCGCGTCTCGCGGTTCGCCTCAGGATTGGCGTAGTAGCTGACGAGGACCTCCTGGGCAACCCGGAGCTCCTCGAGCTGGTGCTGCCCGTGCTGGGGGCCGATTTCACCTGGTACGAGACTTACCAGCCCACGCAGCGCCGCCGCTGTCTTGCTCCTCGTTGAAGTTGATAATGTAGCTGAACAGCTTGTCCGCTCGATCCGTGTGCGGGCCGAGCCAGTCGCCGGGAGCGTGCCGGACGAGGCGGATCTCCACCGCGCCGGCGTCGGGGAAGACCTCGGCCAGGCCTTGCGGGTCGCAACGCCTTGCTGTAGTACGCCCACGGGTATGGCTCGTCGTGGAACTGTGCGGCGACGATCTCGTCGAAGTCGATGACGTTGCTCAAGTGCGCCGCACCCACCGTGTCACCGCGTGATAGGCATCCACGACCCGGTTCACCACGGTCTGCACCACGTGCACCACCGGTTGCACGATGTTGGTGTCGACCCAGTTGACCGCGGGCTGGATGACGTTGTTGTTGACCCACGTCGCGGCCTGCGGCACCGCACTGGTGGCGGCGTTCCATGCGTCGCCGACCCAGTCGAACCAGCCGTGACCGGAGGGATCGGTGCCGGTCATCGGGTTGTCGTTGACGTAGGCGAAGGGGTTGGCCGCCGCGGAATTGGGGACCGGGTCGTTGGCGACGGTGTCGCGGTTCATGAACTGGCCGGTGCCGGGTTGTACCAGCGGGCGGCCATGTCCACCTTGCCGGTCCCACTGTCGGTCCAGCCGGACTGGTAACCTAGACGGCCCTTCTGCCCGTTGGCGGACAGGACATTGCCCAGCGGGTCGTAGGCGGTTGATCCGGTCAGCGTGGCACCGGTGGCGGTGAACTGGCCCACGACATCGGTGTGCTGGTCGACGAAGGCGAGTACCCCGCTGCCGGACACTGTGCCACCGCCCGTGGCCGCGACGCCGATACCCAGCACACCGCTACCCGGGTCGTAGGTGTAGGTGTTGGACCCGTCGGAGGCGACGGTGTTGCCGGCGCCGCTGTAGGCGAAGGTGATCCCGCTTCCGCCACCGGAGGGGGTGTCGGTGAGGACCCGCCCGAGCGCGTCGTAGGCATACACCTGGCCGTTGTGGTTGATCATCTGGCCGAACGCGTCGGAGGCGCTGGCTGTCGTAGGTGTAGCTGGTGGTTCCGGTCGCGTCGGCGCGGGAGGTCATCAGCCCGTCGCTGTTGTAGCCGAAAGTGGACGAGCCGCCGGTGCCGGCTGTGGTGAGCAGTTCGCCACGGTCGTTGTAGGTGAACGTCTCGTTCGAAGCCGGTACATACCCGGTGGTGCCGGAGGTGCCGATGGCCGATGTGCCGGCGGAGATCAGGCGGCCGACGGCGTCGTAGCCGAAGCTGCGGGCCGCGGTGGTGGCGTCGGCACCGGTGCCGGTTTGGCCGGTGAGGTTGCCGCGGGAGTCGTAGGTGGCGGTGACGCTCACCCCGCCGGGTTGGGTCTGGGATACGGGGCGGCCGTCGGCGTCGTAGCTGGTGGTGAACGTGCGGTCGGCCGTGGCGGTGTAGGTGGCCGTGGTCGGCTCGATCAATGATTCCTGTTTGTTCCAGGGGTTGTAGGTGTAGATGAGGGCGTTGCCGCGGCCGTCGGTGTAGCGGGTCCGGTTGCCCGCCGTGTCGTAGCCGAACGAGGTGGTGATCGCCGAGGACGCCGTGACCGGGGCAACCTCCTGGGTCATCGCGCCGGTCGCGTCGTAGGTGAATGTGGTGGTGTTGCCGCGGGCGTCTGTTGTGGACAAACGGTTGCCCGCGGCGTCGTAGGTCGCCGACGACTGGGTCACGATCGTGCCCATGGCGTCCTGAACAACACCGCACCGGGGAGGACAGAGAGATCGAGGTGAGACGGCTGTCGCCGAAGGTCAGATCGGGGGTGTCACCGTCACCCGGTGAAGCCGTAGCGGGTCACGGTGTTGTGCGGGATCGTTTGCCGTAGAAGCCAGCGAAAGGCTGAGCGGGTGGGCATCGGCATCCGCACGCTGACTGCCGCTGACCGGTTGGGTGCGACGGTCGCGCTGCCACTCGCATCCACTGCGACCGCGGTCACCGCTGCCAGGGTGGCTGCCGCCTTCCCGACCAGGCCCGCACCCAGTCGCCGAGACCAGCCTTGACGGGGTCGATTGGTGAGGTCGACGGAGTCGTGGTCGGTGATGGTGACGGGACGGCCAGGAACCACCGCGCTGAATCGGCCATGTCCGCTGACGTTTCCGTCAACGGATGCCGTCACCCCCCAAGAGGCCCCCGCCGGGAACCGCCCACTGAGGGCCTCTTGACATTTGACCGCTCCGCATCTTTAGCGAATCATTCCGTCATTCGACGCATGATTCAACCTATCCCCAGCGAGCATTCAGATCGGCGCAGGAAATTGAGATGACCCCACCCGTCAGAAAGATCTCGTGACTACACCCAAACCCTTCCGGAAGGATCTCATCGAGGAGAACAGTTCCCAGATCCTGGAGCGAAGATCCGCTTTCATGGACCCTAATATTTACCCGAGAGACCTGCGCATAGCTAATCACGAGTCCAGAGTCGTGTTTCCACTCATTAGGACCGAAACGAATTTCAAGACACACCCCGCGTTCAACGGCAACTGATACATCGAGAAACTTCAGATCCTTGACGCATCTCGAGCTTCCGAAATCATAGTGATCAGGGTGCGAAGCGAAGGCCAATGCACCTTTCGGCAGATCAGGCGCGAGCTTCGGCAACTCCGCAATGTAACCGCTAGGGTCCGTCCAGAAACCTCGCCATTCTGGATTCCATTCAGCCTTGATGAATTCCATCAACAACCTCCGGTAAGACGCGGTCGCATCCACTTGTCGCCCGAGATGTCTTCCGTGCCTTTAGGGCCGATTCGCCCGGAGCCACGCATGAACTCGATCGCCTTTCCCTTGAGGCGATTCTCAACACTCTCAGGCACTGAAACGTCCGCACTCTTTCCGTGCTTAGCGAACCATCCATTGCTGCCATAGATGCCAATCTCGCTACCTTTGTAGTAGACATGAATCTCGAAGTCTACGCCCTGGCCGACAGGAAACTTGTCCATGCGGGCGGTATAGCCCGGGCCAAGCCCGATCGGATCTTGCAGTCCGTCCGTATTATGAACGAGAACGGGAGTATTCCCCGCCAGCACA
This sequence comes from Amycolatopsis rhizosphaerae, assembly GCF_007713715.1. Lineage (GTDB taxonomy): Bacteria > Actinomycetota > Actinomycetes > Mycobacteriales > Pseudonocardiaceae > Amycolatopsis_E > Amycolatopsis_E rhizosphaerae. The sequence goes on from NZ_VJWX01000224.1 coordinate 4,463, forward strand.
TAATACGTGTGGAGTTGGTCGATGGTCAGGTTGTAGGTGACCATTGTAGCCGTGTAGTCACGCAGGTTGATGATGGACACGGTCGCACCGTCTTCGGTCTGCAACCGATCCCCCACCCGTAACGTGTCCGCCCGGGTCCACAGGCCGGTGGTGGCGTCCCAGTACAGATGCCCGGCCGTGCCGGTCACCGTGCCACGCCCATGCCCGGTATCCACCGTCACGTCGGTGTAGTCACGGTCGGTGTACGTGACGTGCACCGCGGTCACCACATGCCGCTGATCACCACCACCTGCCATCCCGCCAGCCTGGCCGTTGGTGACCACATCACCAACACGCACCTGGTCGATGGGCTTCCGGCTCCCATCAGCCATCGCGACCCGCGTGTCACCGGGAAAACTATTGCGAATAATACAGCCATCCGCCAAACGCCGTTCCTCAGCGACATCCCGCTCGGCGTCGACAACCGCGTGCAGGACCCGGTCGGCGGCCTGCTCTTCCCGACGGAAATCCTGGATTATCTGCAAGGCACGCGGAATGAACCGTAAAACCTTCTGCGCACCCGAAATCACCTTCGTCCACGGCAGATTCGTGACTACCGTGATCAGGCAAGAAGCGAAATCACCGTTCACGCACCGTTTGATGTCGTCATAGCCGATCAGGCCCTTCAGCAAGTCACTAGCCAGCGTAAGCAACTCGTCCGAGATCGACCTCTTCTTGGTTGCTCGCGCCGCATTGATCTGGTCCTGGCTGATCCCTTCTCCAGCCAGCACCTGATCAACAGCAGCATCATCAGATTGCCTACCTACATCCGAAGCCGGTGGCGCCCCGTTATTCGAGGTCGACTTACCAGCGTGAACTTGATCACCCAAACATGCCGTATTCTGGACGCCGCACCCATCGATCATCAGAAGACCACTCGGGTCCGATCCGCTGACAGGGTTGTTGTCGGCGTAGCCGTATCCGGTCATCGACTGCGGGTCCGCCACGTCCAGGATCGGATCGACGGAGATGAACCGGCCCGTTGCCGCGTCGTATTTGCGGGCCCCGATATCGGTCAGCCCCGTTGTGGTGTCCAGCGGCTTTCCGAGGAATCCATGCTGGTCCGGCCACGGGCCCGGGGTGGTGGCCCCACCGACGGTGACGGTGGTCGCGCCGATCTGGTTGCCGTAGGGCTCCATGGTGCGACGGGTGACCGTACCGTTGTCGGGGTTGTAGGTGGTGGCCACCGTGCTGTGCGGGTCGCTGCACAGATAGACCGGGGCCGCACCACCGGAGCGCATCGCCACCGTCTGTTTGCCGACGGTGTAGTACCGCACCCCGGTCGTGGCCTGGGTGGCCGAGTTGTACGTGATCTCCTCGCCCGGCAGGAACAACGTGGTCGTGTTCGGATCACGCCGCAGCAGTTGCGTGCCGTCCGCGTCATACACATACGAGGTCGTGCCGACAGTGGAGTTGTTGACGGTCGCCAGGCGACCCTCCCCGTCCCAGCTCAACGTCTGGTTACCCATCACAGCCGAGGTGCGGGTCGTCTGGTTCCCGCTGGCGTCATAGGTGTAGCCCGCCGTGGTGGTACCGCTCGGCCCGGTCGTTGTTGTTCCGCTCAACGCTGTGGGCTGGGGTTGACCTGCCGCCGGGTACGAGTAGGTCGTCGTGCTGTCACCGCTCTGACCGGGCACCGCATGCTGGGTCTGCGTCAGTCGCCGGCCGATCGCGTCGAACGTCCAGGATTCCCAGAACGGCTGAGGGCCGCCGATGGTCGCGCTTTGCGGCGCTTGGGCGCAGTTGTCCGTGGCTGTCCAGGACTCGACCAGTCGGCGTAGCGCGTCGTAGGTGTTGCATTGGGTCTGGGTCGGCGAACCGGCCGGGCCTTGGACGTCGACGCTGCGGGTGACGTTTCCCGCGGGGTCGTAAGAGTAGGTGGTGTCGTCGATCTGACGGGTCGTTGTTTGCGCCGAGAGGTTCACGTTGGTGACGCGCCGGGTTTGCGCGTCGTAGCCGTAACTGAGCCAGGCCGTGGACGCGTTCACCCCGAGCGTGTATTGCAACGGTTCGCCATAGGCGGTGTAGGACGCCGCGCCGAGGTAGGTGTTGTAGCCCTGGTTGTCGATGGGGTTACCCAGCGCGTCGTAGTGGGTGACGATGGACTCGGCGACGAGTCCGCCCGCGACGACCGGTGTCACCGAAGACTGCAGACCGGTCGTGGTGTAGGTGTACTTGGTGAGGTAGGTGTTTCCGCCCAGGCCGGCTTCGGATGTCGGGAGCTGGACGTACGTGCGGGTCGCGTTTCCCGTCGCATCGTAGGCCTGGACGCCGGTGACGTAGTTCCCGTTGGGTGTGTAGCGGGTAGTCGACGTCACCTTTCCGCGTTGCACGGTGTCGTAAAGCCACGAGGCCAGTTGGGTCCCGCTCGTTGAGCCGGAGTACTCGCCCGTTTTGCGGTTGAGCGCGTCGTAGGTGTACGCCAAAGTCTGGCCACGCGCGTCGGTCGCCGAGGTGACCTGGCCGTTGAGGTCGTAGACGAACTGACTGGTGCCGCTGACCGGGTCGGCCCGGGTCAGCGCATGACCGAGCAGGTCGTAGGTAATGGCCCAGACATCGGAGTTGGGATCAGTGACCGTAGTGGTGCGGCCCATGGGGTCGAACTGGTAGCTGGTCGACTGGTAGGTGCCGCCCGACACGACACTGCCGTTCACGGTGGGGGCCGCGGTGTATTGGCGTGCTTCGGTCGTGTGCCCACGGATGTCGGTGACCGTCGTGGTGATCACGCCACCGCTGGGCGGGAAGGTCGTGGTCCGGTCGCCGCCGTACACGGTGCGGGTGGTCCAGGTCGGCGTGGTGCCGTTGTATTCGGTGGCGAGGGTGACCCGGCCGGCACCGTCGTAGCTGTTGATGGTGCGGTCGTTGACCGCTGAGTCCGCGACCGAGGCGACGGTGGTCGTGGGGGCACCGCTGGTGTAGTAGCGGTTGTTCGTGCGGGTGGCCCAGCCGTGTGTGTCGTAGAACTTGTCGGCGACGACCCGGCCGCCGCCTTCAGCATCGGCCTGGGTTTGCAGCGATTGCCCCATCGCGTCAAAAAGCTCGACAGAGGTGACGTAGCCGGTGCTGGTGCCCGTGTCCACCAGCCGTTGGGTGGTGACCGCCTCCGGCCCGTCGGTGCGCAGTAGGTAGGTGTAGATGGTGTTCGCGCCCGCGCCCTGGGCTTTGCTGCGGCCAGGCTGCCACACCGCCGTGGTCCGCCCGAGCTGGTCGTAAGTGAGGTCGGTGCGATGGCCCGCCACGTCGATGATCGAGGTGATCGTTCCCCGGCCCGGGTCGAGGGTCTGGGTGACGGTTTGGTTGAGGGCGTTGGTGATGACCTTTTGGGTAAGTATCCCGCCGTCGGCAGGGGTGTAGGTGGTGCTCGTGGTGTGGTTGAGGGCGTCCGTGCTGGTCAGCGGCCGGCCTGAGGCGTCGAAGGTCGCCGTCGCGGTCGTGCCGAAGGTCAGGGTGCCGTTGTTGTTGGTGACCGCTTGCTCGGTCCGTGTCGAATCGCCCTTGGTGATCGAGCCCAGCGTGGTGGCACCGTCGTAGTAGATCCGGGTGTCGGACACGACAGGAGCTTGCGCCGTGCCCGGTGCTGGGCAAGTTTGTTGTGAGACCACGGTTTCCGACGCCAGGTTACGGATCCACGCTCCGGTGTCGTCCGCGTACGAGGTGCCGGTGCACAGGGTCGGGACACCATCGCCGGCATCGGTTTTCCGCACCTCGCGACCTACGTTGTCGTAGATGCTGGTGACTGTTTGCGTGCGGGTCCCGCCCGCGCCAAGGTCGGTGATTTTGCGGGTTCGCTGGTCGCGGACCATGCCCGCGGTCAGGGAGGGCAAGCCGGTTCTCGCGCGGGTGGCCGTGACGGCCAGCACGACCGGGTCGGTGACGGTCGCGGTGAGTTCCGTGCCCCCATCGCCGTTGAAGGTCTGCGATTCCCAGGGGTTGCCCATGAAGTCGTTGGTGTCGGGAACCGTTTCACCCAGGGAGTTGGTGACCGTGGCGTTCCTGGTCGCGCCGCCGGGCAGTGTGTCGCCGTTCATGCCCCGGAAGTAGGTGGTGCGGGCCAGGGTCTTCTGCTCGGTCCCACCGCCGGTTCGGGCCTCGACCTGACCGTATCCGCGGAACTGGCCATAGGTCCTGTTGGCGGGCTTGACGATCTCGTTGTCGTCGAAATGCCAGGCCGGTGTGCCGAGGTAGGTGTAGGTGGTCGTGTGGGTCGGCGACAGCTTGTTCGGGTCCTGGACGTCCACTTCGGTGGTGACGTATTTGTGGAAGTAGTCCAGCACGGGGTTCTTGTCCAGCGGAGGGTTCCAGTACACCGGGAAACACCGCATCGTGTCCTGTGCCGGGTCGGCGGGCACGTTGGTTGCGGTGCATTCCGGTGCGCTGTAGGTGATCACTGTTTGCTGGCCGGTTTCGGCGGTGATTGTGCTCATCCGCCACCGCGACATCGACGGTTGCCCGTTGTACCCCGCGACCCGGTTGTCCATCACCACACCGGTGAACGACAACGCCGGCTGGCTCAGCAAGGTGTGGTCGGCGGCGTACCCGGTGCGTGTGATACCCGACAGCCACAGCGAGGGGTCCGATGCGGTGTAGAACAGGTGCGCGAGCGACCAGCTGTCCAAAGTGGTGTAGGCCGTACCCGTGTAGTACTGCGTCGTCACGGTGTTCAGCATTTTGCGTGACCAGAACGTCGGTGTGTGCGTGTTGCAGACCGCGCCCTGTGCACAGTTCTGGTCAACGGGGACATCTGGCCAGTGCAGAGCGTTAGCGGTCGTGAAGTTCGCGTCCGTGCACTGGAATCCGCCGGACTGGTCGCATCGCTCGCCCACCGTGAACACGTACTGGTCCGGCGCTGCGGCACTGTAGACTGTGCCGTTCTCGTTCCGCAGACCGTAGTCGATATGTGTCACGTATCCACCGCGCACGTACGGAACCCCGTTGGTGCCGTTGTTGGCGCCGTAGAAGTTCGTTTCGGGTGCGTAGTAGTACATGGTCACGTTGCCGTGGGTGTCTTCGGCGTAGTCGAGGTTCCAGCGCCACGCCTGGGTGCAGGAAGAGGAGCCGAAGCCTGTCGGGTTGTAGCAGGGGTCGCCTGGGTGGGCGCCGTAGACGGGCAGTGTCCAGGTGGACTTCGTGGTTTCCTGGTTGGTGTAGCCGGGCCCGCTGTCGCGGCCAAAGTAGTACTGGGTTCCGTCGGTTGTCGTGACCTTCCAGTACTCGCCGTTCAGTGCGCCGTTGGTCGCGCCGGTCAGGTGCTCGACGCGATCGCCGGTGTCGGATGCCGGATGCCAGGCCCCGGTCGCATCGTCCTGCACGAGGGCGACGGTCTGGCCGCCCAAGTTCAGGTTGATGATCTTCCCGCCGTTGACCCAGCATCGGTCACCTGTTTGCTGTTCCGCAGGCAAGGTGGTGTCGTCCGCGCAGGCGCGATAAACCCGCTCGACGTAGCCCGGCTCGTAGTCGAAACCCTCCCCGACCCAGGACACCTGATTGTTGGTGCCCGCGGTCAGGCCATCGACCGCTTGCGAGTTGTACGACAACGCCACGTTCGGCGCCACGGAGCCGGCCGACACTGGCGGCCCAGCCAGCGGATACGACCAGGTAAACGCCCCGGAGGAACCTGACACCGACCAGGCACCGGAAGGAGAAAGCGAGGAAGCTTCGAACGTACCACTCGAGCCGGACGAACCTGCGGTCGCTGCCATGACGACAGTCCCGGCAGACGCTGTCGCCGACGCACTCATCGGGCTCTGTTGGCGTGGCAAACTGGCGGACGCTACGGGTACGTCGGCAGACACGGTGTGCGTTACTGGGTCGTTGGTGGAACCGGCAACCGGGGTCTGGATCTGACATGCGGGCACCGTCGGTGTGGTCAGCGCACAGTCGGGAAGCTGGACCAACCGCAGCCTGCTGCCCCACCCGGCGCCGAGGGCGTCCTTGAACGCCGAATAGTCCATGTCGACCGACACACCATCGGTCGCGCCACTGACCGTGAACAAAACACCGGCGACACCGGCCTGCCGGGCTGCCTGCTGATCAGCCAAGTGCACATGCACGGGCGCAACCGTCGCGGAATTCCTTGGCGTGCCCAGCTGTGCCCGCCGTCTCAATGACGCGGGAATGCCGGGCACCGCAACTCGTGGCGGTACAGCGGAAAGCGTCTTATCGGCGGATGGCGGCGCGGGGGCTGGGACGGCCACGTCCGCGTCACCGGCGACGGGCCACGCAGTGGCTTTCGCAGCGTCGGGCGGATTGTGTGGTGCCGGTCGAGGCGACAACGAGCGTGCGGTGACCGGAACCTGCGGCACCTTCTGCACAACTGGCGGTTTCACCAGCGACGCGGCAGACACCATAGGTGCCGTCGTCAGCGACCCCACCAACGTCACCGCGACGACGGGCGCGATAAACGAGCGAAAAAATCGCGTCCACGCATAACGCCCCCGGAGTGCAGCCATAACAATCTCCCCCCAGAACCGCAAGCGAACACAAGCCGATCGGAACTCTAAAAAGGACACGGACCAGAAACAAGCAGCCAAACGGCCGAAACTGAGACAGAACCACCTCGCCGAAAACTTGCAGTACCTCTTCTGGTGGTTGACATCAAGGTTCAAATATGCTGAAACGATTCGACAATTCGCGCCTCACGCTCCGGCAACCAGATCTTCCGATGAGACACGCGACCACCCTTCGCCCCCCTCGAC
>NZ_VJWX01000225.1 GCF_007713715.1 Amycolatopsis rhizosphaerae
CCGCCACCGCCTACGCCCTGAAAAAGGCCGGGATGTCCCTGGACCAGATCGACCTGATCGAGATCAACGAGGCCTTCGCCTCCGTCGTCGGGGCGTGGCTGATCGAGACGAAGGCCGACCCGGCCAAGGTCAACGTCAACGGCGGAGCCATCGCCCTCGGGCACCCACTCGGGGCCACTGGCGCGAGGCTGATGACCACCTTGCTGCACGAACTCGAGCGCTCGGGGGGCCGGTACGGGTTGCAGGTCATGTGCGAGGGCGGTGGCCAGGCCAACGTCACGATCCTCGAAAGGCTGGGCTGAACATGGCCGACCCGACCCTCAGCATGCTGCTGTTCAACTACGGGGATCGGATCGCCACCCATGGTCCCGGCGCAATGATCGCCGCGGCCGAGACGGCGGAGGCCGCCGGAGTGGACCGGCTCGTGGTCGTCGACCACGTGGTGATGGGCCCGGACACGGATGCTTACTCGTGGGGCTCGTTCCCCACCGAGCCGGACAGTCCCTGGCTGGAGCCGCTGACCACACTTGCCGTGCTCGCCGGGCGGACGCGGCGGATCCGGCTCGCCACCGGCGTGGTCGTCGCGGCGCTACGCGGGGCGGCCGTGCTGGCCAAGACCGCGGCCACGCTGGACCTGCTCTCCGCCGGGCGGTTCGACCTGGGTGTCGGGACCGGCTGGCAGGCCAAGGAGTACGAGGCCGCGGGTTTGGACTTCGCCCGCCGCGGCCCGCTGCTCGACGACACGCTCGCCGCGGTCCGGGCACTGTGGGACGGCGCCCCCGCCGCCGTCGACCTGCCCTCGCTGCGCTTCGCGGACGTATGGTGCAGCCCGCGCAGCCCCGGAGTCCCGATCTGGGTCTCCGGCTCACTCACCGGGCCCGTCCTGCGCCGGCTCGTCCGGTGGGGGGACGGGTGGATCCCCATCATGGGCATCACGCCGGAACGGTTACGCACCGACATCACCCGGCTGCACTCGGCGTTCCGGGAAGCCGGTCGCGACTTGTCCGGGCTCCAGGTGCAGGGTCGGCTCCCCGTCGTGCGCGGGAAGAACGGGGCCGCCGACCTGGATGCCACCCTGGCGCGAGTCCCCGACCTGCTCGCCGCCGGAGTCACCGATGTGTCGTTCACCCTGCCGGCTCTCTCCCGGAACCCCGAGGAGGCGCTCACCCGCCTTCCGGCGCTGGTCAAGGGGTTTCGGGAAGTCGTCGCCCAACGGTGAGTGGGATCGCATCCCGTAACCGGACACACCCGACTGGACACACGCTTGGTAGGCCGCCGAATCGAGGGCCACTTCCCCCACATCGGTGTCTTCTTCGCACCGGCACCAGGCGAACTGGAAGGCAGGACCGCATGACTGAAACGAAGACCTCCGTCGATCACGAGGTGCAGGCGCGATGAACGGCATGGTGACGACCCGGATCACCGAACTGACCGGGGTCCGGTACCCGATCGTCCAGACGGGGATGGGCTGGGTGTCCGGCCCGGAGCTCACGGCCGCCACGGCGAACGCGGGCGGCCTGGGCATCCTCGCCTCGGGCACGCTCACCAGGGACGAGATGCTGGCGGGCATCCGCGCCGTCAAGGAGCGCACGGACGCCCCGTTCGGGGTCAACCTCGTCGGTACCGCGCCGGACATCGCGGAGCGGGCGAAGATCCTCATCGCGGAGAAGGTGCCGGTGGCGTCGTTCGCGCTCGCGCCGAAGCAGGAGGTCTTCGGCCTGCTCAAGGACGCGGGCGTCGTGATCATCCCCTCGATCGGCGCCCGCCGGCACGCCGAGAAGGTCGCCGCCTGGGGCGCTGACGCCGTACTCGTCCAGGGAAGCGAAGGCGGCGGCCACACCGGGACGGTCCCCACCACCCTGCTGCTCTCCCAGGTCGTGGACGCGGTCGACATCCCGGTGATCGCGGCGGGTGGCTTCCACGACGGCCGTGGTCTGGTGGCCGCGCTGGCCTACGGCGCGGACGCGATCGCGATGGGCACCCGGTTCCTGCTCACCTCGGACAGCACCGTTGCGCCGCAGGTCAAGCAGGTGTACCTGGACGCCGGGGTGGACGGGACCGTGGTCACCGACCTCATCGACGGTGTCCCCCAGCGAGTGTTGCGAACGCCGATGGTGGAGCGGCTGACGGAGCAGGGGCGGGGACCGCGGGCGGTCCTTCGGTCCCTCCGCAGCGCCGCCGCGCTCCGTAAGGAGGTCGGGTCGTCCTGGTTCGACCTGGTGCGCCAGGGGTTGGCCATGCGGGGGCAGCGCGACCTGACCTGGGGCCAGCTGCTGATGGCCGCCAACACCCCCATGATGATCCGCACCGGCATGGTCGAGGGGAAGGTCGAACTCGGCAGTCTGGCCAGCGGTCAGGTCGCCGGCCTGATCGACGAATTGCCGTCGTGCGCCCAGCTGATCGACCGCATCATGGCCGAGGCCGAGAGGACCCTGGGCCGGCTCGGGGAACTGGGATGACGGTGGGCCTCCCGCCCACCGGGCCCGACCGTCGACTGCTCGCGCCGGGGCCTGCCCGCCTCAGCAGAAGCGGCCGGTGGGTCCCGCTCAGCGAGACGAACCCGATCCGTCCGGAGCCTCGGCCCTAGCCTCCGGCCGATGGTGGTGAGGACGCCGCAGGAAGGACGGACTCGTGGTAACCGGACCGAACGACGCGGTGGGCATCGCGGCGCGCATCCGCTGTGGGGAGCGCACCGCGGCCGAGGTAGCTCGCCGGAGGGACATCGGTCACTGCTTGTCGTGGATGACGTGCGCGACCGCGCGCAGGGCACCGATCGGGTCCTCGCCCATCGCGTGCAGGCCGACGTGATCCGCGCCCGCCGTCAGCTCCGCGTGGACGCCGGCCGCGACAGCCGCCTCGTCGCCGTGCAGCACGAGCTCGTCGATCAACCGGTCGCTGAACGGCTCGGTGAGGTCCTGATCGGTGTAGCCGATCCGCCGGAGGTTGGTGGCGTAGTTGGCGATGCCGAGGATCGGCCGCACGCCCGCGCGGGCGGCCTCCCTGGCCCGTTCGACGTCGGTGTCCAGCACCACGCCGTGGCCGGGCACCACCAGCTTGTCCGGCCCGAGAGCCTTCCGGGCGCGCCGGGTGTGCTCGGGCGTCACCTGGAGGGTGAGCGTGCCCGCCGCGCGCTCGGCCGCCAGCCGGAGCATCTTCGGGCCGAGCGCAGCCAGCAGCACGCGGTCGGCGGGAACACCGGCCGCGGCCAGGACGTCCAGGTAGCTCGCGACCTTCGCCACGGGCGAGGTGTACCCGGCGTTGATCTCCCGATGGCCGGCACCGATGCCAATGAGGAGCCGACCGGTGTACTTCGCCTCGATTCGGTGGTAGGAGTCCGCGACCTCTTCGGCGTTTTCCTGCCACACGTTGAGCACACTGGTGCCGACCACGATCCGGTCGGTGGCGTCGAGCAGCCGCTCCGCCGCGAGGAGGTCAGCGGCTGGCGACGCGGCCAGCCAGATCGCGCTGTAGCCGGTGTCCTCCAGTGCGACGGCGTCCGCCGCGGTCGCGTCCGCCGCGGTCAGGTAGGCACCGAGTGGTCCGAGTTCGATTGTCATGATCACGACTTCAGCACCGGGGAGTGACGCGCGCCAGCAGCAACCGGTACGCGCTGCGATAAGCTTTGCTTATCGTCGAAGCCGGACCGGGTGGGCACCATGGAGCTGCGGGCACTGCGCTATTTCGTCACCGTCGCCGACGAGCTGCACTTCGGCCGGGCCGCCGAGCGGCTGCACATCGCGCAGCCCGCGGTCAGCCAGCAGATCGCCCGACTGGAGCGGGAACTCGGCGTCCGGCTCCTCGACCGGTCACCGCGGCGGGTCCGGCTCACCGCGGCCGGGCGGCGGGTGCTCGACGCGGCGCGCACCACGCTCGCGGCGGCCAACCAAGTGCAGCTCGCGGCGCAGCAGGTCATGACAACCGTGCGCATCGGCACCGCCGCCGGCATGACCGCCCGGCTGGAACGCGGGATCGACGCCCTCCGCGCGCGGGCGCCCGAGTTCGACGTCGTGCTGGTCGATCTGCCGGTCGAGGTCCGGCTCAACGCGCTCCGGCAGGGCGAGCTCGACCTGGCGCTGACTCGCGGCACGCGGTCCGTGCCGGGGCTCACGGTGCTGCCGACCTGGACCGAACACCTGTTCGCGGTGGTGTCGAAGCACCACCCAGCCGCGCAGCGGACCACCGTCGGCCTCGCCGACCTGGCCGGCGACACGCTACGCGTTCCCGCCCACGAGCATGACACCGTGGTCGCGGCACTGCGCGATGCCGGGCTGCACCCGAGAGCGGGCCGGCCGACCGGCACGCTGCAGGACACGATCGTCGAAGTCGGCTCGGAGCCGCGGAGCTGGACGGTGCTGCCCGCCGACCAGGTCGCCGAGATCCGCTCGTCGCGGGTCCGGGCGATCCCGCTGGAACCGGCGATCACGATCACCGGTTGTATCGTCGTCGGCGCGGAAAACGCGGGCAACGCGGCGGAATGCGCGGTCGCGGCCTTTCGCGACGACGCCACCGGCTGACCCGGCACCGTCCACAACAGACAGATTCGTCAACCACAGCGACCGGTCAGCCGCCCCGGTGGTGGAGACGGTCACGATGGCCTGCACCGTCCGGTTCGGCTGCCTGCAGTCCTGGCGCCGCTGCCGGACGGTGTTCGTGGTTCCCGCGACGTTGCTGAGGCATCAGACGAAGAAGGCGTTCATTCCCGGTACGTCATCGGCGAACGTTTCGATCTCGGCGATGCGTCCATCGCGTAGCCGGCAGACCGTGGCGAGGTGTTCGTCGAGGACGACATCGCCACGGTGGCCGGTGTTGTGCTGTAGCAGTGCCAGGTTGTCTCGGCTGGTCAGCAGGCGTTCCAGCCGGAATTGGACGCCATGGTCGGCCACTTTCTGCATCTGGGCGATGACGGCATCAGCGCCGACCGTGGTGCCGGACAGGGCGTGGTCGCCAGGCAGGGTCCAGGTTGCGTCGTCATGCAGCAACGTGCGCAGGGTCGGCCAGTCTCCAGCCAGCAAGGCGGCGTAGGCGCGGCTGCCGAGGTCGTGTGCGGTTGTGTTCATTGTGCGTTCCTTACCGGTGATCGTGGTTCACCACGTCGGGATGGACGGGTCATGGGGTAGGGCGGTGACCGGACCGAGCTGGGTGTGCGCTCACGCGGCTGCCGTGGACCATCGGGCCGCGTGGTCCCGGACGAACTGTTCGAACGTGCGGGCCGGCCGGCCCGTCAGGTCGGGCACCACGGTGCTGACCACGTCGTCGCGGCCCGATCGGGCCCCGGCATCGGCCCTGGCGTAGATCGCGGCGAATTCTGGGGAGAACCCGACGGTTTGCAGGTCCGCGGCCAGCGCATCCTCGTCGGTGTGGACCACCCGGACCGGCTTTCCGGCGGTCGCGGAAATGACCGCCGCCGCTTCGGTGTAACTCAGGGCCTGGGGGCCGGTGAGCAGGTAGTCGCGTTGATCCACCTCGGTCTCGGTCCGATCGGTCACCAGCAACGCGGCGGCGCAGGCCGCGATGTCGCGTACATCGATCCACCCCACGCGGCCCTCACCACTGGCGGTGCGAATTTCGCCGTCTCGCAGGATTTGCCGCCCCACTGGATGCGGGCTGAGGAAATTCTGCATGAACCCGGACGGACGCAGCACGATTCCGCCGGGCTGGTCGCGGACGCGAGCGGCCAGTTCCGGTGCGCGGGACTGCAGAGGAACAGCGGAGCTCAGCAACACGACTGTGCGCACGCCACGACGGTGAGCGTCGTCCAGGAAGGGAATGACAGGGCCCGCCGGATCGGCGGCGTTCGGCGGGGCGACAAGGAAGATCCGGTCCTGCCCGTCCAGCGCGGCGGCCTGGGTGTCGCGATCGAACCAGTCGAACGGCACCGCGTCCGGGTCTTCGGCGGCCGGCGTGCGGCTGGCCACCCGCACCGGCACGCCGCGACCGCGCAGAAGCGTAACCAGTTCTCGGCCGACTTTGCCGGTCCCGCCGGTCACGAGAACACCAGGTCCCGGATCATCCCCAGGGCGGTACCGGGTGTCGGCCGCAGCAGTAGGCACAATGTCTCCTTCGGTGTCTTCACGGACCCTGGGCCTGGGGGTGGGACGCCGTCAACGCGCTGGCGGGTGTCGAACGGGGTGCACCACCACGCCCATAGTTCGATGATTAGCTAACCATCGATAGGGAGGACCGTACGCTACAGTTAGATGAGCGTCAAACGATGGAGTGGAGGTCTCCGTGGCACGAACGCTTCCCGGACCTTCGATCGAGTCGCTGGATCTCACCATGATCCTGAGCGCACTCGCCGAACCGGGCAGACGGGCGATGATGACCGAGCTCTACCGGCACCTGGAACCGGTTGACTGTGCGGTCGTGGTGGAGAAGGTCGATCTGGGTCTGAGCAACGCGACAATCTCGCACCACTGCCGTGTCTTGAGGGAGGCCGGGCTGGTCAGGACAGTCGCAGAAGGACGACGTCGCATCATGGCGGTCCGTCGGGACGAGGTGGAAAAACGCTTCCCCGGGCTGCTCAACGCCGTCCTCGCCTCAGGAGGAAACTCCTGACCAGCGAACGTCACGCCCTCGCGGGTGTGCCGAGGTCGCCCTCGGACTCGGCCACCGTCGCCAGGGCCTGGAGGAACAGCCAGCCGAAGGGGTCCTTCCCGTCGTAGACCGACGCGCCGAGCCCGAACAGGACACCCCGGTTTGGACAGATCGGCGAGGTTGGTGTGGGCCTCGGCCGTGTCTCAGGCGACACGGATGTGCTCCTGCGCGGACAAGCCATCATCCGAGGCGCATTCCACCTGCTCGCCCAACCACACTGACCACAACACCCCTGCCGCAGAACACGACCCCGTTGGCGGAGTTCCCGTTCTCCACCTCCTGCAACCCGCGGGCCGCCGCCGGCCCGTCGTCCGGGCTGTACAGCCCGGACGACCCGATGTTCTTCACGCCGCGCTCGCCCCACATCCCGGCAACGTCGAGCTTCGCGAACCCGTTGATCACGTCGGTCGAGGCGGCGTCGACCTTGGCGCAGGTGGTGTGCAGGTTCGCGAGTCCGCCCCGGCCACCGCGGGCCGCGACCCGATCCACCTCGCCCAAGGCGGTAAGCCCGGCTCTCACCACCGCCGCGAGCTCACTCCCCCACGGGCAACACCTGAAGATCGTGCCCGACGACCAACCGGCCGGAATACCCCTGCTGGGCATCTCGCCAGCGGCTTTCCGGGGTGGTTGCGGGAACGAGATGAGTCAGCACCAGGGTGCCGACTCCGGCTGGTTCCGCGACCTGCGCGCCGACCTGTTCGATCGTGGTGTGGGCCGAGAGCAGGTGTTCCCGCATCGGTCCGGCCTTGTCCGGTGGCAGGAGGGCGACCAGTTCGTCGACGAACTTCGGGTCGATCACTTCGTGCACGAGGTAATCGGCGTTCTGGGCGAGGTCGATGAGGTTGGGGCTCACGCAGGTGTCGCCGGAGACCACAATGGACCCGTCCGGCGTGTCGAACCGGTAGGCGAATGCCGGCGCGGTGGGGTGATGGTCGACGAGTGTCGCGGTGACGGTGACGTTGCCGTCACGCCAGACGGGGATCGGTGAGGTGAGGCGAGGCGGCCGTCCTTCGGGGTCTGGCGCCCAGATCCCGGTGAGGTCGATGTCGCGCACCTCGAACAGCCTGTCGGGACCGGCGAGAGCGCTGTCCCGCGAGCGGTCGTTGAGGTCGTTGGCGAAGCCTTGGCGCAGGTGGTTCGTCAGGCTGGCGGTGCCGGGGCCGGGTTCACCGGGAACGTACACCGGCGGCTCTGGGCGGCCGGGCGGGAAGACGCGCGGCAGCGTGGGGCGCGCGGGCGGGCCCCAGACCTGAATGGGCGGCCCGGTGCGTCCGATGGCGTTGGACGCTCCGGTCACGTAGAGCGAAGGCCAGTCCGCGATGTGATCGCTGTGCAAGTGGGTGAAGAAGATCCCGCGGACGTTGCCGAGCAGGTTGCCCGCAACGGGCCCCGGGATGATCCCGCTCCGGGCGAACTGCGGGTAGGCGCCGATGCCCAGGTCGACCACGTACACCTGGTCCGCGTGCACGATCGCGGTGGATACCCCCGCTCGGCCGGGGTTCATGATGGTGGGGCCACCCGCGGTGCCGAGGAGCACGATGCGGGTACGCGCGGTCTGGTGCCTGCCGGAGCCGCGGTCGGGAGACGCGGCCGCGCTGGACGCGACCATGACCGACCCCGCGGTTGCGGCACCGAGGAGCTGGAGGAACCGACGCCTGCCGGGACCGCGCGGAATTTCGGCGGCAGCGCGGGAGAGGTAGTCACACATGGCGTTCCTTCGACGGTTCGATCGCGATCAAAGCCGGCGCCGCCCGACCACTTTCGACGACGGCAGACGACCGGCCTTCGAAGTACCTTTGAGGTCATCGCCGTCGACCGTCACCTCGAACACGAGGTTCAGCCGCATCGGCCGGGTAATGGCCTGCCGCCAGGTGATCCGGTTTCCGTCGCGAACAAGATCCCGGAGTTCGACGTCTTCGCCGGAACCGCGTGCGATGCCGCTCCAGATCCCGTCCTGCTCGCGGAGGTCGATGTCTGCCTTGATCTTCCCGATCGGCGTGGAGATGGTGAGGTCCCAGGTTTCGGTGGAGGTCACTGGATCTTCCTTTCGGTGGTGTGGAGCGGTTTCAGAAGCCAGCCGGCTGGGGTCCGGTGTTGCGCCAGACGACGCCGCGCCGTTCGTGAGCGAACAACTCCTCGACGGCGTGCGCGATCTGCGGACCGATCTCTCGTTCTAGGAGGTAGAGACCGAGGTCGAGACCCGAGGTGACCCCGGCTCCGGTGACGAGGTCGCCGTCGTCCACGACGCGTGCCGGCACCGCGTGCACGCCGGTGGCGTCGAGCAGATCCATGCCTCCGTGGTGGGTGGTGGCGTGACGACCCTCGATGAGTCCGGCCATGGCCGGGATGAGCGAGCCGCCGCACACCGTGGCGAACAGGACATCAGGCTGCGCCAAGGCTTCCTTGAGCAGCGCGGGCAAAGACGTTTCCAGAGTCCGTCCGAGCAGGACCGGAATGGTGTCTTCGCTGTTGTCGACTTCCGATATGTCGCCGATCGGACCCGCCGCGCCCGGGACCAGCACCACTCCCGCACGCGTGGGGTCGAGCGCGGCCGTCGCGCGCAACGACAGCCCACCCGTGCCGCTCACCACGTCGCGTGGCCCTTCGGCAGAAACAAGTTCCACCGTGACGGCGCCGCCGGAAGCCATCCCGCCGGCGTGGAAAACCTCGAAAGGCGCGATGGCATCGAGCGGGTCGAAACCATCGAACAAGACAATCTGGACGTGCACAGTGGACTCCTGCGGAGAAACTTGATGGGAATGCTGGCGACTCTAACTTCGCCCGTGTCGGCCGAACACCGTGGTTAGTGCCAAGATTCGCCGGAAAATCGCCATGGGACGGAACACCGATCTGCCGCCCGGATCGGCACTGCCGCCCTGGGCCGAGCCCGGCACGCCTCGGTCCTGGAACCCGCGTTGCGTGATCCCGGCGTTGAAGCCCTGTGAGGAGCGGTCCGTCGTCTCAGCCCTCCGCCCGGCAACCGGGCCGGACTTGCGTACGATTGGCTCGGTCGAGAGCGCAGTGTGGATCGCATGTGAACAGTAGGGAGCCGAGGAGTGTCCGTGAGCGACGGAGATCGACGCGGCGAGCGTCGCCATGCCGGACCAAGATAAGGACAGCGGCGGTTCCGCGGCGATGCCGACCGTGACCGGCTCGCTGGCGCTGGCGCTTGTCGGTGCAGGACAGGCTGTCCGGGTGCGAGTCGAGGATCGGTTGGCACCGTTGGGACTGACGCTGCGGCACCTCGGCGCGCTCGGACACCTGTCCCGTCGACCGGACCTGTCGTACAGCGACCTCGCGCGCCGGGCCGGGATCACCGCGCAGAGCATGCACGCCACCGTCCGGCAGCTCCAGGAACTCGGTGCCATCACCAAAGCGACGACCGGGAAGGGCCAGCGCGCCCGGCTGGAGGTCACCCCTCGCGGGCATGAACTGCTCGCCGCGGTCGCCGCCGAACTGGATGCCATCGACGGCGAGTTGTTCCAGAACATCGGCGAGGACGCCAAGACACAGCTGAAGCGGGCACTTTTGGAACTGGCGTTCAGTCCAGGCGGAAGCGCGGACAGGTAGACCAACAGGCAGACTTTAAGTTGGACTGATACTCTGGTCGGGTCACTCGACAAAGGAGGTTCTGTGTCCAACCACGAATCGATGAAGCTCGACCTGCCCGAGCACGACGGGTCGCCGATCGAGGCGGCCTTCCTGGTCGCCCCCGGCTACAACCCGGTCGACATCGTCGGCGCGCACACCGCGCTCGGCCTGCTTCCCGGGGCCCGGGTGCACCTGGTGTGGAAGAACACCGACGAGGTGATGGGCGTGCCCCCCTTTCCGACGCGGCCGACGACGACGTTCGACGAGTGCCCGCGGAACCTGGACGTCATCTTTGCCGGAGCGGTCGGCAGCGAGGTGTTCGAGGACGAGGAAACGCTGGAATTCCTGGCCGACCGCGGCAGTCGCGCGCGGTGGGTCGCGGGATCGTGCGTCGGTTCCCTCTTGCTGGGCGCCGCCGGCCTGTTGCGGGGTTACCGCGCCACGACCAATTTCCAGGGCGTGCACCTGCTGCCCTATTACGGTGCCACGTACGCTCCGGGCAACGTCGTCGAAGACCGCAACCGCATCACCTCCGGACCCGCTACCGGCGGTTTCGAGATCGCCTTCCGCATCATCCAGGACATGTACGGCGATGAAATGGCCCGCGAAAGCATCCTGCAGGCGGAGTACGACCCGCAGCCGCTGTTCAAGGTCGGCACTCCGGAAATGGCCGGGCCGGAGCTCACCGCCCTCGCCCAGGAGCACACTCGGACGATGACCGAGCCTCTGCTCAAGATCTCGGAACGAGCCGCCGAACGGCTCGGCATCGCCGTCTGAAAGCCGTCGGCGCCGCATCCGTGATTTGTTCGTGGTGCGCGGTTGCCGGCCAAGCAGCAACGGCCGGCAAC
>NZ_VJWX01000226.1 GCF_007713715.1 Amycolatopsis rhizosphaerae
ACACCGAGTTCTTCGAGGAGATGTAGACGATGTCCCCGCCCATCCCCTGTGCGATCATCGTTTTCGCCGCGGCACGCGAAACCAGGAACGAGCCCTTGGCCATCACGTCGTGCTGCAGGTCCCAGTCCCGCTCGCTCGTCTCCAGCAGCGGCTTGGAGATCGACAGCCCGGCGTTGTTCACCACGAGGTCCAGACCACTGAAGGCGAGCGCGGCGGCGTCCACCCCAGCCTGCACTGCCTCGGCGTCGGTGACGTTCGCGGTCACCGCGATCGCCCGGTCGGTGGTGCCCGTGGTGTTGATCCCCTCGGCCACCTTCGCCGCCGCCTCGGCGTCCAGGTCCGCGATCACCACGCAGGCGCCCTCGGCCGCCAGCCGCTCGGCGATCGCCTTGCCGATCCCCGAACCCGCGCCGGTGACCAGCGCGACGCGCCCGGCCAGCGGCTTGGGCTTGGGCAGGCGTTGCAGCTTCGCCTCCTCCAGCGCCCAGTACTCGATGCGGAACTTCTCGCTCTCCGGGATGGGCGCGTACTCCGACACCGACTCCGCGCCCCGCATCACGTTGATCGCGTTGACGTAGAACTCGCCCGCCACCCTGGCCGTCTGCCTGTCCTTGCCGAAGGAGAACATGCCCACCCCCGGCACCAGCACGATCGCCGGGTCCGCGCCCCGCATCGCCGGGCTGTCCGGCGTCGCGTGCCGCCGGTAGTAGGCCGCGTAGTCCGCGCGGTAGGACTCGTGCAGTTCCTTGAGCCGGGCCACCACCTCCTCGACCGGCGCCGCGGCGGGCAGGTCGACCACCAGCGGCCGGACCTTGGTGCGCAGGAAGTGGTCGGGGCAGGAGGTGCCGAGCGCGGCCAGCGGGGCCAGCTTCTCTCGCGCGAGGAAGTCGAGAACCACGTCCCGGTCGTCGAAGTGGCCGACCTGGCGGTGATCGGTGGAGGCGAGTCCGCGGATCACCGGCGCGAGCGCGGCGGCCCTGGCGCGGCGCTCGGCCTCCGGCAGTGGTTCGAACCCGGGTACGACCGCGCCGAACGGCTCGGCCACCCCGTGCTCGGCGAGGAACTTCTCGGCGGTCCGGATGATCTCCAGCGAGTTCCGCCGGCACTCTTCCGAGGTCGCGCCCCACGCCGTGATGCCGTGCCCGCCCAGGATCACCCCGATCGCCTGCGGGTTCGCCTTCTTCACCGCCGCGATGTCCAGGCCGAGCTGGAAACCGGGCCGCCGCCAGTCCACCCAGGCCACCCGGTCGCCGAAGCACCGCTCGGTCAGCTCGCGGCCGTCCTTGGCGGTGGCCAGCGCGATGCCCGAGTCCGGGTGCAGGTGGTCGACGTGCGCGGCCTCCACCAGACCGTGCATCGCGGTGTCGATGGACGGCGCCGCACCGCCCCGGCCGTGCAGGCAGTAGTCGAACGCGGCGACCATCTCGTCTTCCCGCTCGACGCCGGGGTAGACGTCCACCAGCGCGCGCAGCCGGTCGAGCCGGAGCACGGCCAGTCCGGCCTCGGTGAGCGTGCCAAGGTCACCTCCCGAACCCTTGACCCACAACAGTTCCGTGGGCTGGTTGGTGACCGGGTCGAGCACGCTGCCCTTCGCGGAGGTGTTTCCCCCGGCATAGTTGGTGTTGCGCGGGTCCGCGCCCAGTGCGTTGCTGCGAGCCACCAGCTCGGCTGCGGGATTGTCGGTCATGTCCTTCGCCTCGTTCTACGGTGTTGTGCGGAGTCGGAAAGTCGGCGATCGTGGTTTGCGGAGGTCCTGGGTTGTGTTTTCCAAGCGGCGGAGCCGCTTGCGGTGGGCTGTCAGCTTGCACCGCCGCGGGTTCTGACGTGGTTCCTCGCAGAAACGACACTGCCAGCTCCGACAGCGTTCAACGCAGCGAATTGACATTCATGAGGAGGAGATCCCACAGCGAGGGGCCGCGTCAGGTTCCGCTACCCGCACCGCCACGCAAACCATTTCCAATATCGTCCTAGGCGCCCCAGCCTGCCTGCTGTCCGTCTGCCCTCTCGGCTTCGATCCGCTGCTGGTAGCCGCTGCGGTGGTAGGCGGCGACCGGGTCGGGGTCGAGACCGTCTTCGGTGCGCAGTTCGGCGAGCAGCGGCCGCACGTCGGTGTTGAACGCGTCCATCAGCACCGCGTTGGCGCCCAGCACGTCGCCCGCGCGCTGAGCCGCGCGCAGCGCGTCACGGTCGACCAGGAGCGCCTTCGCGGTCGCCTCCTGGACGTTGAGCACCGAGCGGATCACGGCCGGGATCTTGGCCTCGATGTTGTGGCACTGGTCGAGCATGAAGTTGATGCCGTGGGAGGGATCGAGCGCGTCCGCGCGCACGATCTCGTACATGATGCGGAACAGCTGGAACGGGTCCGCCGCCCCCGCCATCAGGTCGTCGTCGGCGTAGAAGCGGGAGTTGAAGTCGAACGCGCCGAGCTTGCCCTGCCGCAGCAGGAAAGCCACGATGAACTCGATGTTCGTGCCCGGGGCGTGGTGGCCGGTGTCGATGCACACCGTCGCTTTGGGACCGAGTTCGACGCAGTGCGCGTACGAGGTGCCCCAGTCGGGGACGTCGGTGGCGTAGAAGGCGGGCTCGAACAGCTTGTACTCCAGCAGGATCCGCTGGTGGTCACCGAGCCGGTCGTAGGCCTCGCGCAGCGCCTCGGCGAGCCGGTCCTGCCGGTCTCGCAGATCGTCCTGACCGGGGTAGTTCAGCCCGTCGGAGAACCACAGCTTGAGGTCCCGCGAGCCGGTGGCGTCCATGATGGAGATCGCCTCGAGCAGGTGGTCGGTGGCCTTGCGCCGGATGCCGGGATCGGGGTTGGTCACCGAGCCCAGCTTGTAGTCGTCGTCCTGGAACACGTTGGTGTTGATGGCACCGATCTCGACGCCCAGGTCCTTGGCGTACCGCGTGAGCGCGCCGTAGTCGTCCACCCGGTCCCACGGGATGTGCAGTGCCACGCTGGGCGCGATGCCGGTGAACCGGTGCACGGTGGCGGCGTCCGCGATCTTCTCCTCGGGGGAGCGCGGCACCCCGCGCTGGGCGAAGACCTTGAACCTGGTGCCGGAGTTGCCGAACGCCCAGGATGGCGTCTCGATCCGCTGGGCCCGCAGGGCTTCTTTCACGGCCTTCAGGTCGGACAAGTCGATCACGTCTTTCCGTTTCAGGCGCTTTCGCGCTCGTTGTCGGGCAGGTGGAAGACCTCGGTGAGCAGCAGGAAGCCCTCATCGGGTGGCCGTCCGTCGAGACCGGTGAAGAACTCGGCCATTTCGGCCTGCCAGCGGGCGTTGACCTCGGTCCCGGCCATCGCCGCCTGTGCGGCCGCGAGATCGTCCGCCTCGACGTAGCCGATCAGCAGGCCGTCGTCCCGGAGGAACAGCGAGTAGTTGCGCCAGCCGGTCTCCCGCAGGGCCTGCCGCATCTCCGGCCACACCGCGCGGTGCCGCTCGGCGTACTCGGCCATCCGCTCCGGTCTGACCTGGAGGCAAAAACAGTATCTGGGCAAAGTTGTCCTTTATGGACTGGAACGAACGGGGAACCCGCGGTGCGGATCGCGGAGCGCACGGGTTCCCCGTTCAGGCCGTCAGAAGTTGAACTTGTCGATGTTGCTCGCGTCGAACACCGTCGGCGGGCCGAGCACGATCTCACCGCTCGCGCCGATCGTGTACTGGCCGAGCTTGCCCGCGGTGAACTTCTGGCCCTCGGCGCCGGTGATCTGGCCCGAAGCCAGCGCGACACCCGCGTACGCGGCCAGATAGCCGATGTCGGCCGGGTTCCACAGCGCGAACTTGGCCACCGTGCCGTCCTTGACGTACTCGCGCATCTGGTTCGGGGTGCCGAGACCGGTCACCGCGACCTTGCCCTTGTAGTTCGAGGAGCTGATGTAGCGGGCGGCGGCGGCGATGCCGACGGTGGTCGGCGCGACGATCACCTTCAGGTTCGGGTACGACTGCAGCAGGCCCTGCGCCTCCTGGAAGGACTTCTGGTCGTCGTCGTTGCCGTAGGCCACCTTCACCAGCTTCAGGTTCGCGTACTGCGGCTGGGTCAGGATGTTCTTGAACACGTCGATCCACGCGTTCTGGTTGGTGGCGTTCGGGGTCGCGGACAGGATCGCGATCTCACCGCTGCCGCCTGCCAGTTCGTTCGCCATCTCGACGAGCTTCTGGCCAACGCCCTGGGTGGTGGCCTGGTTGATGAACACGTCGCGGCAGTCCTTCGCCGCGTCGGAGTCGAACGCCACCACCTTGACACCCGCGTTGCGGGCCTGGTTCAGCGACGGGCACACCGCGTTCGGGTCGTTCGCGGCGATCCCGATCACGTCCTGCTGCTGCTGGATGAGCGTGTTGATGTAGCTCACCTGCGACGAGGCACTGGCGTCGTTGGGGCCCACCAGCTTGTACTGGCCCTTGAGTTCGTCGAGCGCGGTCTTGCCGCCGCCGACCTCGATGTCGGTGTAGGGGTTGTTGAGCTGCTTGGGCAGGAAGGCCATCTTGACGCCCTGCTTGAGCGCGGCGTTCGGGTCGGCCTGGGCGGTGGATTTGGCGCCGCCACCGGAACCACTGCTGTCGTTCTTCGTGGTGCCGCCGCAGGCCGCGAGCGTCACCACCAGGGTGGCCGCGGTGGCGACCGAGAGGGCGCCGGTGAGGAATCGACTGGTCATTGTCGTTTACCTTTCTTCAATTACCGCTCAGGACCGGCTGGGGCTTGCGGAAATCGCGGGTGGGGAGGAGGGCAGCCGCCTTCGGCGGCGCTGGATCGCAGCCCGCACCGAGGAGACGATGTTCGGCAGCAGCACCGAGATGATGAGCAGCACGCCGGTGACGATGTTGAGCGCCTCGTTGGACACGTCCTGCAGCCGCAACGCGTTCTGCAGCGTGGCCAGCAGCACCACGCCGGCGAGCACGCCGGGCAGGGTGCCCTTGCCACCGAAGATGGACACGCCGCCCAGGAGCACGGCGGCCACCACGGCGAGTTCGGCCCCGTAACCGTTGTCGGCACGGGCACTGGAGTAGCGCAGCGTCCACAGCACACCCGCGAGCCCGGCGACCGCGCCGCTGACCACGTACAGCCAGAACTTCAGCCGCCCGACCCGGATCCCGGCGAACCGCGCGGCTTGCTCACTCGCCCCGGCGGCGAACACCGCACGCCCGATCGGGGTGGCGTGCAGGACGAGGCCGAAGGCCAGTGCCAGCACGATCAGCGGGATCAGCACGTTCGGCACGGAACCGCCGCCGATGGTGCCGGTCACCCACGACGTGTAGGAGTTCGGGAAGTCCGCCACCGCGGAGTCCCCGAGCACCACGAACGCCAGGCCGCGGTAGAGGGCCAGGGTGCCGATCGTGACGGCGAGTGAGGGCAGTTTCAGCACCGTCACGAAGAACCCGTTGAACGCGCCGAGCACCGCGCCGAGCAGGATGCACAGCGGAATGATCGTTTCGATGGACAGGCCCTTGTCCCACATCTCGCCCATGAACGCCGAGGTCAGCCCGAGCGTGCTCGCCACGGACAGGTCGATCTCGCCGGTGACGATGACGAAGGTCATCGGCAGTGCGATCAGGGCGATCGGCAGCAGGTCGAGCAGGAGGAAGGTGAAGTTGCGGCTGGTGCCGAAGTTCTCGACGGCGCCGGAGGCGACCACCAGTGCGATCACCGTCACCAGGATGACGGCCGCGTCCCAGCTGGCAAGGCGCGCCAGCCACGGCGCTCGGCGCCGGGGCGCCGTGGTGCTAGCGGACATGGGAATCCCTCTTCTTCAGTGACTTGGCCACGCGCACGGAGACCAGCCGGTCGGCGCCGATCGCGAGCAGGATCAGCGCGCCGACGATGGCCTGCTGCCAGAACTGGTTGATGTCGAGCACGGCCAGCGCGCTGCCAATGACCGTGAGCAGCAGCGCGCCGAGACCGGCGCCCCACACCGTGCCGCTGCCCCCGAACACCGCGACCCCGCCGACCACGGCGGCCGCGACCACGTTGAGCTCGTAGCCGGTACCGGCGGCCGCGTCGATGGTGCCGAAGCGCGCCGCGAACAGCACCCCGGCCACCCCGGCGAGCGCGCCGCTCACCAGGAACGCCACGATGGTGTTGCGCCCGACCTTGATGCCGGCGAGTTCGGCCGCCTGCGGGCTGGACCCGATCGCGTACAGTTCGCGGCCCGCGCGGTAGTTGCGCAGCACCACGGCGGCGGCGACGAGCACGATCAGCGCGATGAGCACCAGCCATGGCAGGCCGAGCAGCGTGGAATTGCCGAACCGCAGGAACTGGCGCGGCAACTCGTCGGCGGTGATCTGTTTGCCGCCGGCCCAGAAGTAACTGATGCCCCGGTAGGCGTAGAGCGTGCCCAGGGTGACCACGAGGGCGGGGACCTGCCCGAACCGCACAAGGAAACCGTTGAGCAGGCCGCAGACCGCACCGACGCCGAGCCCGGCCAGCAGAACGAGGACGACCGGCAGGCTCTGGTTGCCCTGCATCAGGCTGCCGACGGCGAAGGCGGACAGGCCGAGCACCGATCCCACCGAGAGATCGATGTTGCGGGTGATCATCACGATCGTCTGCCCGACGGCCAGCACGGCGAGGATCGCGGTGCCGAGCAGGATGTCGCGAATGCTCTGTCCGGAAAGGAATCGCGCGTTCTGCGTCGCGGTGAACGCGACCAGCACGACCAGGGCGAGCAGAATGCCCGACTCGCGGGCCTTGAAGATCGCACCGAAGATCGATCTCCCGGACGCCGTGGTTTCCGGCCGGACGGCCGACGCTGCCTTCGTGGCGTTCATGCCGCTGCCCCCTGTCCCATGGCCGCGAACATCACGGTGTCCTCACTCGCTTCCGCCCGCGGGATCTCCGCGACGATCCGCCCTTCCCGCATCACCAGCACCCGGTCGGCCATGCCCAGCACCTCGGGCAGTTCCGAGGACACCATCACCACCGCGACCCCCTCGGCGGCCAATGTGGACATCAACCGGTGCACCTCGGCCTTGGTGCCCACGTCGATGCCGCGCGTCGGCTCGTCGACGATGAGCAGTTTCGGCGCCATGGAAAGCCATTTGGCCAGCACGACCTTCTGCTGGTTGCCGCCCGAGAGAGTGCCGACGGCGTCGCCGAGCCTGCCGAACTTGGTCTGCAGCCTCTGGGTCCAGCGCTGCGCTTCACAGCGTTCCGTGCCACCGAAGAGGAATCCGAGCCGGGCGAGTGCTCCGGACCGGGGCAGGGTCACGTTGCGCTCGATCGACAGGTCCATCACCAGGCCCTGCTGCCTGCGGTCCTCCGGCACCAGCGCCATGCCCGCCGCCATCGCCGCGCGCGGCGAACCCGGCTTGAGCTCCTTGCCGTTCAACCGGACCACCCCGGCGTCGCGCTCGTCGACCCCGAACACCGCCTGGACCACTTCGGACCGGCCGGAGCCGACCAGCCCGGCGAACGCCACGATCTCCCCGGCCCGCACCGAGAAGGAGATGTCACGGAAGACGCCTTCGCGGCTCAGCCCTTCCACTTCCAGCACGACTTCGCCGGGCGTGACGTCCTGCTTGGGGAACAGCGCGTCCAGTTCGCGCCCGACCATGCGGCGCACCATCTCGTCGACGGTGAGGTCGGCCAGCGGATCGGTGGAGACGTGCCTGCCGTCGCGCATGATGGTGACACGCTGGCACAGCTCGGTGATCTCCTCGAACCGGTGCGAGATGAACATGATCGCCGCGCCCTCCTCGCGCAGCGCCCTGACCACGTTGAACAGCCGTTCCACTTCGAACACCGACAGCGCGGCGGTGGGCTCGTCCATGATCAGCACGCGGGCGTCGGCGGAAAGCGCCTTGGCGATCTCCACGATCTGCTGGTCCGCAATGGACAGTCCGCGCGCGGGCCGGGACGGGTCGATCCGCACCCCGAGCCGGGAGAACAGCTGCTCGGCCTCGGCCCGCACGGCGGCACGGTCGATCATCCCGAGCCTGCCTCGCGGATGACGGCCCATCACGATGTTCTCGGCGACCGACAGATCGGGAAAGAGCGTGGGTTCCTGGTAGATGACCGCGATTCCCGCGGCCTTGGCGTCGGCCGGGGAGGCGAAGTCCACCTCCGCGCCGTCCACGAGCAGCGAACCGCTGTCGGGACGGTGCACACCGGCGAGCATCTTGACAATGGTCGACTTGCCCGCGCCGTTCTCTCCCACGAGCGCGTGCGCTTCGCCCGCGTACAGGGGGAACGAGACTCCGTCGACGGCGGCCACCGCGCCGAATGACTTGGTGACGCCACGGACCTCCAGCAGGGGCGCTGGGCCCGGGTCCTGCCGCACCATCGCAACCTCCGGAATGAAAGGTTTCACAGACCTGGCGCGCTGACGCTACTATTCGAGGGAACGCAAAGTCAACGATGAGTTAAAAGCACTGGCGTTGACCTTGAACGGGCGGTCAGCGGTACCATTCCGGTCAAGCTTGCACGTTTCAACGAAGGGCGCGGTTGATGTCTGGCAACGGAGCACGCTCGGCGCACGACGCGGGTCATGCCGAGACCCGCACGGCGGGCATCAAGGATGTCGCCGCCGCCGCCGGGGTCTCCCTCGGCACCGTCTCCAACGTGCTCAACCGCCCGGACCGCGTCAGCCCGGCCACCCGGGCCAAGGTCGAGGCCGCGATGGCCGAACTGCGGTTCGTCCGCAACGAATCGGCACGCCAGCTCCGGGCGGGCCGCAGCCGCATCCTCGCCTACGTGATGCTCGACGGCAGCAACCCGTTCTTCAGCGACGTGGCCGAAGGCATGGAGGACACCGCCGACGAGGGCGACCTGTCGCTCTTCCTGTGCAACAGCGCGAACCGGCCGGAGCGGGAGCGCGCCTACCTGAGCCGGCTGGAACAGCAGCGCGTGCAGGGCATCCTCATCACCCCGATCGATCCGGACGCCCCCGTGCTCGACGAAATCGCGCTGCGCGGCACCCCCGTGGTCATCGTCGACCGGACGCGGGCCACCAGGACGCACTGCACGGTGGCGGTGGACGACATGCTGGGCGGCGCGCTCGCCGTCCAGCACCTGCTCGAAATGGGCCATGAGCGGATCGCCTTCATCGGCGGCCCGATGAGCCTCGGCCAGGTCAGGGACCGCCGCGAGGGGGCACTGCGCGCACTGCGCGACGCCGGATTCGGAGACGACCGCCTGGTGGACCTCGACACCTCGGCCCTGACCGTCGCCGAAGGCCGCACCGCCGGGGCCAGGCTGGCCGGGCTGCCCGCCGCCACCCGGCCGACCGCCGCCTTCTGCGCCAACGACCTGCTCGCGCTGGGCCTGCTGCAGACCTGCGTGAGCCTGGACCTGCGGGTGCCGGAGGATCTGGCCATCGTCGGCTACGACGACATCGACTTCGCCGCCGCGGCCGCCGTCCCGCTCACCTCGGTCCGGCAGCCGCGCCGCCAGCTCGGTCGCATGGCCGCCGACCTCCTGCTGCAGGAGACCAACGACCCGGACCACGAACACCAGCAGGTGGTGTTCACCCCCGAACTAGTGGTCCGCGCCTCCACCCACCCGCGGGCGTGACAAACCCCGAACGCTACCGCGCTTCGCCGGTACGGGACCCGCCCCGCCGCGCCGCCGGTTTCCGTTGCGCTCCGGCCGGTTTCCGCTGCCCCTGGGACTTCCGGTTCGACGCCTGGGCCGCGTTCCGCCGCGGCGCCTGCTTCACGGCGGCCTGGTTCGCGGCGGGCCGCGACTGCTTTGCCTGCGGCGGGGTGAAGGTGCGACGGCCGGGAGCGAGTTCCGTGAGCAGCGGGTGGCCGGGCCCGAGCTTCGTGGTCGTCGGCTTGATCCCGGCCTTACGGGTCAGGTCCCGCACGTCGGTGAGCTGCTCGTCGGTCATCAGGGTGACCACCGTGCCCTCCGCCCCGGCACGCGCCGTCCGGCCGGAACGGTGCAGGTAGGCCTTGTGCTCGACCGGCGGGTCGGCGTGCACGACCAGTGCGACGTCGTCGACGTGGATGCCGCGTGCGGCGATGTCGGTGGCGACGAGCACCCTCGCCGCGCCCTCCGCGAACGCCGCGAGGTTGCGCGTGCGAGCCGTTTGCCCGAGGTTTCCGTGCAGTTCGACGGCGGGCACGCCGGACGCGATCAGTTGGCGGGTCAGTGCCTTGGCCCGGTACTTGGTGCGGGTGAACACCAGGGTGCGGCCGGGGGCCGCGGTCAGGTCGACCAGGACCGGAAGCCGCTGGTCCGCGCGGACGTGCAGGACGTGGTGCTTCATGGTCGCCACGGGCGAACGGTCGGAATCCACGCTGTGCGTGACCGGATCGGTCAGGAACCGTTTCACCAGCACGTCGATACCGTCGTCCAGGGTCGCGGAGAACAGCAGCCGCTGCCCGCCCTCGGGAGTCCGTTCGAGCAGTTTCCGCACCACCGGCAGGAAGCCGAGATCGGCCATGTGGTCGGCCTCGTCGAGGACGGTGATCTCGACCCGGTCGAGGTGCACGTGCCCGGACGCGAGGTGGTCGGCGAGGCGGCCGGGGCAGGCCACCAGCACGTCCACCCCCGCCTTCAGGCCGGAGATCTGCGGGTTCGGGCTGACCCCGCCGAACACGGTAAGGGTGCGCAACGACAGGGCCCGGGCCAGCGGGGCGATCGAGGCCTCGATCTGGCTCGCGAGTTCACGGGTGGGGGCGAGGATCAGCGCACGGGGACGGAGCGGTTCCCGGCGCTTGCGCCGTCCGGCGAGCCTGGCCAGCACGGGCAGGACGAAGGCGTAGGTCTTGCCCGATCCGGTCCGGCCGCGCCCGAGCACGTCCCGCCCGGCGAGCGAGGAGGGCAGCGTCGCCGCCTGGATCGGGAAGGGCTCGTGAATGCCTTGGGCTGCCAGCGCGTCCGTCAGGGAAGCGGGCAGGCCGAGTTCGGCAAAGGAAGGCGCCATGGAATCTCCGTCGAAAGCAGGGTGTCCTGCCCGGGCGGTGTTCCTGTGAGAAGGCGGCCCGAGGCAGAACTGGACGGACCGCGACCTTCGACGATACGGCACCGCGCGGGCAGGGCGGCGTTCGGAGTGAGAAACGCGAAAGGCGGGTGCGCACCGTGCGCACC
>NZ_VJWX01000227.1 GCF_007713715.1 Amycolatopsis rhizosphaerae
TATGGCGGCCCTCACCGAACTCCGGTCGGTCACCGATACGGTGACCTACGGTGAGCTGGCCGCGTTGCGCCGCCGCCTGTGGGCCGACGAGGAGGACGCCTACCGCTGGTTCGGGCAATACCTGCCCGGCCCGGAGCGGCGGCACGAGATCGAAACGACGTTCGAAGCAAAGGTGCGGGCCGCCGTCGAACGCGAGGGAGCGTTGCGGGAATGGTGCCGGAAACTGCGTGAGGAAATCGCGCCCGCCCTCCCGCTCCAGCGCCTGCTGGACCGGCATCCGGAGCTGGACTATCCGGTTATTTCACCGAATGTGACCGCCTGGCGGGTGCTGTCCCGGTTCGGCGGGGTCTTCGAGGTGGCGCACGGCTGGGCCGCCGTCCCCGACCTCGCCTCGGCGGTCGCGGCCACCAAGGAAGCCGTCGCCGAACTCAACTCCGCGCTCAAGGTCGCTTCACCCGCGGAGGTGCTGGCGCGTCACGGTTTCCGGCTCACCGACGAGGAACTGGTCGCGTGGCTGTGGCACTGCGGGTTCCGCGCCTCGCCGCGCGAACTGCACCAGCCCCGCCGCGGCCTGCACCGGGCGTTCGAACGCGTGCCCGCGGGCACCCGCACCACCCGGGGCCCGACCGCCACCGACTCGGTGGCCGAACTGCTGACCGAGACCGGGAAACCGCTGCACCTCGACGAGATCCGCCGCAGACTCCCCCGGCGCTACAGCCGCGGTCCCCTGTACAACCGGCTCAACGCGGACGAGCGGTTCGTCCGCGTCGCCCCCAGCACCTTCGCACTGGCGAGCTGGAACCTGCCCTCCTACGCCGGGGCGGGCGGGTCCAGCGCGGACACCGCCGCCCAGCTGATCGAGACCGAGGGGCGACCACTGCACCTCGACGAGATCCGGGCCCGGCTCGGCAGGCCCATCACCCGTGAAGGCCTTCGCAACGCGCTCAACGCGAGCGAGCGGCTGGTGCGGGTCGCGCCCTCGACCTACGGTCTCAGGCGTTCGGAGTGAGCACCCGCGACAGGAACGCACGGGTGCGCTCGTGCCGCGGCTCGGAGATGACCTGCTCGGGCGGCCCCTGCTCGACCACGACCCCGCCGTCCATGAACACGACGGTGTCGGCGACCTCCCTCGCGAACTGCATCTCGTGCGTCACCACGATCATGGTCATCCCGTCCTGGGCGAGCTGGCGCATCACGCCGAGCACGTCGCCGACGAGTTCCGGGTCGAGCGCGGAGGTCGGCTCGTCGAACAGCATCAGCTTCGGGCGCATCGCCAGCGCCCTGGCGATGGCCACCCGCTGTTGCTGCCCACCGGACAACTGGGCCGGGAAGGCGGCTTCCTTGTCCGCCAGCCCGACCCGGTCGAGCAGTGCCCTCGCCCGCTCCCGTGCGCTCGCCCTGCTCTCCCGGCGCACCTGGACCGGCGCCTCCATCACGTTTTCCAGCGCGGTCATGTGCGGGAACAGGTTGAAGCGCTGGAACACCATGCCGATGTCCTTGCGCTGCTCGGCGATCTCGCGTTCGCGCAGCTCGTAGAGCCGGTCGCCCCGCTGCCGGTAGCCGACCAGGTGCCCGTCCACGTAGAGCCGCCCGGCGTCGATCTTCTCCAGGTGGTTGACGCAGCGCAGCAGCGTCGACTTGCCCGAACCCGACGGCCCGATCAGGCAGGCCACCTCCCGCTCGTGCACCTCGAGATCGATGCCCTTGAGCACTTCGAGCCTGCCGAACCGCTTGTGGACGCCCTGGGCCTGCACCACGGGTGTCATCGTGCGAGCCCTCCCGTCGTGTCGGCGCCCCGGAACCCGAACATCCGGCTCGCCCAGTTCCTGCGCTGGGGCACCGCGCGGCTGGTGCCGCGGGCGAACCGCTTTTCGATCTGCCTCTGGAGCAACGTCAGCACCGAGGTCATGAACAGGTACCACAACGCGGCCACGATGAGCAGCGGTGCGATCTTGTAGTTCTGCGCGTAGATCTGCTGCACCGAGGTCATCAACTCGAAGTAGCCGATGACCACCACCAGCGAGGTGGTCTTGAGCATCGCGATGGTCTCGTTGCCGGTCGGCGGGATGATCACCCGCATCGCCTGCGGCAGGATGATCCGGCGCAGCGTCTTCGCCCTGGACATGCCCAGCGCGCTGGCCGCCTCGATCTGGCCCTCGTCGACGGACTGGATCCCGCCCCGCACGATCTCCGCCATGTAGGCGGCCTCGTTGAGCCCCAGACCGAGCAGCGCCGCGATGAACTGCGTGATGAGCTGGTTGGTGTTCGCGCTGACGAACTCGGGCCCGAACGGGATGCCGAGCCCGAGCCGGGGGTAGAAGAGCGCGAAGTAGTACCAGATCACCAGCTGCGTGATCAGCGGTGTGCCCCGGAACAGCCAGATGTAGAGCCCGGCCGCGCCCGAGGTGAGCGGGTTCGGCGACAGCCGCATCACCGCCAGCACCACGCCCCCGACCACGCCGATGAGCATCGAGACGACGGTGAGGATCAGGGTGTTCTGCAGGCCGCGCAGCACGCGGTCGTTGAACAGGTAGTCACCGACCACGTCCCACTGCATGTTGGCGTTGGTGACCACGCTGCGGCCCACGATCACGGCCAGCAGCAGGATGACCACCCCGGCGACCCAGCGCCCGTAGTGCCGCACCGGCACCGCGCGGATCTCCTCCGGGGCGGCCTTCTCGCTCGTCTCGGTCATGGCTCAGCCGGCCGGGTTGAGCTCTGCCTTGGTGATCGCCCCGGCCGTGTTCAGGCCCCATTTCGCCAGGATCTTGGCGTAGGTGCCGTCCTCGATGATCGCCTGGACCGCACCCTGGACGGCCTGGGCGTAGCTGCCCTGCCCCTTCTTCAGCGCGATGCCGTACGGCGCGGTGTCGTAGGGCTGCCCGACGACCTCGACGGCACCGTCGGTCTGCTTGACGGCGTAGTCGACGACCGGGGAGTCGGCCAGCATCGCGTCGCTGCGCTTCGTCTGCACCTGCAGGTTCACGTCGGTCTGGGCCTGGAACTGCTGGATGTTGATGGCCGGCTTGCCCGCCGCGGTGCAGTCCTGCGACCGCTTCGTGGCGTCGTCGACCTGCACGGTGCCCTTCTGGACGGCGAGGTTCTTGCCGCACAGGGTGTCCGGGGTCAGGTGGTCCGGGTTGCCCTTCAGCACGCCGAGGGAGGTACCGGCCTTGTAGTAGGACACCATGTCGACGGTGGCGGTGCGCTCCGCGTTGACCGTGAACGAGGAGATGGCCAGCTCGTACTTGCCCGCCGCGAGACCGGCGAGGATGCCGCTGAAGTCGGCGTTCTGGTACTCCATGGTCAGGCCGAGCTTCTGCGCGACCGCGTTGCCGAGATCGACGTCGAAGCCGGTCACCTTGCCGTTCGCGTCCACGAACTCGTTCGGCGGGTAGGTCTGGTCCTGCCCGACCACGATCTTGCCGTCGGCGCTGATCGTGGTCGGGACCATCGCGGCGAGCTTCTCGTCCTTGGTCTCGGTCGGTATCTGCTGTGCGGCGGCGGCGGTGCTGCTACTGCTGGGCTGGGTGGTGGTACCGCCGGAACCGTTGCCACCGGCGCCGCAGGCCATGGTCGCCCCGGCCAGTGCGAAGGCCGGCAGCAGGGCAAGCGCCTTCAGGTGTGTTGCACGCGCCACGTTCGTCACTCCTAGTAGGTCATACCGTCCGAGTTCACGCATCCTGCCATCCATTCGGGTCCCTGAACAGCAGGCAAGGTCACGTCGTGATGTCGGTAGCACCGCCAGGACCAGGGTTAACTTGCCTGAAACACGAGCCGGAACAAGGCTGGAGATCAGCTCTGGGCGTGCGCGTGCAGGGCGTGGGCGACAGCTTCGGTGATCCGGCCCGCCTGCGCGAGATGCAGCCACTCGTCCGGGACGTGGGCGTTGGAATCGGGCCCGAGCGCGCCGGTGACCAGGAACTGGGCGTCCGGGTACTTCTCGCCGAGCAGGCCCATGAACGGGATCGATCCGCCGAGGCCGATCGTGCGCGACGGGGCGCCGAAGACCTCGTCGCTGATCCGTTCCAGCGCGGCGGCCAGCCACGGCGCCGCCTCGGGCGCGTTCCACCCGTCCGCGTGCTCGACGCCGGAGAGCTCGACCTTCGCGCCGTAGGGCACGTCCGTGGTCAGTGCCTTCTCGATCGCGTCGAGCGCCGCGGCCGAATCGGCTGTGGGCGGCAGCCGGAAGCTGAGCGCGAGGGTCGTGGCGTCGCGCAGCACGTTGCCCGCGTGCGCCGGTTCGGGCAGACCGGCCGCGCCGATCACCGAAAGGGTCGGCCGCCAGCTGTTGTTCAGCGTCAGTTCCAGCTCGTCCTCCGACACCGGGTGCATGCCCTCGACCAGCGGGAACGCCGCCTTCACCGCCCCGGGCGCCACCTCGACGGTTGCCTTCGCCTCGGCGATCCGGTTGTCCGGGATGGCCACGTTCAGCTCGGCGAGCCTGATCGCGCCGGTCTCGGTGTCCTCGATGCGGTCCAGCAGCTGCCGCAGAATCCGGAAGGAGCTGGGCACCACGCCGCTGGCCATGCCCGAGTGCTGTGCGGAGTCGAGCACCCGGACCGTCACGTGCACCTGCACCATTCCCCGCAGGCTGGTGGTCAGCCACAGGCGCTGGTAGTCGTTGCCGCCGGAGTCCAGGCAGATCACCAGCGAGACCGTGCCGAGGCGGTCGGAAAGGTGTTCGAGGTAGCGCGGCAGGTCGGGGCTTCCCGACTCCTCGCCGGTCTCCAGCAGGATGACCGAGCGCGCGTGCCGCCCGCCTGCCGCGTGAAGGGCCTCCAGCGCGGTGGTCGCCGCGTATCCGGCGTACCCGTCGTCGGCCGAACCACGGCCGAACAGCTTGCCGTCGCGCACCACCGGCTTCCACGGGCCGAGGCCCTCGGACCAGCCGCCGACCGGGGGCTGTTTGTCCAGGTGACCGTAGAGCAGCACGGTGCCGCGGTCCTCGGCACCGGGCGTGGCGGGCACGTCGACCAGCAGCACGGGGCTGCGGTCCTCGACCTGGACGACCTCCAGGGTGGCGCCGGGAAGGTTCCTCGAGGCTATCCAGCCCCGCACGTGTTCCACCGCGGCGGCCAGATGGCCGTGGGCGGCCCAGTCGGCGTCGAAGGACTGGGACAGGGCGGGGATCTCGACCAGCCCGGAAAGGCTCGGCAGTACTTCATTTTCCCAGAGCCGGGTTACGGTCTCGTGCACGGTTGTCTGCTCCACCCGCGCCATTCTGCCAGCGCGCCCGATCGCCCCATCGGGTGTGACACAGTTCACTCACCTGGTTCGCCTGACCCCGCCATGCGGCATCCGGCTTCCTGCCACCGAGGCCAATCACCTGCTCACAGCCCGTACGCAAGACCGACTTTCGGCGGACCCATCGTCGGTAGTCCTAGGGTTTTCCCAGCTCAACGGGGGTTTCACGGCAACGAATCGGTGTCTCGCACTCACCCGATCGCGCCGGTTCGTGTCAGGATGTGCGCGTAAGCCGTCACGGCCGACGGTGACCCGAGCGCTTCGAACCCGATGCGCAGGTGGCCGCCGGTTTGGATGTCCCCGCCGACGAGGCCGCCACAAGTGGCTTCCCGGCACTGACACCGAGGAGAACACGCGCATGTCGTCCCCCGAACAGTGGACGCACCCGGAGCCCGGGGAAGGACCGGCCGCACTGGCGGCACAACCGTCCCGGGAGCAGGTGATCGCCGGTTTGCGAGCAACATCCGAAGGGGGCGCTGAGCTCACTCAGCTACTCACCCCCGAAGGCGAGCGGGTGGCCTCGCCGCAGTTCGACCGCTATGTCGAGGACATCGACGCCGAAGCCCTTCGCGGTCTCTACCGCGACATGGTGATCGTGCGCCGCGCCGACCGCGAGTCCAACGCCATGCAGCGCCAGGGCCAGCTCGGCATCTGGGTCCCCCTGCTCGGCCAGGAGGCGGCGCAGATCGGTTCCGGCAGGGCGCTCAAACCCCAGGACATGGCCTTCCCCAGCTACCGGGAACACGGCGTGGCCTACGCGCGCGGCGTGGACTTCCGCGAACTGCTGGGCATCTTCCGCTGCACCGACCACGGCGGCTGGGACTTCCGCGCCCACGGGTTCCACCCCTACACCATCGTCATCGGCAACCAGGTGCTCAACGCGGCCGGCTACGCCATGGGCCAGCGCTTCGAGGGCAAGGTGGGTGACGACGACGGAGAAGCCACCATCGTCTACTTCGGCGACGGCGCCACCAGCCAGGGCGACGTGCACGAAGGGTTCGTCTGGGCCGCGGTCTACGACGCGCCGCTGGTGTTCTTCTGCCAGAACAACCAGTGGGCCATCTCGGAACCGACTGAGCGCCAGTCGCGGCTGCCGCTCTACCAGCGTGCCCGGGGTTACGGCTTCCCCGGCATCCGGGTGGACGGCAACGACGTGCTGGCCTGCCTCGCGGTGACCCGCTGGGCGCTCGAGGAGTGCCGCCACGGCAACGGTCCGGTGCTGATCGAGGCGTTCACCTATCGCATGGACGCGCACACCACCACCGACGACCCGACGCGGTACCGGCTCTCCGACGAGCTGGAAGCGTGGAAGCTGAAGGATCCGATCGAGCGGGTGCGTGCCTACCTGGCCCGCAACGGCCTGGCCGACCAGTCCTTCTTCGAGGGCATCCAGGCCGAGGCGGACGCCTTCGCGGCGGAGCTGCGCGAGTTCACGTTCAACATGCCCGAACCACCACCGGACCGGGTGTTCAGCAACGTCTACGCCGAGCCCTCCCCCGTCCTGGAGGCACAGCGCGAAGAATATCTGTCCTACTTGGACGGTTTTGCCGCGGCGGGTGAGCGCTGATGGCCGCGCCCGTGAAGTCCACAGTGGACGCCCCCGTGTCCGACGTGCAGACACTGACCATCGGCAAGGCGCTCAACCTCGGCCTGCGCCGGGCGATGGAGGCCGACAGCAAGGTCATCATCCTCGGTGAGGACGTTGGCAAGCTCGGCGGCGTCTTCCGGATCACCGACGGACTGCAGAAGGACTTCGGCGAGCAGCGCGTGCTCGACACGCCGCTGGCCGAGTCCGGCATCATCGGCACCGCGGTCGGCCTTGCCGTGCGCGGCTTCCGCCCGGTGTGCGAGATCCAGTTCGAAGGGTTCATCTTCCCCGCCTTCGACCAGATCACCAGCCAGCTGGCCAAACTGCACTACCGCACCCAGGGCAGGGTCAAGGTGCCGGTCGTGGTGCGGGTGCCCTTCGGCGGCGGGATCGGCGCGGTCGAGCACCACTCGGAGTCGCCGGAGTCGCTGTTCGCGCACATCCCCGGCCTGAAGGTGGTGTCCTGTTCGAACCCGGCGGACGCCTACTGGATGATCCAGCAGGCCATCGCCTGTGACGACCCGGTGCTGTTCTTCGAACCGAAGCGGCTCTACCACTCCGGACACGTGAAGTCCGAAGTGGACACCAGCGCGCCGTCAGGGCCGCTGTTCGCCTCCCGCGTGGTCCGTCAGGGCACCGACGCGACCGTGGTCGCGTACGGACCTTCGGTGAAGGTGTGCCTCGACGCGGCCACCGCCGCGGCGGAGGAAGGCCGGTCGCTGGAGGTCATCGACCTGCGCACGCTGTCGCCGCTGGACCTCGCCCCCGTGTTCGAGTCGGTCCGGCGCACCGGACGGCTCGTCGTGGTGAGCGAGGCGCCGTCGGAATCGTCGATCGCCTCGGAGATCGCGGCCCGGGTCCAGCAGGAGTGCTTCTACTCGCTGGAATCGCCGGTGCTGCGCGTCACCGGTTTCGACACCCCGTACCCACCGTCCAAACTGGAAGAGCACTACCTGCCCGACCTGGACCGGGTGCTGCATGCCGTCGACCGCGCGATGGGGTGGTGAGCATGCCGGACTACAGGCAGTTCCTGCTCGCCGACACCGCGGAAGGGCTCACCGAGGCCGAGATCCTCAACTGCCACGTGAAGCCGGGCGACGAGGTCACCGTCAACCAGATCGTGGTCGAGGTGGAGACCGCCAAGGCCGCCGTCGAACTGCCCATTCCCTGGGCGGGCCGGGTCACCGAGGTGCTGGTGGAGCCGGGCCAGACGGTGGAGGTCGGCGCCCCGATCCTCACCGTGGACGTCGATCCCACCGGAGCCACTCCTGGTGCCGGGGATACCTCCACCAACGGATCCGCCAACGGTTCCGAACCGGCGGAAGAGGAGATGAAGCCGCTCGTCGGGTACGGCGCCAAGGCCGCGATCGCCCGGCGCCGCCCCCGCAGGACGGCCGGCGAGCCGCGACCGGTGTCCATCCCGGCGCAGGCGCCGCCGCCGGAACCCGCGCCGGTGAGGGGCGGCTACGTCCCGCTGGCCAAGCCGCCGGTGCGCAAACTGGCCAAGGAGCTCGGGGTCGATCTCGCGGCGCTCGCCGCGGACGGCCGCGTGATCACGCGCGAGGACGTGGAGCGCGCCGCGTCGGCATCAGTGGCACCGTCGGCACCGTCGGTGCGGCCCGAACCGACGCCCGCCGGCGCACGCGAGCGGCGGGTGCCGATCAGGGGCGTGCGCAAGGCGACCGCGCAGGCGATGGTGCAGAGCGCGTTCACCGCACCGCACGTCACCGAATTCCTGACCGTCGACGTGACGCCGATGATGGAGCTTCGCGAGCGACTGAAGAAGCACCCGGACTTCGCCGGGGTGAAGCTGACGCCGCTGGCGTTCGCGGCGAAGGCGGTGTGCCTCGCGGCCAAGCGGACTCCGGACGTGAACGCGTCCTGGGACGAGGAAGCGGGCGAAATCGTCTATAAGGACTACGTCCACCTCGGGATCGCCGCGGCGACCCCGCGCGGGCTCGTGGTCCCGAAGATCCGCGACGCCGACGCGATGTCCCTGCCCGAGCTGGCGGCCGCGCTCGAACGGCTGACCGCCACGGCCCGCGAGGGCAGGACACCGCCCGCCGACATGCTCGGCGGCACGATCACGATCACCAACGTGGGCGTGTTCGGCGTGGACACCGGGACACCGATCATCAACCCCGGTGAGGCTGCGATCCTGGCCTTCGGCGCGATCCGGGACATGCCCTGGGTCGTCGATGGCCAACTGGCGGTGCGGAAGGTGCTGCAGCTCGCGCTGAGCTTCGACCACCGGTTGGTGGACGGGCAGCAGGGCTCGCGGTTCCTCGCCGATGTCGGTGCCCTCCTCGCCGACCCGGCGCTCGCGATCACCTACTGATCACCACCCGTGGTGGGCAGCCGTCGCCGGAGGGCGCCCACCACGGGTTTCACCGCACCCGCTTGACGGAGTGAGCGCTCACTCCGCACACTGTCGGACATGAGCAGCACAGCAGGGACGAAGCGGCGCGCCCCGGGCATGAGCCAGGAGGAGCGCCGGAAGATGATCGTGAACGCGGTGCTCCCGCTGATCGTCGAACACGGCACCGGGGTCACCACCGCCCAGATCGCCCGTGCCGCGGGCATCGGGGAAGGCACCATCTTCCGCGCGTTCAAGGACAAGGACGAACTGCTCGAAGCCTGCGTGACCCAGGCGCTGCGGCCGGACGGGGTACGCGAGCTGATCGCCGAGATTCCACTCGACCTGCCGCTGCCCGACCGGCTGCGGGAGGCCGCCGGCGCGCTGGAGGCCCACCTCGCCCGCATGGGCGCGCTGGTCGCGGCACTGGCCGCGTCCGGCACCCCGCGCCGTCAAGAACGTCCTCGGTTCCTCGATCGCCGGGACTCCTTCCGAGCGATACGAGAGGCGGTGGCCGCGCTGTTCGAACCCGAAAGCGACAAGCTCCGCCTGCCCGCCGACCAGCTCGGCGGGATCTTCGTTTCGATGCTGCTCAACCGCGCCCGCGGCGAGGATCACAAGCCCGAACTCACCGCGCTCGTGGACGTTTTCCTGCATGGGGCGGTGGCGGCCTGATGGTGCACGGCGGGGGCCGTCCCATCGGCCTGCACAAACGACTGCGACAAGCCAGCAGCACGGTGCCGGACAGCGGGCTCACCGGCCCCATCGACATCCCCGATCCGGCCCCGGCCGACGAACCGAAGAGCCTGCGCGCACGGTGGCGGCGGCTGCGCACCTCGGCGGGCGGGACGGTGCGCGGCCTGCCCAAGGTGGCAAGGCTGACCTGGCAGGCCAGCCCCATCCTGACCGTCCTTATCGTACTGTCCACAGTGGTCAGTGGTCTGCTGCCGACGCTGACCGCCTACATCGCCAAGCTGCTGCTCGACGCGGTGGTCGCGGCCATCCAGCACCGCGGCACCACCACCCGGATCGTCGAGGTCGCGGGGCTCGAACTCGGCGTCCTCACCTTCACCGCGATCAGCACCGCGCTGACCAACATGGCGCAGCAACTGCTGCAGGAACGGATGACGCTGACCATCCGGCACCGGGTGATGGAGCACGCGGCGAAACTCGACCTCGCCTTCTTCGAGGGGTCGGAGTCCTACGACCTGCTGCGCCAGGCCTCGCAGGAAGCGCCGATGCGGCCGGTGTCCATGCTCAGCTCCGCACTCGGCCTCGGCCGGACGGCCGTCACCTTCGCCAGCATGGTGGCGCTTCTGGTGTCGGTGAGCCCGCTGCTGGCCCTGGTGGCGCTGCTCGCCCCGCTCCCGGCGTTCATCTCCCAGTCGAAGTACGGCTCGCGGGCCTTCATGCTGGCACTGTTCGTCTCCCCGATCCGGCGCCGGATGGACTACCTGTCCACGCTCGTCACCACCGACACCTACGCCAAGGAAACGAAACTCTTCGGCCTTGGCCCGTACCTGGTCGACCGGTTCCGTCGGCTCGGCCAGGCCTACTACTCACGGGAACGCAAGCTCACCACCAGACGCAACCTCGTCGGCACCGCCTGGAGCCTGCTGTCCACCGCCGCCGGGTCGGGCATAGCGCTGTACATCGCGCTGGAGGCCGTCGCGGGCAGGCTCAGCATCGGCGACCTCGCGCTCTACACCAGCGCGGCGACCGCCGTGCAGACCGCGGTGCAGAGCCTGTTCACCGGGTTCTCGGGAATGTACGAGAACAACCTCTACCTCGACCGGCTGTACGAGTTCCTCGCGACCGAGCCCCGGATC
>NZ_VJWX01000228.1 GCF_007713715.1 Amycolatopsis rhizosphaerae
GCACTCAGGCGGTGGCGACGCGGAAGACGAGGCCGGCGTCGATCAGGCGGGCCAGCAGGGCGTCGCCCATCGCCGCGGCCGGGGTGACCGAACCGGCCGCGGAGGGCAGTTCGTCGAACGCCAGGCACAGGGCGGACTCGGCGAGCATCTTGGCGGTCTCGTCGTACCCCGGGTCACCCCCGGACACCTCGGTGATCACCCGCTTCCCGCCGCCGTCGCCGACGAACCGCACCTTGAACCACGACTTCGCCCGCCGCTCGGGACTGGGACCCTCGCCCGGTTTCCGCAGGCTGGACAGCAGTTTCCGGGCGGGCGGCACCTGCGCGAGCCCGAACACGGCGACGCCGGCGAACAGGGTGGCGAGGATGGTGGGCAGCCGTTTGAACGAGGCGTAGTGGCTGTACCGGAAGTCCGGTCCGTAGCCGTCGATCAGGCGCGCCGAGTGGGCCACGACGAGCGGGTCGATCGTGGGCATCGGGACCAGCCAGCGCCCGGTGTCCGGATCGCGGTGGATCTTGCCGGGCACCGCCCGCACCCGGCGTCCGGCGGGGCGTTCCTGCGCCCGCTTGCGGGCCTTGGCGGCCTGCTGCGACTCGCCGAACCGGGAGGCGGCGACCAACAGGGAGGCGAAGGTGCCGCCGGAGAACATCGCCCCGGCGCGCACCTGACCGGAGATCCGCAGCGGCACGTTCTCCGGAAGCTGTTTCACCGTGTAGAACACGCCGAGGTCGTGGGGGATCGAGTCGAACCCGCAGGCGTGGACGATCCTGGCGCCGGTCCGCCGCGCCGTTTCGTGGTAGCGCACGAACATCCGGTCCACGAAACCCGGCTCGCCGCAGAGGTCCACGTAGTCGGTGCCGGCTTCGGCGCACGCGGCGACCAGCGGCTCGCCGTACTCGCTGTACGGGCCGACGGTGGTGATCACCACCCGGCTCGCCCCGGCGATTCCGGCCAGTGAGGCCGCATCGGAGACATCGGCGTGCAGCAGCGGAAGATCCGCGCACGCGGGGTTGATCGCGGCGAGCCGGGTGCGCACGGCTTCCAGCTTGCCGCGGTTGCGGCCGGCGAGCGCCCAGCGGCAGTCCGCCGGGGTGTGCCGGGCCAGGTACTCGGCGGTCAGCCCGCCGGTGAAACCGGTCGCGCCGAACAGGACCAGGTCATAGCCGCGCTGCTCTGCCATGCTGTCACCATACCGGCAGTATGTGCCGCCGCCGGGCGGCGCCACGCGGGGATGTTTCGGTGGTCACCGAACGATCGTCGTGGAAGGCTGCTCCCATGGAAGACCGTTACTTCGAGGACTACGCGCCCGGTACGACCCACGACTGTGGCAGCGCCAAGTTCACCGAGGCCGAGATCGTCGAGTTCGCCACCAGGTACGACCCGCAGCCCTTCCATGTGGACGCCGAGGCCGCCGCGGCCGGGCCGTTCGGCGGGCTGATCGCGAGCGGCTGGCACACCGCGAGCCTGATGATGCGGCTGCTCACGGAGAACTACCTGTCCCCCGTGTCGAGCCTGGGCAGCCCCGGCATCGACGAGTTGCGGTGGGTCAAGCCGGTCCGGCCGGGGGACGTGCTGCGCACGAGGGTGACCGTGCTCGAAGCCCGCCCGTCGAAGTCCAAGCCGGACCGCGGGCTGCTGACCAGCCTCATCGAAATGCTCGACGCCGACGACGAGGTCGTCTTTTCCGCGAAGGCACTGAACTTCGTCCTGCGGCGGCCGTAAACCGCTCGACGGGTCGGCGAAGATGATCGTTATGTGGACCATCTCGCCGACCCCCGTGGACCATCCGGACGCCGTCGCCGTGCTCCGTGACTACATCGACGACGTGGCCAGCCGGTACTACGGACGGCAGGCCACGGACGCCGAAATCGACAACGCGCTCGCCGAGGACCCCAGCGACGACCTTGTCCCGCCCACCGGCCTGTTCTTCGTGGCACGGGACGGCGGCACCGTCACCGGTTGTGTCGGCGTGCGCCGGTTCGACGACGACGTCATAGAACTGACCCGCATGTTTGTCAAGCCCGCCGCGCGAGGCCAGGGCGGCGGCGCGCGGCTGCTGCGCACCGCCGAGGAGGCGGCGCGCGGACTGGGCGCCTCCTGGATGCGCCTGGACACCCGTCACGACCTCGTCGAAGCGCGCGCCCTCTACGCGCGGCACGGCTACCGCGAGATCGAGCCCTACGCCGAGCGGCTCTACGCCGACCACTGGTTCGAGAAGCGTCTCGGGCCATTTCCCGCCGATCCGCAGGTGTAGCGGGGGGCCACCTGGGTACTCCCTGCCCG
Organism: Amycolatopsis rhizosphaerae; assembly: GCF_007713715.1. Taxonomy (GTDB): domain Bacteria; phylum Actinomycetota; class Actinomycetes; order Mycobacteriales; family Pseudonocardiaceae; genus Amycolatopsis_E; species Amycolatopsis_E rhizosphaerae. The sequence continues at coordinate 2,284 of NZ_VJWX01000228.1, forward strand.
CAAGCACGTCGCGCGGAGGAGTCTCAAGATGGCGGACACGTCCCGACTGCCCACCCCGGTTGCCGAGACCTGGGAGTGGCAGCGCAACGGCAACTGCCGGAATCTCGACAGTTCGGTCTTCTTCCATCCTGACGGGGAACGGGGCTTCGCGCGAGCCGACCGGGTCGCCAGGGCGAAGCGCATCTGCATGTCCTGCCCCGTGATCGTCGAATGCCGCCATCACGCCCTCACCGCCGAAGAGCCGTTCGGCGTCTGGGGCGGGCTCGACGAGTCCGAGCGGCGGGCCGCCATCGTGCGCCGCAAGCAAATGCTCGAGAACGGGGGGAAGGAGAAGGAGTGCGTTTCGGCTACACGTTGATGACCGAGCAGGCCGGGCCGAAGGAACTGGTCCGGTTCGCGTCGGCCGCCGAACGGGCCGGATTCGAATTCGAGGTTTCGAGCGACCACTACTTTCCCTGGCTGGACGAACAGGGACACGCCCCCTACGCCTGGAGCGTCCTGGGCGCGGTCACGCAGGTCACCGAGCGGGTCGAACTGCTCAGTTTCGTGACCTGCCCGCTGATGCGGTACCACCCCGCGGTGGTGGCGCAGAAGGCCGCCACGATGTCCCTGCTGTCCGACGACAGGTTCATCCTGGGTCTCGGCGCGGGCGAGAACCTCAACGAGCACGTCGTGGGACGGGGCTGGCCCTCGGCCAACATCCGGCACGAGATGCTCAGCGAGGCCGTGGAGATCATCGGGGAGTTGTTCGACGGCGGGTACGTCAACTTCAGCGGACAGCACTACCGGGTCGATTCGGCGAAGCTGTGGGATCTTCCCCAGCGGCGGACCCCGGTCGCCGTGGCGGTGTCCGGGGCGCAGTCGGTGTCGCGGTTCGCGCCGGTCGCGGACGCGCTGATCACGACGGAGCCGGATGGCGCACTGGTCCGCGACTGGGACCGCGAGCGGGCGCAGGTGCGCGAGGACGCCACGCGCAAGTTCGCGCAGCTGCCGGTCTGCTGGGACCCGGATCCGGCGGCGGCGTGGCGCCGGGCCCACGAACAGTTCCGCTGGTTCGGCGGCGGCTGGAAGGTCAACGCCGAACTACCGGGGACCGCGGCCTTCGCCGGTGCCACCCGGTACGTCACCGAAGAGGACGTCGCCGCCGCCATCCCGTGCGGGCCGGAGGCCGAACCGATCGTCAAGGCGGCCGCCCCGTTCGCCGAGGCCGGGTTCACCGATCTCGCGCTGGTGCAGATCGGCGGGGAGCATCAGGACGGCTTCTTCGAGTTCGCCGCGTCGGAGCTGCTGCCCGCGCTCACGAAGACCTACGGTTGACCGCTACTGGACGAGGTCGCCGTCGCGCGTGATCAGGGCGCGCAGTTTGGTCAGCGCGCGGTGCTGGGTCACGCGGACGTTGCCGGGCGAGATGCCGAGGGCCTCCGCGGTTTCGCCCGCGGTGAGCCCGACCGCGATGCGCAGGGTGAGGATCTCCTGCTGCAGCGGGGGCAGCGTGGCGACCAGTTTCGTCAGCCGGGCCCCGAGATCGAGGGTGAGGACGTGCTGCTCGGGGCCCTGGCCCGGCAAGGGCCGTTCCGGAAGTTCGGGCACCGGTTCGGAGCGGTCGCGCGAGACGAGGCGGTAGGCGTCGGCGACCTTGTTCGAAGCGATGGCGTGCACCAGGTAGAGGAACGAACCGCCCCGGTCCTCGTACTGGGGCAGCGCGTTGAGCACCGCCAGGCAGACCTCCTGGGCGACGTCGTCGGCCGACAGGTAGGACAGGTCGCGGCCGCCGAGACGGGCCCGGCAGTAACGGACGGCCACCGGGGTGATCAGGGCGATCAGCCGGTCGATTGCGGCCGGGTCACCGGTCGCGGCCTGACGGACCGCGGGATCCAGTTCTTCCTTCGTCAGCCGCTGTCCGGCGCCGCGCGGGAATTCCCGGGGTGTGGTGAAACCGGGGTCCGAAGGCATGACCGGAAGCGCGGCGTTCCGCGCCGTGTCGTCCGCGCTGTTCCGCGCGGTGTCCGCCGACGGTGACGGGACAGTTCTCATGGGGCTCCCCAACGGCAGCGGCGAACCCGTCCGGCCTGGTCGCCGTCGGGGTCAACGCCTGGTCGCCGTGGGTAGGTGCCCGCTCCCGCTGGTACCCCGCCGGGTCCCTGCCCATGCGACTGAGCGTAAGGGTAAGCGGTGATCTTCTGGCAGTCCAGAATTCAACTACAGATACCCCGTTCGTCCCAACGTGAGATTCGCTGCCGGATCCGCTCACCCTGCGCAGTGCCTTTCCCCAGGGCGGACTCCTTTCAGGTGACAGACCGCGGCTCTCGTTCGTGGGTGGTGAAGACCCACCAGCGAAGGAGCGCGAAGCGGAGGATTCCGCCGAGCGCGCTGGTGGCGGCGAGGACGACGGCCTCGAGGGTCGCCGACGGAGCGGGCACGACGGCCCGCAGGGACATGAGGACGACCGAACCGTAGCCCGCGTAGAACGCGAACGTGCCCGCCGACTGGAGGTGCAGCCGCCAGGCGGGGGCGCGCATCCTCGCGAAGGTCACGCGCCGCTGGAACTCGGTGTTGGCGAGGGTGGTGAGCGCGATCGCCAGTATGTTCGCCGCGACGGACTGGATCAGCGGGCGGGCGGCGAGAAAGATCAGTTCCTGCAGGCCCGTGGTCACCACCCCGGCCGCGATGTACCAGGCCAGTGGATGTGCGGAGCCCGCCGGGTGCTCGACCCGGTGCTCCGTCCACTGCGCGGTGGCCATGGCGAAAACTTACCTGTCCTCTGCAAGCTTTTGCCCTATACAACTACGTGACGTTGATCTCGGGTGGCGTTTGTGCCGTTCCGGCCCCGTTCCCGATGCCGCTGAGACCGATCCCGCCGGCCTTTCCAGCGCCGAGGACCTGGACGAAGACCGGCTGCGGCTGGACCCGCTCGAGGAGGGCGTCGAACCGCCGGAACGGTACGCGCACTCGGATCGCTACGGGACCACTCCGAACGAGGTGTACGAGGGGGAGCCGTTGGACGAGCGGCTCCGGCAGGAGCAGCCCGACGTGCGGCCCGATCCGGTTCCGGACCGCCCGGTGGCCGTCACTCCCGCCGAGGAGCTCGACGAGACGATCGACGACCGGCCAGAGGAGGCCGAGACGCTCGTGCCGGAGGAGCCCGCCGTCGAAGGCCGGGTGCCTTCCGTGGAGGAGGACCAGAACGCGGACAAGCCCGGCGGGTCGGTCGCCGAGGGACTGCGGACCCCGCCCGGCGAACCACATGACCTGGCCTGACCCCGGCGTGAACTGGTGAAACCGTCGTTCTGGCGCCGCATCGGGCGGCGTTCGGCCAGCGGGCCGCGCGCCGCGCCCCTACGGTCGGGGTACGAGCGCATGAAACCGAAGGGATGACGATCATGCTCGCGATGACCGACGCCGCGGCCGAGGCGATCAACGCCCTGACCGCCCAGGAAGGCAAGGAAGAAACCGGTGGCCTGCGGTTCGCCGTGCAACGGCAGGAGGAGGCCGGGGCACAACTGGCGCTGTCGGTGGCCGGGCGGCCCGAAGACGGTGACCAGGTGGTGGACGAGCACGGCGCCCGGGTGTTCCTCGAACCGCAGGCCGCCCAGTTCCTCGACGACAAGGTCCTCGACGTCCAGCAGGACGATCAGGGCCAGCTGAGCTTCGCGGTGATGCCGCAGCCCGGCGGCCCCGTCTGAGCCGTACCGTGAGGGACCCCCTCATCGGCGGCCGTGAAGGGTCCCTTCACAGCCGATACGACCGTGAAGGGTCCCTTCACGGCACGGCCACGTGTCCGGTCGGCCCGGCCGCGGTCAGCCCAACTGGTTGAAGGTGCCGGCCGCGGTGAACGCCTCGTTGATCGGTGCGATGAGTGAGGTGAGGCGGCGGGCACCGGCGTCGCCGATGGGTGCCCATAGCGGGGCGCAGTGCTCGTCGGTCTCGACCTCGATCTGCTCGCGAGCCGCGATGCCGGCCTCGGTGACGGTGCCCTCGGCGTCGAGCCAGCCGCGCGCGACGAGACTTGCCGTCGCCGCGGCCCATTCCTCGTCGTTCCACTGGCGGGTCGCGCGCAGGAGTGGTGCGGGCATACGGCCGGTCGCGGTGTGCAGGACGACGCATTCGCAAGGCCCGAGCCGATGGCCGGCGAGCACGACGAGATGTGCGTCGCCACGCCATTCGCGGAGGACCGTGATTTGTTGCCACAGCGCGAGAAGCGGGTCAGACGGCAGTGGCACCGATGCGTTCGCGGCCGCCAGCGGTTTACCGGCGTACTCGGCCGCGGCCACGACCCGGTCCAGCAGTGACCGTGCTTCTGCGATTCGATCGTCGGTAAGGGTCACGCCGACGCGCCGCATCGCGCGATCGGCGGCCACGAAGCGGGCGGCCTGCCACTGCTCGGGTGGCGCGGCGTCCCACACGCCTTCCAGCGTTCGGGCCGCCCGCGGGCTGAAGTTGTAGAAGGTCGCGAGTACCACCTGCCACGGAACCGCACCCATTGCGGCCGCCCGGAACCCGAAGTACCTCGGTGCGCGGTCGGTCACGCCGAGCTTGGCGGCCTCCTCCTCGGCCTCCGGAACGACGTAGATGAACAGGTGTGCCGACGCGATGGCCTGGCCAGCCGTCCGAACGGTGGTGAGGTCTCCCGGTGGGCGATCGGCGAGGGACATCGTTCTCCTAACTCAGGCTGAAAAGCCGGGGTGGCATCGGCGGGTATGCCGACCGGTTCGACGTCGAGGGCGTGGGTGGCGCCATCGGTGACGGTAGTGCTCAAACAGTGAACGACGCCGCCTCAGGGAGGCGGGCGAAGGGGTTGTTGGCGCTCACGACGTTCCTCTCGGTGATATTTTCATCGACGATAGCAGGATGAATCGATTATTTGCTAGATCATCTATGATGAAGAGGTGACACGAACGGTCCACGACCCGTCCTCGCCGCGGAAGCAGATGCTCTCCGAACAGGTTTACGCACACCTTCGGCACGCGATCATGCATGGCGACTACGCCCCCGGTGCCGCGCTGAAGCCCCAGGACCTCGCCAAGGAACAGGGCGTGAGCCTGGCCGTGGTGCGCGAGGCGCTGGTGCGGGTGGTGGGCGATGGCCTCGCCGACCGGCTACCCAACCGTGGTTTCGCCGTGCCGGGCTTCTCCGACCGGCGCTGGCAGGAGATCGCCGAGGCTCGCCGGACCGTCGAACCGGTCGTGCTCCGCCTGTCCATCGAGCGCGGGGATCTCGACTGGGAATCCCGTGTGCAGGCCGCGCACCACCGGCTGGCCCGCACCCCGCCGTTCGAGTCAGAGGAGGGTGGGTACCCCACCGACGCCTGGGCCGAAGCCCACCGGGTCTTCCATCGCACGCTGCTGGACGGGTGCGGCAATCCGGTCCTGCTGGAAACCTTCGACCGGATGTGGTCCGCGAGCGAACTCGCTCGACGCTGGGCGTCGCGCCGCGCGCCCGAGCGCGATCACCTCGGCGAGCACCGCCAGTTGGCAGAGTTGACGCTCACCCGCGACGCCGACGCCGCGAGCGAGGCACTGACCCGGCACCTCACCCTGACCGTGGCCGGGCTGCGGCCGGAGTGAGAGAGCGTCCACTGGCGCCTGGCTCACCGTGGTGTCGCAGCGGCGGAGCCACCCGCACCGCGAACCACTTCGACAGGGGTCCTAGAAGTGTGAGAGCAGGTCCGGGAAGCGGGTCAGGTGGAGGACGCGGTCGTCGGCCGGGTCCACCTCCTCGTGTTCCAGGATCCAGGTGTTCTCGTTGGGGATGAGCACCGCGTTGAGCCCGGCCTGCCGGGCCGGGAGGATGTCCGACTTCGGCGAGTTCCCGATCATCCAGGCCCGGTCCGGCGCCATCCCGTGCTCCTCGACGAGTTGCAGGTAGCACCCGGCGTGTTTCTCCCGCACGATGTGCACGCCGCGGAAGTGGTGGTCGAGCCCGGACGCCTCGATCTTGCGGCGCTGCTCGTCGTGGTCGCCCTTGGTCAGCAGGAACAGTTCGTGCCGTCCGGCGAGCTCGTCGAGGGTTTCGGCGACCCCGGGGATCAGCTCGACCTGGTGGTGGATCAGCGCGTCGGCCAGCCGCAGGATCTCGCGGCGCTCGTCCTCGGTGGCGGGCCGCTGGCGCAGCCGTTCCAGGCAGTCGTGCAGGCTGCGCAGGAACACCTTGCTCCCGTAGCCGTGCGCGGCGGAGTTCGCGCGTTCGATGTCGTCGAGGATGCGGCGCAGCGCGTCCCGGTCGAGGGTGGGATGCGCCAGCCAGTCGAGGAACTCGTCGATGACGCGCTCGAAGACGACGTTGTTCTCCCAGAGCGTGTCGTCCGCGTCGAAGATCAGGATCTGTTCGGTGAGTCGCACGCGAAAACTGTACTGGCGTACCAATCAGCCGCGCACCGGATTTGGCGGCTCCTGCCCGGAGAGCACCGCCGCGACGTTGCGGGCGGCGAGTACGGCCATCTCGGTGCGGGTCTCCACGGTGGCCGAACCGAGGTGCGGCGTCAGCACCACGTTGTCCAGCGCCAGCAGCCGGGGCTCCACCTCGGGTTCGTGCTCGAACACGTCCAGCGCGGCCCCGGCGATCTCGCCGCGCTCCAGCGCGTCCGCCAGTGCCGCCTCGTGCACGACGGGGCCGCGCGTGGTGTTCACCAGGTAGGCGCTCGGTTTCATCCTGGCGAGCGCCGCCGCGTCGATCAGGTGGCGGGTCCGCGGGGTCAGCGGGCAGTGCAGCGACACCACGTCCGCCGTCGCCAGCAACTCGTCCTGCGAAACGAAGCGCGCGTCCAGCGCGGCCTCGGCGGCAGGCACCCGCGACCGTCCACTGTAGACGATGTCGAGGCCGAACGCCCTGGCCCGCCTGGCGACGGCCTGCCCGATCTGGCCGAGGCCGACGATGCCGAGAGTCTTGCCCGCCAGCCCGGAACCCAGCATGAACCCGAGGTGGAACGACCACGGGGTGCGTGCCCGCAGGAGCCGGTCGCCCTCGGCGATGCGGCGGGTCAGGGTGAGCAGCAGGCCCACGGTGAGATCCGCGGTGGCATCGGTCAGCACCCCCGGCGTGTTCGTCACGACCACACCTCGCGCCGCCAGCGCGGCGACGTCGATGTTGTCGTAGCCCACGGCGACGTTCGCGACCACGCGCAGCGCGGGGCCTGCCGCGTCGGCGACCGGGCCGTCGATGGTGTCGTGCAGCATGCAGACCATCGCCGAGGCGCCGCCCACCGCCTTGCGCAGTTCCTCCGTGGTCAGCGCGCGGTCCTCGTCGGGCAGCCACACCTCGCCCGCGGCACGCAGTATCTCCAGGGCCGGTCCGGGTATCCGGCGGGTGACGACGATGCGCATGCGCCCACCCTCCCTTGCCGAAGGCGGGGCGGGCAAGTACGTTCTTATAGAGAACTTGTGTGCGCAATGCGAACGGAATGAGGTTCATGGCCGAGATACTGCCGCTTCACGACGCCGTCGCCCGCCTCGTGCACGACGGTGACACCGTCGCCCTGGAAGGCTTCACCCACCTGATCCCGCACGCGGCCGGGCAGGAGATCATCCGTCAGCGGCGCCGGGACCTGACGCTGGTCCGGATGACGCCCGACATCGTGTACGACCAGCTCATCGGGGCCGGTTGCGCGCGCAAGCTGGTCTTTTCGTGGGGTGGCAACCCCGGCGTCGGCTCGCTGCACCGCTTCCGCGACGCCGTGCAGAACGCGTGGCCGGTGCCGCTCGAGATCGAGGAACACAGCCACGCCGGCATGGCCAACCGCTACGTCGCGGGCGCGTCCGGTCTCCCGTTCGCCGTGCTGCGCGGTTACACGGGCACGGATCTGCCCCGCCACACCGACACGATCAAGCAGATCACCTGCCCGTTCACCGGTGAGCAGTTGGCCGCCGTGCCCGCGATCAACCCGGACGTCGCGATCATCCACGCCCAGCGGGCGGACCGGGCGGGCAACGTCCAGCTGTGGGGTCTGGTCGGCGTGCAGAAGGAGGCCGTGCTGTCGGCGAGGCGCAGCCTGGTCACCGTCGAAGAGATCGTCGACGAGTTGACCCCCGTGCCCGGCCAGGTCGTGCTGCCGTCGTGGGCCGTCACCGCGGTCGCCGAGGTGCCCCGCGGTGCGCACCCTTCGTACGCGCAGGGCTACTACGAGCGCGACAACGAGTATTACGAGTATTGGGATTCCATTGGGCGGAATAGGGACTCGTTCGAACAGTGGCTGGACGAAAAGGTGTTCGGCGTGACGGAGGAGGTGGCCCGGTGAACCACACGTCCGACGAGATGATGTCGATCGCCGCGGCCCGCGCGCTCACCGGCGGCCAGCGGTGCTTCGTCGGCATCGGCCTGCCCTCCACCGCGGCCAACCTCGCCCGCCGCACCCACGCGCCGGACCTCGTGCTCATCTACGAATCCGGCACGCTCGGCTCCAAGCCGACCCGCCTGCCCGCCTCGATCGGGGACGGCATCCTCGCCGAAACCGCGGACGCCGTGATCAGCGTGCCCGAGGTCTTCAACTACTGGCTGCAGCCCGGGCGGATCGACGTCGGGTTTCTCGGTGCCGCGCAGCTCGACAGGTTCGGCAACATCAACACCACGGTCATCGGGGAGGACTACGCCCATCCCAAGGTGCGCCTTCCCGGCGCCGGTGGCGCGCCGGAGATCGCCGCCTCCTGCCGCGAGGTGTACGTGGTGGTGCGGCAGAGCAGGCGCAGTTTCGTCGACCGCGTCGACTTCGTCACCTCGTTCGGGCACGGCCGGGGCC
>NZ_VJWX01000229.1 GCF_007713715.1 Amycolatopsis rhizosphaerae
CCCCGGCGGTGAAACGAGCCGTCCAGCCGCCACGAGGACGGCTTCGAACGCCAGCAGGCGGGCGAGGCTGACCACGCCGACCCGTCCGGGGCGCCGTTTCGGCCAGAACCACGGGCGCCTCTGGCGCGGCCGCGCTGGTGTTGACACTGGTGACGCCGGATTCACGGAGCAACGATAACTACGTTTCCCGCGACTGCTGGAACATGCCGAAGTATGCCACCCTCGGCTTTACCGTAGTCCTCCCGCACCTCGTCAGGGCCGCCTCGTCCTGCCTGCGCTTCCCTTCCCGCAAGGAGCACACCGGCCGACACCGCGATGCGGGCGAGATTGGTCGCCCGGGCCCTCGGATTCCGGGCACCACCCCGGTCGGCGATGCGCCCGCCTCCAGCAGTCCGGTCGGACCGGCCGTCCACTCCGGACGGCCCGTGATCCCGCAGCCCTTCCGTAGCGCCCGAACCCGGCGCCACGCCACCGTTTCTGATATGCGGTTTTCCTGACCGCCGCGGCCGGTGGCTGCGACTCCGCCGCCAGCCGTATCCGAGATCCGGGAACTCGAGCGCCCGTGGTCGCGGTCGTCACCAATGATTCGTCGTGGAACGCATTCCTTCGACGAAGGCCAGGCCCGTCGGATTCAGTGAACCGGAGTGCAGCAGTGTTTCGATGGCCTCGGCGGTTCCCGACAGTGACCGGGTGAATTCACCGTCGGCTTCCTCGGCCGCTGCTCCGTGCGCCGTACGCCGCCGGACCCGCCAGAAGTCAGTGACGCCCAGGTGTGCGTACGCCCCCCGCAGCACTCCTTCCAGCGGCTGCGGATCCGGACACCGGCCGACCCGGTAACGGTCTCGGTCGGACCGCTCGTACAACTCGATCAGGTCGAGGATCCCGCAGATCTTGACCTGCTGGAATTCGCGAATGAGCAGCAAGGCCAGGGCTTCCGGGTCGTCGGGCCGGGCGATGCCCACCGCACCGAACGCCTCCCGCACCGTCCCGCTCGTGTGCTGCCCCGGCAGGGCCGACCGCAACGGGATGACAGCGCGCAGTCCCGCCGTGATCCCGGGAACATACTGGGGATAGTCCCGTTCGATCAGGGCCCATGCGTCCGCGCACAGGCTGCGCCAGCGGTCCACTTCGCTGTCGGGGAGACATCCCGTCGCCAGCCGGTGGTAGTCGTCGCGACAGGGGTCGCCATCCTCCAGCCGGACGGTGAAATCGCCCAAATACAGCGTGCGTGACGGCAGCCAGGACGCATCGGCGCCGGCCAGCGGGGCAATGGTGCCGGAATCGAGGCGGACCTCAGCGCCGCCAGCCCACACCGCCACCGCGCCGTGATCGCAGCTCAGCACCGCGATGCTGGCTTCCGGGTCGACCAGCACAGTGCCGAGTGTCGGCAGGAAGACCCTGCCCTCGATGACCGGCACATCGAGGCAGGCCGCGACTCCGGCCAGAATTGCCGCTGCCGCCGCGAAGGATGCAAGATGGGACGTCGCGGCCACGGGCGGCCGGGACAGGCATCGCTCCGCCCACGCCCTCAGGTACGGATGGCCGAGCACGCCGTCGAGGACATCGGGATGGCTGTGGTCGAGTTGGTTGATCAGCGTCCATGCCGCGCGGTCCGCACCCAGTGGCTCGGCCGCCCTGTACACGCTCGCCACCAGGGCCCGGCGCAGGTCCCGCTGGCCGTCGGCCAGGCTCAGCACGGCATCGGCACTGCCGAAGCCGGTCGACAGCTCATGCAGGTGGGGAAGCGAGATCACGTCGTGCTGGTCGGAGACCACGATGTCCGCCTTCCGGGAAGGTTCACGTCGGAGGTGCGTCGGGGTGTGCCTCACCGCGCCGCCCCAGGGTCCGGGTCGCTCAACAGTCCGGCCTCGGAACCCGGCCCGATGCACCGACGCTACTTATCCTTGGGAAGAACGGTCAAGCAGCCTTGAGTAAGGCTTGAGGCGAACCATTTCCCGAATGTCCACAATAGAGTCGCGACATCCGCGGGCCCAGATCGACTCCACGCCGAAGCCGGGCGCGGTCGACCCCTGCCCGCTCCTGCCCGACCCGCACGTCCTGCCCGGCGGGCTGGCCGAAGACCTCGAAATCATCCCGGCGCCCACTCACCGCCGCTGCACCTGACTCGGGCAGTCCGTGGCCACGGTGAGCCACCACCTGGGCAAGCTCAAGCTTGCCGGCCTGGTCCGGGCGCGTCGCTCCGGCAAACACCAGATCTATTCGATTTGTGTCGGCGAGAAGCGAAAACGGTGCTCGCGTTCGCCAGCGAGGCGGCGGAGCCCGGGCACGACTGACCGGAGGAAGACGGGCCCGCACGAGGGCTCCCCCGTGCGGGCGCGGAAGACGGATCCCGAAATGACCAGGACATTCCCCGAGGCGACACCACCGGCCCACGCGGAGGGCGGCCGGATGACGCACCTGTCGCGGCTGCTGAAACGGTCGGGCCCGGCCTGATCGTGATGGTGGGCGACAACGGCGCCGGTGGCGTGGCCACCTACGCCGAGGCGGGGCAGAACTACGGCTACAGCCTGCTGTGGGTGCTGCTGCTGATCCCGGTGCTGATCGTGAACCAGGAGATGGTGGTCCGGCTCGGGGCCGTGACCGGCGTCGGGCACGCGCGCCTGATCAACGAACGGTTCGGCCGGTTCTGGGGCTGGTTCTCCGTCGGCGACCTGTTCGTACTCAACTTCCTCACCATCGCCACCGAGTTCATCGGCGTGTCACTGGCACTGTCCTATTTCGGGGTCAGCCAGCACGTCTCGGTTCCGGCCGCCGCGGTGATCCTGGTCGCCATCCGCCACCGGCAGCTTCCGGCGCTGGGAACGCGCCATGCTCGCCTTCATCGCCGTCAGCCTGCTGCTGATCCCGCTCGCGCTGCTGTCCCATCCGGACTGGAGCGGTCTCGGCTACCACTTCGTGGTCCCCGGCATCCAGGGCGGCGCGTCGTCCGACGCCGTCCTGCTGATCACCGCGATCGTCGGCACCACGGTGGCCCCCTTGCAGTTGTTCTTCCAGCAGTCCAACGTCATCGACAAACGCATCACCCCGCGCTTCATCCGCTACGAACGCGTCGACACCGTGCTCGGCTCGGTGGTCGTCGTGCTCGGCGCGGCCGCCCTCATCGTCACCGCCGCCTATGCCGCCACCAGCACCGGCACCGTCGGCAGGTTCACCGACGCGCTGGGCGTGGCCCACGCCTTGGCCGCGCACAACGTCGTCCTGGGCACGCTCTTCGCGGTGGCCCCGCTGGACGCGGTCTGGCGCATGCTGCCGTTGGCGCTGCTGAAACCCACGCGCTGGTCTCCGGCCACCAAACTCGGCATGACCGCGCTCCGCGGATATCTCGTGCTCGCCGCGCTTCTGCTCGTAGTCAAGGCGATCCAGCTCGGGACCAGGTGAGGGCGGCTCGCGGGCCGGGCGCGATGGCCTCATGCGGCCAACATCGAGGGCGTGCGCAACGACGCCGACACCCTCGCGACGAACTCCGCGTTCGACTTCGTGGTGCGGACCTGGTCGAGGAACTGCTCCGCCGCACGTTTCGGGTCCTGGCCCGCCAGTGCGCGCCGCACCTCGGTCATCACGGTCAGTTCGGCGGAGGACAGCAGCAGTTCATCGCGGCGGGTGCCGGAGGCGAGCACGTCGACGGCCGGGTAGACGCGGTGGTCGGCGAGGGTGCGGTCGAGACGCAGCTCGGAGTTGCCGGTGCTCTTCAGCTCCTCGAAGAACACCGTGTCCGCCAAGGAACCCGTGCCGACGAGCGCGGTGGCGATGATGGTGAGCGAGCCGCCGCCTTCGATGTTGCGGGCGGCGCCCAGGATCTTCTTCATGGGCTGCAGCGCGCTGGCGTCGACACCGCCGGACAGGACCCGGCCCGACGGGCGGGCGGCCAGGTTGTAGGCGCGGGCGAGGCGGGTCAGCGAATCGAGCAGCAGCACGACGTCGCGGCCCGATTCCACCAGCCGCTTGGCGCGTTCCAGTGCCAGTTCGGCCACCGCCGTGTGCTCGGCGGGTTTGCGGTCGAAGGTCGAGGCGATCACCTCGCCGCGCACCGTGCGGCGCATGTCCGTCACCTCCTCCGGCCGCTCGTCGGCCAGCAGCACCATGAGGTGCGCGCGCGGGTGGTTCACCGCGACGGAGCGCGCGATCGCCTGCAGCACCAGGGTTTTGCCGGTGCGTGGCGGCGCGACGACAAGCGCTCGTTGGCCCTTGCCGATCGGTGCGACGAGGTCGAGCACCCGCGTGGTGAACTCGTGGCGGCCGGTTTCCAGCACGAGCCGTTCGCTGGGGTGCACGGGCGTGAGCGCGGCGAACTCCGGACGCCCGCGAACGGGCGGGGCACCGTTGACCGACACCAGTTCTCCGCCCTCCACCACGATCTCGTCACCGCGCCGCAGGTCGTGCGCGCTGACGAGTCCAAAAGGGACGGTGGTGCCGCCGGGGGCGTAGCCGAGGGTGGCGGACTTGCCGCGGATATCGAGAATTCCTTGGTAGGACATGGTTGTGACTCCTGGGAGCAAGGGTGATCGACGCACGTGCCGAGCACCGGGAACGGGAAAATCCGAACCGCTTCAAACGAAGGGGGGAAGAGAAAGTCCGGCCGGGCGGCTGAGCCGACATCCGGGTGACTTGCTCGTACTATAACGAAGGCCTGGGTGTCCCGCAAGGTCGCGTGTTCGCTCCACCAGGTCCCGCGGGGCCTTCACGACGCCGCCACGGCGAACAACGTTGCCGACGCGAAGAAGTCGATGTGCGCGGCTCAAGAGCGCCGGCGCCTCGACGGCGTCTCCTCTCAGCGTTGGGGGATGCGGCGCAGATCCTGACCGAGGATGAGCAGCGGGGCGGCGAGAGCGGCCAGCCCGCAGGACAGCAGCACGGTGCCGCCCTGGACGGGGGCGGCAAGGGTCCGCGTGGCCGCGAGCGCCAGTCCCGTTCCGGCGAACAGCAGCGCGAGGCGCAACCGGCGCGTGCTCGGCACGACGGCGATCCGGCCCAGTCGCGCCGTGAGCAGGCACAGGTGGATCCCGGCGAAGCCGAGGGTCGCCCAGTAGTAGCCGAGCAGCAGGATGTGGACGGCGCCGCGGGGATGGTGGATCAGTCCACTGTGGGCGGTCAGGACCAGTGCGGCCACCGCGAGGACGGGTAGGGCGAGGGTGCGGGACGCCACGGCGGCCAGGCGCGTGAACGCGGCCGGTCGCAAGGAGGGCACGGGCGCGGCGAGTGCCAGCCCGGCCAGGACCGGCACGAGCCACACACTGGCCGCGAGGTGGCCGACGGGCGCGGTCAGCGGGGTCGGGTCGGCCGCGCGCAGCAGCCCCGCGGCGGCCGTGATCACCGCGACCAGCGCGGTGGCCAGCACCCGACTGGTCTGCCCGATCGTCGTCTCGGGCCAGTCACTGGGGCGCAGCCACAGTTTCGCGGCCCCGGTGGCCGTGTCGAACCACGAGCGCGGCCCGGCCAGTCGCGCCTCGTGGGCGATCTCGCTCCCCCAGCGCTGCCGGATCGCGGGCGGGTAGAGCCGGACCAGAAGCTCGGGCACGTTCATGCCGAGGCGCCTCCCAGTGCGCGCAGCCCCGCCCGGGCTACGCGGGACATCTGTTCGAGTTCCGCACGCAGCGCTTCCCGCCCGGCCGGAGTGATCCGGACCGTGCGGTGCCTCTCCTGCGCGGACGGCTCGCCCGCGGGCTCGATCAACTGCCGTGCCTCAAGGCTGGCAAGCGCGCCGTACAGGCTGCCCGGGCCGAGACGGGTGCCGGTCAGCGCCTCGATCGCGGTGTTGATCGCATACCCGTGCAGCGGGCCCCCCGCGAGCGCCGTGAGCACCAGCATCTGCGCGTCCTTGCTGTGCATGCCACCACGATACTACTTGTCGCGTAGTACGCGATGTGTACTATCGCCGCCGTGGACGAAGTCACTCCAGCCCCTCGGAAGAAGCACCCCTGGCTGCGCCGCGCGAGCAAGGTCCTGCTCGCGCTCGTGGTCCTGATCGCCGGCTATGTGGGCTACGTCGCGTTCCGCGCGGCGCAGCCGTTCACCCTGCCCGCCCCGACCGGTCCCTACGCGGTCGGACGGACCCTCTTCGACCGGACCGACGAAACCCGCACCGATCCGCTCGCCCCGACGCCGGGCATGCCACGGGAGTTGTCCGTCTGGCTGTGGTACCCCGCCTCGCCCGGCCCCGGCGCGCAACCCGCGCCCTACGCTCCGGACGCCTGGGCGGGTCTGCACCTGGGCGGCCTGGCGGGGCTGGGCGAGACCGGCTTCGCCGGCGTCCACGACCATGCCTTCGCCGACGTTCCCGCCGCCGCCGGCCGGTTTCCCGTCGTGGTACTGGAACCGGGGCTGGGCTTCGCCGCACCGCAGTACACCGCACTCGCGGAGGACCTGGCCAGCCACGGTTACCTGGTCGCCGGGGTCACCCCCACCTACAGCGCGAACCTGACCGTCCTCAAGGGACGGGCCGTGGCCGCGACGAAGGCCGGGAACCCGCCCGAGTTCGGCGCCGGCGACCTGCACGGCGCCCAGGCCCAGACCATCGGAGACCGGCTGGTCGGCATCTGGGCGGCGGACGCCTCCTTCACCGCCGCCCAGGTCGCGGCCCTGGACCGCGAAACCGGCCTGTTCGCCGGGCATGTCGACGCCGCCGCGACCGTCTACCTCGGCCATTCCTTCGGCGGCGCGGCCGCGCTGGAGGCGTGCCGCTCCGACGCGCACTGCGCGGGCGCGGCCGACCTCGACGGCACCCAGTACGGGACGGTTGTCCACTCCGGACTCGCCAAACCGATGCTGCTCATCGGCGGCGGGCACTCCTGCGTCACCGGAACCTGCCAACCGGCCGGACCCAGCGACCAGAGCGACCGCGACACTGCCCGCGCCCTGCTCTCCGCCGGTACCGCGCCCGCCTGGTGCTACCGGATCAGCGGAGCCGAGCATTTCGACTTCAGCGACTACGGCCTCTACTACCTCGCCGCACCGATCCGGTCCCAGCTCGCGCTCGGCCCGATCGACGGCAGCGACGCGCTCACCATCACCACCGCCTACCTCACCGCGTTCCTCGACCACGTGAGCCGGGGCCTGCCCGAACCGCTGCTGACCGGTCCCTCGCCCTATCCCCAGGTCGAACCCCAGCCGCGATGAGTTTCGGCCCCGCGAGGAGTCTCTACGGACATGATGACCACGCAGGTGCTCCGGACCGGCGAGGCCGGCATCACCTACGACGTGGACGGCCCGCTGCCCACCACGGACGGGCGCCCGCCGCTGTTCATGATCGGCCAGCCGATGGAGGCCACCGGCTTCCGCACGCTGGCATCCCACTTTCCCGACCGCACCGTGGTCACCTACGACCCGCGTGGCCTCGGCCGCAGCACCCGGCAGGACGGCAGGACCGACCACGTGCCGATGGTCCAGGCGCGCGACGTGCACGCGGTGATCGGGGCGCTCGGCGTGGGCCCGGTCGAAATGTTCGCCAGCAGTGGCGGCGCGGTGACGGCGCTCGCGCTCGTCGCGGCATACCCGGACGACGTGACCACCCTGGTGGCCCACGAACCGCCGGTCATCCCGGTGCTTCCGGACGCCGAGGCGGCCGAGCGCGCCCGCGCGGGCGTCCGGGACGCCTACGAGGCCAAGGGGTTCGGCGCCGGGATGGCGGCGTTCATCGCGATGACGTCGTGGCGGGGTGAGTACACCGAGGACTACTTCGCCCAGCCCCCGGCGGATCCCGCCCAGTTCGGCTTGCCCGCCGGGGACGACGGCTCCCGCGACGACCCGCTGCTGTCCGACCGGTCCTGGGCGGTCAGCGGCTATCACCCCGACGTCGCCGCTCTCTCCGCGGCGCCGACGCGGGTCGTGATCGCCGTGGGCGAGGAGTCCCGGGACGTCTTCACCGGACGCACGTCGGTGGCCCTCGCCGCACTGCTCGGGCAGCAGCCGGTGGTGTTCCCGAGCCACCACGGCGGCTTCGCCGGCGGGGACTCCCCCTACGCGGGCAAGCCCGAGGCCTTCGCCCGAACCCTGCGCGACGTCCTCGGCTGAGCGTTCACCGCGGTGGTCACTGGCGGGGCAAGCCGATCGCCGGGGTGGCCGTTTCGCCGGTCGCGGTGCGGGCCCGGGCACGCAAGAAGGCGGGTAC
Organism: Amycolatopsis rhizosphaerae; assembly: GCF_007713715.1. Lineage (GTDB taxonomy): Bacteria > Actinomycetota > Actinomycetes > Mycobacteriales > Pseudonocardiaceae > Amycolatopsis_E > Amycolatopsis_E rhizosphaerae. Next base: position 8,126 of record NZ_VJWX01000229.1, read on the forward strand.
GAGCACGATGCCCAGTGACAGTGCGGTGACGTCGAGGAGGTAGCCCGCCAGCCACACGTGTTTGGCGAGTTCGAAGTACCCGTCGCCGAGCACGGTCATCGCGGCGACGCCGAGCGCGCTGGTCGCGGCGATTCCGGGGACGAGGCCGTAGCGCCCCCGGCGCCGCACCAGCGCCACCACCCCGGCGGCCATGCCGAGCAGGACCAGCAGCGAGGGCCACCCCGGCAGGCTCACCTCGGCCGCCCAGTGCTGGAGCACGCCCGCGCCGAAGCCCACGCCGGTGTCGGCCACCGCGGTGGCCACCGGCGGCACGCTCGCCGGTGTCCACGGCTGGTCCGGCAGGTAGGTCAGGCCGCGGTCGTAGGTGGCCTCCACGGCGATCCCGGTCACCCGCGCCAGCACGGTGGGCCGTTCGAACAGCATGGTCCAGACCCTGTTCCTGATTCCATGCGGGTCGTTCCTCACCACCTCACCGCCCGCCTGGGCATCCGGCCCTTTCGGGAAGAAACCGTTGCCCGCCTTGTCCTGCGCGGCGGCGGGCAGGCCGAGGGCGGGCGCGCTGCCCGGCAAATCGACCAGGGCGAGGGTGTAGACCACGTTGACCGCGTTGGCCTCGGCGAAGTGCCGGTCCTGCCAGGCCAGGCTCGCGCGGACCGGCACGATGGCCTCCAGTGCGAGCATGACGGCGAGCGCGGGCCCGATGAGCCGGGCGGTCCACCACCGGCCGTGACCAAGGCGCGCGCCGGTGACCGCGCAGACGAGCACCGCCATCACGAGCAACGGCAGGAACCCGATCTTCGCCAGTCCCGCGACGACCCCGCCCGCGCCCACCAGAACCAGCGCGGGCAACCGCGCCAAGCCTTCCTCGACCCTTGTGGCAGCGATGACCGCCACGCCGCACAGCATCGTGTACGCGCCGAACAGTCCGGCGGGCTCGCCGAAGGTCGACAGGAAGAACCGCGCGAAGGAGGGTTCCAGCAGCGGCGCCGCCGGTGGGAGCAGGAACAGCAGCCGTCGCGATCCGTGCGCCTGCACCGCCCATGCGGCGAGCAGGGTGGCCAGGAAGACCAGCAGGACATAGGTCCAGCCGAGCGCGGTCAGGCTGAACGGCCCGTGCCCGCCCGCGGCGGCCTTGAGGATGGTTCCGGCACTCGAAGGCTGGGGATCGGCGCAGGGCGCGCCGCGGTCGAAGTCCAGCACCACCCCGCCCCGCCAGTTCGCGGTGTGGGTCGGCGTGGCCGGGACGAGCCCGGCGCCGCAGAACAACCGGTACCCGTCGCCGTTGTCCCCCGCACCCCTGGGCGTCCCGCCGAGCAAACCCAGCGTGAACGCCAGTCCCAGTGCGACCGCCACCGCGGCGGCCGCCGCCACCCCCACCCGCTTCACGATGATCAGCCTAGGAGGTCCCGTCACACTCCCGGGGGATACCCGCCCGCAACGTTCAGGCAGGAATGGGCGCCGTATGGGGTCCCCTCACAGCCGTATCCGTGAGGGGTCCCGGCAAGTCTGGTCCGCTTGCGGTGTAGGGCGCGCCTGCCGGGGCGAGTCCCACGCTCGTGCGCTTGTGTCCCACCCTCAGGCAGGTGTGTCCCACTCTCGTGCAGGTGAGTTGCCCGTTCAGGCGGGATCGGTGCCGTGAGGGTTCCCTCACGGTCGATGCGGCTGTGAGAACTCGGGCTGCCGGAAGGTGGGACACAAGCGCCGGAAGGTGGGACACAAGCGCCGGAAGGTGGGACACAAGCGCCGGAGGGTGGGACTCGCCCATGCAAGGACCGACTTTGCCGGGGCCCTGTGCCGTATCGACCGTGAGGGATCCCCTCACGGCCAACACCGGGACCGGTGCCAGGTGGTCGTGTCGGCTCACGGAACTCGCGCCCGCATTGCGCAATCCCGGTGATTCCGGCTTGTTGGCAAGCGGTCGGTCCCCGCCGCGCGGGAAGATCGGGACGCGACCTCAGGAGAGGGTGATCGCGATGCGGGTGAACAGACGGACGGTGCTCCTCGGCGGTCTGGCGCTGGGCATCACCGGGGCCGGGGCGGTGAACGGCCTCGCCCCCGCCGTGGCGGCCACCGCGGGAAACGACGTCGCGGTCGGCACCTTCGTCAGGATCTACGACCCGAGCGCGGGCGAAAGCCGACAGTGGTACCTCAACGACCACACCTTCATCAAGGACACCGGCGGCACCTGGCACGTCTTCGGCATCACCCACCCGGAACCGGCCGATCCGGAGAACGAGATCCAGTTCGCCCACGCCACCGCACCGCACCTGCACGGCCCGTGGACGAAACAGCCGTTCGCGCTCACCGTGGACCGCGCCTACGGCGAGACGCACCTGTGGGCACCGCACGTCATCCGCGTCGGGAACACCTACCAGATGTTCTACTGCGGCGGCGGCCCTGACCACACCAGGTCCGCGATCAACCGGGCCACGTCGAAGGATCTGTTCCACTGGACCCGCGATCCCGGCGGCAGCCTGTTCACCGACGGCTACGACGCCCGGGACCCGTACGTCCTCCGCATCGGCGGCCGCTGGGTGCTGTTCTACACGGGCACCACCGAGCCCGCCGGCGGCAGGCACGCGGTGCTCTACCGCACCAGTGACGACCTCCGGAACTGGAGCCCCCGGGCCACGGCCTACGTCTCCCCCGATTCGGGCACCTGGGGCGGCCCCACCGAATCGCCGTTCGTGGTCCGGCACGGCCATTTCTGGTACCTGTTCACCGGGCCGCGCCTGGGCTATGCGGGCACCGACGTCTACCGCAGCGAAGACCCGTTCCGCTTCGAGAACGCGAACCTCACGGGCCATTTCGCCGCCCACGCCGCGGAGGTCGTGCG
>NZ_VJWX01000022.1 GCF_007713715.1 Amycolatopsis rhizosphaerae
GCTCGGGACGGCACTGCACCAGCACCTGGATGCGGACGTCCTCCGGGATCGCGCCCTCTTCGATGATCTCGCGGACGAAGTCGAAGTCGGTCTGGCTGGCCGCCGGGAAGCCGACCTCGATCTCCTTGTAACCCATGCGGACCAGCAGGTCGAAGAACTTGCGCTTGCGGGCGGGCGACATCGGGTCGATCAGCGCCTGGTTGCCGTCACGCAGGTCGACCGCGCACCACAGCGGGGCGCGCTCGATGCGCTGGTCCGGCCAGGTGCGGTCGGGCAGTTCGATGTTTTCGACCAGCTGGTGCCATGGGCGGTAGCGGTGGACGGGCATGGAACTGCCGCGCTGCGGGTTCCAGGTGGGCTGGTCGGCGGGCGCGGGCCGGGAGGGCTTGCGGATGCGGCTGCTGTTGACGGACTTGGCGGTCGTCATGGTGAAAGGCTTCTCCTGCCGGGTTCTGGTCGGGCGACCGGCGGCATCGAGCCCCGCGACGGGGGGCCGGTCGGATCAGGCCCCGTCGCGGCAGCGAAGCAGGAGAGCGCGAGCCACGAAGTCCACTGTAGCCCCGCGCTGATGATGTTGAAAGCCAGGTACCGCGATGGAACCGTTATCCCGTTCCTTACTGGCTGGTAGCCAGCGGCCCCGTGCGCGTGCCAAACTGCGCGTTATGGGCGAGCACGCCGAGAGAACCGAGAAGAACCTCACCGACGAGGATTCCGGGCGCAGGCACCGTACGGAGGCCGACCGGCGCCGGATCAAGGACCAGGCGGTCGGCCTGATCGCCGGCATCGTGCGCTGGGCCGGTCTGGTCTTCGCGGCGATCCTGGTGCTGCAGGTGATCTTCACCGTCGGTTCCGCCAACCCGGTGAACGGCATCGTGTCGTGGGTCCGCGGCTGGGCCGACGGCCTCGCGATGGGGTTCAGGGACCTGTTCCAGCCCTCCGACGAGAAGCTGCGCGTCCTGGTGAACTACGGCATCGCCGCCCTGTTCTGGCTGATCGCCTCCGCCATCGTGGCCAAGCTCGTCCGCCGCATCGGCGGCATCTCCGCCTGACGCGGGTTCGCCGCAGCCCGTCACGGCAGCGCGCTGGTGCCCCAGGTGCCGGTGAAGGCGAACTCCCCCAGCGGGAGGCGGCGTCTCGGTGCGCGTTCGCGTTCGATGTCGCGTTCCTCGCCGAGCACCTCGGCGTCACCCTGTACGCCGACCGCGATGGCCACCCGGGGCACGGCCTCGGGCGGCACCGCGAACTCGCGGCGCACGGCGTCGGCGTCGAAGCCCGCCATCTGGTGCGCGACCAGGCCTTCGGCGACCGCCTGCAGGACGAGGTTCTGCCCGGCCAGCCCGAGCCCGTACTCGGCGTACGGGATCTCGCCCTTCTCGTTGCGTGTCACCATCACGGCCACCAGCAACGCTCCGGCCCGGTGCGCCCAGCCCTGGTTGCGGGGGGTGAGGGTGGCCAGGATCCGCCGGAAGGTGTCGTCGCCCCGGCGGCCGACGAGGTAGCGGGCGGGCTGCGTGTTGCCGAACGAGGGCGCCCACCGGGCGGCTTCGAGGAGCGCGCGCAGTTGCTCCCAGGAGACTTCACCCGTTCCGTCGAGCGCGCGCGGGCTCCATCGCTGCGCGATGAGTTCGGCCAGCGGCGCGCTGCTCTCAGCTGGTTTCCGCATCGGATCGCATACTTCCACACCTGCGGCGGCATCGGTGGCAACTCGGATCCGGCACCCAGCGCAGCGCCTGTTCCCGCAGCTCACGGCGGATCCGCCACCACGGCTTGCGATGCCCGTCGTCGTCGTGCCGCGCGGTGCCGAAGACCCTCATCTCGGTCCGGCGCTCCCCGCAGTGCGGGCACACGACGCGGCGGAACACCCGCCGGCTCGCGATCTCCGAAGTCATCCGCCCCTCCCCGCGCGGAATTGTGCGCTAGATCGCGTATTTCCACACCGTGAGCGCGTACGCGCCGTACCAGGCGCTGACGGCGGTGGCCGCGGTGAGGATCAGCACGACCGTGCCCCTCCGTCGTTTCGCGAGACCGATCGCGGCCGGGATCAGCAGGGTGAACGCGGGCAGCAGGAGGCGGGGCTTGGCGTGCATGAGGCTGGTCGACCCAAGGCACTGGACCATGACCAGCACGGCGTAGCCGGTCAACGGCCACTCCAGCCGCCCCCGCAGCGCGACGGCCGGCAGCACCACCGAAGCCAGGACCACGGCGACGGTCAGCAGGGTCATCCCGTCGCCCGACCACGGAGCGTCGCGGAGGAACCGCAGCGTGGCCGCGCCGCCGTCGAACCGGGTGGCCCACCCCTGCTGTTCCAGTTCCGACCAGGTGCCCAACCGCGTGAACAGGCCCGCTTCGGGATGGACGCGCAGTCCCGTCCACCACAGGTAACCGAACAGCCCGGCCGGGGCGAGCAGCGCCGCGGCGAGCGGACGGAGCCCGTCCCGGCGGCGGTGCAGGGCGAGCAGCGCGGCGGCCACGACCACGACGACGAGCGCCAGTGACGTCGGGCGTACGAGCCCGGCGGCGGCGGTGCCGAGGGCCGCTGGCAGCCAGCGCCGCTCCAGCAGGGCGACCAGTACCCAGACCGCGAGGGCGCAGAACAGCGCCTCGGTGTAGGCCATCGACAGCACGATGCCCATCGGCGCGGCCGCGAACAGGGCGACCAGCAGATGGCCCGCACGCCGCGAACCGCCCCGCACGATCCGGCCCAGCCGGGCCAGGCCGTAGGCCGTGACCAGGCCCGCCACCGCGGAAACGAGCAGGGCCGCCGCCGTGAGGTTGAGCCCGGTGGCCGCGGACAGTGCGTGCAGGAGGGCCGGGTACGCGGGGAAGAACGCCCGGCGGGTAAACGGATTCGGGTGGCCGTCGGCGTCGGGGATGGGGCCGAGGTCGTAGCCGTGCGCCGCGATCTTGAGGTACCACAAGCCGTCCCACGCGGTGAGGCGGTCGGTCAGGCCGGTGTCGGCGGCCGCCGCGAGCACCAGCATCCCGGTGCCGCGCACGCCGAGGTAGATCGCCGCCGGAACGAAAGGAAGCCATCTCGACGGCCGCGCCGCCGGCATCACCGGGGGGCCGGAAAACGGCAAGATCTTTCGTTCCTCCTGCAACACGTTGGAGATTTTCTCACGTATGCTGCGACGCAGATCTCAGCGGGCGTGGGCGCCGCCACATAACCGGGTGGCCGGACGTGCCTGCCCCGGTAGGCTTTTCCAAAAGCGCACCTAGGAGGTCCGATAGCCGTGGCGCTCGTAGTCCAGAAGTACGGCGGTTCGTCGTTGGAGAGCGCTGATCGGATCAAGCGCGTGGCCGAACGCATCGTGGCCACGAAGAAGGCCGGCAACGACGTGGTGGTCGTCTGCTCCGCGATGGGCGACACCACCGACGAACTGCTCGACCTCGCCCAGCAGGTCAACCCGGTGCCGCCGGAGCGCGAGATGGACATGCTGCTCACCGCGGGCGAGCGCATCTCCAACGCGCTGGTGGCGATGGCGATCTCCGCGCACGGTCTCGAGGCGTGGTCGTTCACCGGCTCACAGGCGGGTGTGGTGACCACCTCGGTGCACGGCAACGCGCGGATCATCGACGTCGCCCCGAGCCGGGTCACCGAGGCGCTCAAGCAGGGCTACATCGCGCTGGTCGCGGGCTTCCAGGGCGTCTCGCAGGACACCAAGGACATCACCACGCTCGGCCGCGGCGGCTCCGACACCACCGCGGTGGCGCTGGCCGCCGCGCTGAACGCGGACGTCTGCGAGATCTGCTCCGACGTGGACGGGGTCTACACGGCCGACCCGCGGATCGTGCCGGACGCCCGCAAGCTCGACACCGTGCCGTACGAGGAGATGCTCGAACTGGCGGCGAGCGGGTCGAAGATCCTGCACCTGCGTTCGGTCGAGTACGCGCGGAGGTACGGCGTGCCGATCCGCGTCCGCTCTTCCTACAGTGACAAGCCGGGCACCACCGTGACCGGTTCGATTGAGGAGATCCCCGTGGAACAAGCGTTGATCACCGGCGTGGCGCACGACCGTTCCGAGGCCAAGATCACGGTGACCGGGGTGCCCGACCATGCCGGCGCCGCGGCGCGGATCTTCCGGACCATCGCCGACGCCGAGATCGACATCGACATGGTGTTGCAGAACGTGTCCAACACGGCCGGGCGCACGGACATCACCTTCACGCTGTCCAAGGCCAACGGCCCGAAGGCGGTCGCCGAGCTGGAGAAGCTGAAGGAGGAGCTCACCTTCAACTCCGTGCTCTACGACGACCAGGTCGGCAAGGTTTCGCTGGTGGGCGCCGGGATGCGCTCGCACCCCGGCGTCACCGCCACCTTCTGTGAGGCACTGGCCAAGGTGGGGGTGAACATCGAGATCATCAACACCTCGGAGATCCGGATCTCGGTGCTCATCCGGGACGCGCAGCTGGACGAGGCGGTTCGCGCGATCCACGACGCATTCGAACTCGGCGGCGACGAAGAGGCCGTCGTCTACGCGGGGAGTGGTCGTTGATGGCGGCGAAGGGACTGCGCGTCGGAGTGGTCGGCGCGACCGGCCAGGTCGGCGGTGTGATGCGGAAGCTGCTGGCGGAGCGCGAGTTCCCGCTCAGCGAGATCCGGTTCTTCGCCTCGGCCCGCTCGGCGGGCACCAAACTTCCCTGGCAGGGCGCCGAGATCGAGGTCGAGGACGCGGCCACCGCGGATCCGTCCGGTTTGGACATCGCGCTGTTCTCCGCGGGCGGGGCCACCTCCCGGGCCCAGGCGCCGCGCTTCGCCGCGGCGGGCGTCACCGTGATCGACAACTCGTCGGCGTGGCGGATGGATCCGGACGTGCCGCTGGTGGTCAGCGAGGTCAACCCGCAGGCGGTCAAGGACGCGCGCAAGGGCATCATCGCCAACCCCAACTGCACCACGATGGCCGCGATGCCGGTGCTCAAGCCGCTGCACGAGGAGGCGGGGCTGGTCCGGCTGATCGCCAGCACGTACCAGGCCGTGTCCGGCAGCGGGGTGGCCGGGGTGGCCGAACTGGCGGGGCAGATCAGCGCCGTGGCCCCGCGCGCCACCGAGCTGACCCACGACGGGGCGGCCGTGCCGTTCCCGGAACCGGCCAAGTACGTGCGGCCGATCGCGTTCAACGTGCTGCCCATGGCGGGCTCCATTGTGGACGACGGCTCGTTCGAGACGGACGAAGAGCAGAAGCTGCGCAACGAAAGCCGGAAGATCCTGGACATTCCGGAGCTGCTGGTGTCCGGCACCTGTGTCCGGGTGCCGGTGTTCTCCGGGCACTCGCTGTCGATCAACGCCGAGTTCGCCCGGCCGTTGTCGGTGGCGCGGGCGACCGAGTTGCTCTCGTCCGCATCCGGCGTCCGGGTCGTCGACGTGCCGACGCCGCTCGAGGCCGCGGGCAAGGACCCGAGTTTCGTGGGGCGCATCCGTACGGATCCGGGCGTGCCCGACGGCCGCGGCCTGGCGCTGTTCGTCTCGAACGACAACCTGCGCAAGGGCGCGGCGTTGAACGCGGTTCAGATCGCCGAACTGCTCGCCGAACGGTCCTGACCCCGTCCGAACTGCGGTTACCCGCCGTACTTCACCCTTTCGGGAGCTGACTTCTCCCGCTGATCGGATCTTCGCGCTCTTAGGGTGTGCGGAGTCTTTCAGCGGGTGAGTCGGGGAGCTGCGTGGTGAGGCTGGTAATCGTCTCGGTGGTGGCGTTGCTCGTCATGACCGCGATGCCCACGGTCGCGGTGGCCGACGGTGCCGACGGGCCGGTGCGGGTCCACGTCGTCCGGGTGGACCGGAACAACGCCGGTGCGCCGGGAATCCTCGTCGTGGTCACGGATCCGTCCGGGGCGAGCGTGAGCGGGACGACGGGTCCGGACGGGACGGTGATCCTCCCGACCACGGCGCTCTCGGGCGGGAAGTATCGCGTCGAGGCGACGATTCCGGCCTCGGTCGGGGACGTCAAACCCGCGCCCGAGGGGCCCGGCCTCTCCCCGCTCACCGAGTTCGTCGACGTCTCCCAGGGCAGACCCGCCGAGCTCACCATGGGGGTGGGCAGCGGCACCGGGGAAGTGCAGCTCGGCGACCGCGTGTGGTTCGACACCGACGGTGACGGCGTCCAGGACGGCGACGAGCCGCCGCTGCCCGGGGTGGTGGTGCGGCTGATGGGCTGCGACGGCGGCGGTGCGCCCCTCGCGCAGAAGACCACGGACGCCGCAGGGCGCTACGTGTTCGGCCCGGCCGACGGGCTGCGGCCCCAGACCTGCTACACGCTGAAGTTCGACTATTCCGGGGTGGACGCGGCCCGTCTTCCCGGTGCCCCGCCGGTCGCGAATCTCAAGTGGACGGTGCCGTTGGCCGGGGTCACCCCGGGTACCGGTTCGGTGGTGGATCCGGGTACCGGGACGGCGAAGGTCACGGTGGGTCCGCCGGGTTCGGTGGACGACACCGTGGACGCGGGGGTGATCGGCGGCGTGAACCGGATCGGCGATCTGGTGTGGGCCGACGCGAACCGCGACGGCAGGCAGGATCCGGGTGAGCTCGGGGTGGCGGGGGTGCCGGTCAGCCTTCAGACGCCCGACGGCTCGGTGGTGGCCACCACCAGCACCGACGCGCGCGGGCAGTATTCGTTTTCGCATCTGCCCGACGGCCGGTTCCAGGTGTGCTTCGACACCGGCAGGCTGCCCGCGCAGTACGCCGACTACCGGCTGACCCGGCCGCTGGCGGGAAATCCCGGCCAGGATTCGGCACCCGATCCGGCGACCGGGTGCACCGCGCCGGTCGGGGTCGGGCCGGGGCACACCCAGGACCTGACGCTGGACGCCGGGCTTGCACCGCCCGTGAACCGCCTTTCGGCGCGGGTGTGGATCGACCGCGACGGCGACGGCAGGCAGGCACCGGACGAGCCGGGCATCGCCGGGGTGCAGGTGAAACTGCGGACCGAGGACGGCACGCAGGTGGCCATGACGACCACGGGGCCGGACGGGCAGTACACCTTCGAGGACATGCCGGACGGCGCCTACCAGGTGTGTTTCGATCTGGCGAACCTGCCGCCCGTGGTCGCGGACTTCACCCCGTCCGCGGGCGGCAACGACTCCGCAGCCGACGCGGCCGGGTGCACGCGCCGGGTGACGGTCGGACTGGGCAAGCGGGAGGACCATTCCCTCGGCGCCGGGCTGGTCGCGCCCGCCGACCGCGTGGCGGGCCGGGTCTGGTTCGACGGCAACCGCAACGGGCGGCAGGACGGCGCCGAGGCCGGGGTCGCCGGGGTGCCGGTGCGTCTGGCCAAAGTGGACGGTAGCGACGCCGGCACCACGACGACCGGGGTGGACGGCCGCTACCGGTTCGACGGAATCCCCGACGGGACCTATCAGATCTGCTTCGATCCCAAGGCTTTCCCGCCCGGTTACGCGGGTGACCAGTGGACGCGGCCGATGGTCGGCGGCGGCAGCGCGGACTCCCGGGCGGACCTTTCCACGGGCTGCACGCCGCCGGTGACGGTCGGCGTCGGGCACCGCCGCGAGTCCACTATGGACGCCGGAGTGGTGCTGCCCCGCAACCGGGTGGGTGATCTGTTGTGGCTGGACCGCAATGCCGACGCGTTGCCCCAGCCGGACGAGCCAGGGATGGCCGGGATCGCGGTCAGCCTCAAGGACGGTGCCGGTCGTGTGGTGGCGGGCACCCACACCGGCCAGGACGGGAAGTACCTGCTGGACGACCTGCCCGACGGCGTCTACCGCGTGTGCTTCGACCTGGCCGCTCTGCCGCGGGAGGCCGCAGGCTTCCGGATCCCCGGTATGCCCGACGGTTGCACGCAACCGGTGACAGTCGGGCCGAAGCCCAGGGAGGACCTGACCGTCCGGGTGGGACTGATCGCGCCGGCCCCGGCCGTCGCCCCCGCAGCGGCCGGTTCGGACACTTCAGGAGGTGCGGGCCGCGGTGGCGGGCTCCCGGCCGGGTGGGCGGCGTTCACCGCGCTCGTCGTGGTGCTCGGGTCGGTGTTCACCCTCCGCTGGTGGAAGTCCGTCCACCGGTGAAACGACGTGTTTCGAAGTGGTTTTACGCGCTAGCGTGAGGTCATGAAGTTTCCGCGTGTGCTCGTTGTGCTCGGGCTCGGGATGCTGCTGGCCGGTTGCGAGCAGGTCGACACGGCCGTCGGGCAGGTGGGGGCCGCCAAGGACAAGGCGAGCGCCTGTGCCGAGGCACTCGGGCTGGCGAACCTCGATCCGAACCTCGACCCCGCCGAGTTGGCGAAGCAGGCGCAGGACAAGGCGGACCGGCTCCGCGCGCTCGCGAACCAGGTCGCCGATCAGGACCTGAAGCAGAACCTGTTCACCATCGCCGATTCCTACCTGGCTTTGGAACAGCGCAAGCTCAACCAGTTGAGCAACCTCAGCGACTGGATTCAACGCAATACCGACAACCTCTCCCGGCTGCGGTCAGCCTGCCTCTGACGGGCACTTCTTCCGAAGGGCGCGGGGCGAGGCGAGGGCGGGACGCGGCACGGGGAACCGGCGGAGAGCCGGCCCGGCGGCGGCGATGACGAGCCCGCCCGCTCCCGCCGCGGCGAATCCCCATGCGGCGGGGGCGTGGTCGAGCACGGTGCCGACGATCGGGCTGCCGATCGCCATGCCGATCCGCGTCGCCGAATCCAGCAGTCCCATCGCCTCGCCGCGTACCCGGGCCGGGGCGAGCGCGCCGATCTGCTCGGCGGTGGCGGCCAGGGTGGGGGCGCAGGCGAGGTTGGTCGGAATGAGGACCAGCGCGAGCAGCCACCACGGCTGCGTCGTCAGTCCCACCGGGATCACCAGCACCGCGAGCAGCAGCATGAGCGTGGTCTGGGACAGCGGACGGCGGACCGCCCCGTGCACCATCCCACCGGTGGCCGAGGCCAGGCACATCACCGCGATCACCACACCGGCCCAGGCCACCTCGCCCGAGCTTCGCAGCGCGGCGAGCGTGGCCAGTTCGGTGCCGACCAGGCAGAACAGCGCCCCGGCGGCCACCAGCAGGGTCGCGGAGAGGTCGCGGGTCAGCCAGTTGTGCAAGGGCGGCCGCTCGGTCGGGACCTGCTCGTCCTGGTGGCGCACCGGTGGATCGAACCAGTACAGCGTGACGGTCAGGGCGGCGAACCCGATGCCGAGGCCGGTCACCGCCGTGGTGGGGGAAAGCTGGGTGCACACCGCGATGGCCGCCGCGGGACCGATCATGAACGACGACTCGATCGAGATCGTGTCCAGCGAGTAGGCCGACCGGCGCTGCTCGGCGGGCACCTGGGCGGTGAGTACCTGCCTGGCCAGTGAGCTGACCGGCACCACCAGCATGCCCGCGGGCAGGGCGAGGGCGACCAGCGCCGGGTACGGCAGGGAGGGCACGCCGAGCCAGTACGCGGTGGACACGGTCCCGCACAGGAGGACGACCGGGCGCAGTCCGTACCGGTCGATCATCCGGCCGACCAGCGGGGCACCGAGCGCGGTGCCCAGGGTGGCGGCGGTGCCGACCAGGCCGGCGGCACCGTAGCCGCGCCCGAGGCCGGTGACGACGTACAGGGTGAGGGTCACGCCCATCGCGGTGAGCGGCAGCCGGGCCAGGAACATCACCAGCATCGTGGTGGGGACACCGGGCAGGGCGAGGACTCTGCGATACGACTGCACGATCTCCACTTTGGCACGGCCGTGCAACTTCTTTACCCGGAGACGGCGCGGCACCGCTCCCTGACGGCGCCGCACCAGGCGGTCCACTTCGGACGGACATCGCTCGGCGAGCACGGTCTTCATCGGTTTCCCGGCCGGATCCAACGATTCGAGTGACCAGTTCGTTTCGCCGGGTGAAACGGTTACCCGACGCGCGAGCGAAGCACGGGAAAGCGCCTCGCCGGTTCACCGCTTGCGGTTCATTTCCGCTGTTTTCTCTCCGCCCCGTAAAGGCGGGCGAGCCTCGCGTCCGAGTGGCCGATTGGTGGCCTTCCGGCCCCGTTGGTACTGATGAAGATCGTTATTCGCAGCAAAGACCAGGAGGTAGCAATGAAAGGCAAGATCGCCCGAGCCGTCGCGGTCGTGGTGGCAGGCAGTGTGCTGGCCATCGGTGGAGCCGGGGTCGCGGCAGCGGACAGCGTGGGCACGTCGAGCACGCAAGCCGCGGGGCAGCAGCTCCTGGGGATGCGGGACCAGTTGGCCAAGGCCGCCTATGCGGGTGACGTGCAGGGCACGCAGCGCTCGCTGGACCAGATGAGTCCGCTGCTCGGCGATCTCGCCGGGGGGCAGAAGTACACGTTGCGGTCGGACGCCCCGCAAACCGCGGCCGCGGCGAAGGAGCAGCAGGCCGAGGCGAGCCGGGTACTGGCCGACCGCGACGATCCCGCCGAGATGGCCCAGGTCAGGCAGCTGCCGGTGCCGGGCCTGCCGGACCTGCCGCCGCCGCTGAACATCGTCAGCAACCTGATCAAGAGCCTGCTGACCCTGGTGACCGGTCTGCTCGCCGCGCTGCTCGGGGGTGGAGTGCCCGCCCTGCCGTTGCCACTTCCCGTGCCGCACGTCTGAGGCTTTTCCCATGGTTCGCGCGGCCGTCCGGGTCATTTCGGCACCTGAACCGGCGGCACCGTTTCCGCTCACTTCCGGAAAACAGCGGATCGGGTGACACCGTTGTTTCAGCGAGTGAAGCGGTTACCGAGCGCGTGCCGGGTTGCCGTTACGCCGGTCTTCCTGGCAGCGGTGGTGCGTTCTTTTCACCTCATGCGGTCGGATTCCGCGCCGCTTTTCCCGTCCGGGTAACGATGAAAAGCTCTCACTTTGCCCGGGCCGGGTGGTGCCGTACCGGCGGTGTTGGTACCTATGACAGCGACGGTTCGGCAGGACCGGCCGATGAACCCAGTGAATAGGGGGGGAACCGGAATCCGGCGTGGCAGCGCGCCGGATTCCGGCTGGGTCGTTCCTCGTCAGCTACCGCGGATACCGGACAGGCCGACCCGCAGCGCCCCGGCCGCTTCGGCGGTCGCCTCCCGGAACCGGCGCCCGACGCCGAGGAAGTTCACGAAGCCGTGGATCAGATCGGACTGGCGGCTCACCGCGGTGGGCACCCCGGCCGCCCGCAGCCGCTCCCCGTAGGCCTCGCCCTCGTCCCGCAGCGGGTCGAATCCGGCGGTCACGATGTAGGCGGGCGGCAGCCCGCTGAGATCCTCCGTGAGCATCGGCGAAAGCCGCTCGTCGGCGCGGTTCACCTCCGGCGGCGCGTAGTGGTCCAGGAACCAGGTCATGTCGCGGTCGGTGAGGAAGAAGCCGTCGGCGAACAGGTCCCGTGAACGCCGGCGCACCGTCGCGTCGAGTGCGGGGTAGATGAGCAACTGGAAGGCGGGAGCCGGGCCGCCGCGGCGCGTGGTCACCTGTGCGACGACGGCGGCGAGGTTGCCGCCCGCGCTGTCCCCGCCGACCGCGATCCGGTCCGGATCCACCCCGAGGTCTTCGGCCTTCGCGCAGGCGTAGTGGAATGCGGCCAGCGCGTCGTCCGCGGCGGCCGGGAACGGATGCTCCGGCGCCAGGCGGTACTCCACCGACAGCACCCGCACACCGGCGTGCTTGGCGAGGAACCGGGCGGTGTTGTCGTGGCTGGCGCGGGTGCCGATCACCCAGCCGCCTCCGTGGAAGAACACCAGCAGGCCGGACGGTCCGGCGAGTCCGGCCGGGGTGTACAGGGTGGCCGGGACGTCGCCGTGCTCCGCCGGGATGGTCAGTTCCTGCGTCCCCACCGGCTGGATCGGCTTACCGCTCACCAGATGGGACGACTGCGCGAGCATCGCGCGCGCGAGATCGGGGGTCTCGCTCGCCATGGCCGCGCCGGAGATCTGCTGGAGCCGGAGCAGCAGTTGCGCGTCGAGAGCCAGTTCCTGCCCGTCGATCCGGATCGGCTTGCCCGCGATGAGGCGCCGGAGCGGGTGCGGGAGCGCATAGACCAGCTGGGCCGCGGCCGCTTCGACGCGGGACCGGAGTGGAATCGCCATGAGCACGGAGGCTACCGGCGAGTAGTCGGGAGACCAAGAGGTGCGCGTGGCCGGAACGGACTGTGACGGGAGACTCCGCTCCCGAAGCTGGCTCTCCACCTAAGTGGAGGGGTTAGCCTCTTCAGTTGTGACTTCCTCCTCGGTGATCAACGTCGTGGGCATCGGCGGTTCCCTGCGTGCGGGCTCCCAATCGGAGCGGGCGCTCAACATCGCGCTGGCCGGTGCCGAGGAGGCGGGCGCGCGCACCACGGCGATCACCGGGAGCGGGCTCGTGCTCCCCTTCTACGACACGGCGATCTCCGATCGCACCCCCGAAGCCGTCCGGCTGATCGAGGCGGTCCGGCAGGCGGACGGCGTGATCATCGTCTCGCCCGGGTACCACGGGGCCCTTTCCGGCCTGGTCAAGAACGCCCTGGACTACCTCGAAGACCTGCGCCCCGACCGCCGTCCCTACCTCGACGGGCGCGCGGTCGGCCTGGCCGCGGTCGCCTACGGCTGGCAGGCCGCGGTCACCACGCTCGACCAGTTGCGGACCGTCACGCACGCCCTGCGCGGCTGGCCCACTCCGCTCGGTGCCGCGGTGAACACGGCCGAGGTGAAGTTCGACGAGACCGGCGGCGCCTCCGACGAGAAGGCGGTACGGAACCTGCGCGCCATCGGCCGGTACGTGACGGAGTTCGCGCGAGCGCACGCCACCGCCTGAGCCCGCGCCCAACGGTTCGCACGGCGGTTCGTGGGTAGTCCTTGCCCGGGAGGTAGGAACGGGCATGGTCGACGCGATGTACACGGCCGTCGCGACGGCCCGGGGCGATGGCCGCAACGGTGAGGTCACCTCGTCGGACGGACTGATCGACGAGCGGCTCGCGATCCCCAGGGAGCTGGGCGGCCCCGGTGGTGCGCTCACCAACCCCGAGCAGTTGTTCGCCGCGGGCTATGCGGCGTGCTTCCACGGCGCGCTACGGCAGGCCGCGCACCGGATGAACGTCGACCTGGCCGATTCGAGCGTGACCGCCGAGGTCGGCATCGGGCGGAACGGGGACGTCTTCGAGTTGACCGTGAAGCTCGTGGCCCACCTGCCCGGCCTGGAGGAGGGGCTGGCGGGCGGGCTCGCCGCACGGGCGCACCAGTCGTGTCCCTACTCCCGGGCGACCCGGGGCAACATCCAGGTCGAGGTGGTCGCCACGACCTATTGAGACCATTTTCGCGGGAGGAGAGGAACCATGGCGAAATCACCCATCAAGAGTCCGCTCGCCGACAGTGACAAGGCCGTCACGGGTGGCGTGCTCCAGTCCACTTTGGTCGATCTGATCGACCTCTCCCTGATCGCCAAGCAGGCCCACTGGAACGTGGTGGGGCCCAACTTCCGCAGTGTCCACCTGCAGCTCGACGAGCTCGTCGCCGCCGCGCGCAAATACGTCGACGAGGTCGCCGAACGGGCCAGTGCGATAGGCATTTCGCCGACGGGCAAGACGACGACGGTGGTGGAGAACTCCAGCCTGCCCGCCTACCC
The DNA here is from genome assembly GCF_007713715.1 of Amycolatopsis rhizosphaerae. Lineage (GTDB taxonomy): Bacteria > Actinomycetota > Actinomycetes > Mycobacteriales > Pseudonocardiaceae > Amycolatopsis_E > Amycolatopsis_E rhizosphaerae. The sequence continues at coordinate 13,486 of NZ_VJWX01000022.1, forward strand.
GGAGGGCTGGCAGAGCGCCGAGGCCACCATCGCGGCCATCGTGGAAATCCTGGCCGAGGAGATCCGCCTGTTGCGAGAACGGATCGACGAAACCGACAAAACCGACCTGGTCACCCAGGATCTGCTGCTCGAACTCACGCAGGAGCTGGAGAAGGCCCACTGGATGTGGCAGGCCCAGCAGGCCTGACCCGCTCGGAAACGCCCCGCCACGCCGATGAACCGGCGGGCGGGGCGTCCCCCGGTCTAGGGTCGGATCATGGTTCTGCATTCGGGAAAGACGAAGCGGCCGCACCGGCGGGGCGGGAGCAATCCGCTCAACGGCGGTGCGGATCCGGCCTTCGCGGCCACCCTGACCCCGCCGCACCACAAGCTCGCCGAAGACCCGTTGCCCGCGGACACCGCACTGCAGTTGGTGCGCGACGAACTGATGCTCGACGGCAACGCGAGGCTCAATCTCGCCACCTTCGTCACCACCTGGATGGAGCCGCAGGCGCGGGAGCTGATGGCCGAATGCGTCGACAAGAACATGATCGACAAGGACGAGTATCCGCAGACCGCCGAGCTGGAACGGCGCTGCGTCAACATCCTGGCCGATCTGTGGCACGCTCCCGATCCCGACGCCATCATCGGCTGCTCCACGACGGGTTCGTCCGAGGCGTGCATGCTGGCCGGGATGGCGTTGAAGCGCCGGTGGAGCAAACTCGGCCGCAGCGGCAGGCCGAACCTGGTCATGGGCGCGAACGTGCAGGTGTGCTGGGAGAAGTTCTGCGAGTACTGGGAGGTCGAGCCGCGGCTGGTGCCGATGGAGGGCGACCGCTTCCACCTCACCGCGGACGTCGCCGTCGAGCACTGCGACGAGAACACCATCGGCGTGGTCGCCATCCTCGGGTCCACCTTCGACGGTAGTTACGAGCCGGTCGCCGAAATCGCCGCCGCCCTCGACGCGCTGCAGGAACGGACGGGCTGGGACATCCCGGTGCACGTGGACGGCGCCTCCGGGGCCATGATCGCCCCGTTCCTCGACCCGGAGCTGGAGTGGGACTTCCGGCTGCCCCGGGTGGCCTCGATCAACACCTCCGGACACAAGTACGGGCTGGTCTATCCCGGGGTCGGCTGGGTGGTCTGGCGCGACCGCGACGCACTGCCGTCCGAGCTGGTGTTCAACGTCAACTACCTCGGCGGCGACATGCCGACCTTCGCGCTGAACTTCTCCCGGCCGGGGGCGGAGGTCGCCGCGCAGTACTACACGTTCGTCCGCCTGGGGCGCGAGGGATTCCGTGCCGTGCAGCAGGCCAGCCGGGACGTGGCGATGCACCTGGCGGGGCGGATCGAGGCGCTCGGCCAGTTCCGCCTGCTCACCCGCGGCGACCAGTTGCCGGTGTTCGCGTTCACCACCGCGCCGGACGTGACGGCCTTCGACGTGTTCGACGTGTCGCGGCGGCTGCGGGAACGGGGCTGGCTCGTGCCCGCGTACACCTTCCCGCCGAACCGGACCGAACTCGCGGTACTGCGCGTCGTGTGCCGCAACGGGTTCACCCACGACCTCGCCGACCTGCTGATCGAAGACCTCACCCGGCTGCTCCCCGAACTCGAACGCCAGCCGCGCCCGATCGTCGATCCCGCGGTCAGCACCGCCTTCCACCACTGAACCGGTAGGCGGGGGGCGCCGGGGAGGCGCCCCCCGCACCGGTCAGCGGAGGTGGAGCGCGCGCTGGGCGAAGTACACCTCGGCGGCGGTCTGCCTGATCGTTTCGGCGATCACCAGCGAGCCGTGTCCCGCGTCGTAGCGGTAGAACTCGTAGGGCACATCACGGGCGGCCAGCCGGTCGAGGTAGTTCTCGATCTGCCGGATCGGGCAGCGCGGGTCGTTGTCCCCGGCGAGCACCAGCACCGGGACCTTCACCGCGTCCACGTAGGTGATCGGCGAGCACTCCTTGTACACGGCGGGCACGGTCTCGGGCGAGCCGCCGAACAGGGCGCGGTCGAAGGAGCGCAGCTGCTCCATCTCGTCCTCGTAGGCGGCCACGTAGTCGGCCACCGGGACGCCGGCGACTCCGGCCGCCCACCGGTCCGGCTGGGTGCCGATGGCCAGCAGGGTGAGATATCCGCCCCAGGACGCGCCGGCCACCACGCAGCGGGCCGGGTCGGCGAGCCCGCTCTCCACGGCCCAGCCGTGCACCGCCGCCACGTCTTCCAGTTCGGTGAGCCCCGGGCGGCCCTCGATGGCGTCCCGCCACGCGGAGCCGTAACCGGTGGACCCGCGGTAGTTCACCTCGACGACCGCGAACCCGGCGTCCAGCCACACCGCCCGGTAGGCGGAGAAGTAGTCCTCGTCGGCCGAGTGCGGCCCCCCGTGCAGGGTGAACACCGTGGGCAGCGGACCGTCCCCGGCGTCCTCCGGGCGTGCCACCAGTGCGTGCACGCGGCCGCCAGTGCCCTCGACGAAGGCGTCGGTCACCGGGACCGATCGGGGTGCCCGCTCGCCGGGCGGGGTCAGCAGCACGGTGTCGGTGCCGTCGGTGGCGCGGGCCCTGATCAACGGCGGCTCGGCCGCGCTCGACCACGAATACTCGACCGCCCCGTCCGGGCGGGCCCCGGCGCCGCCGATCCTGCCCTTCGGGGTGTCCAAAGAGGACAAATCGGCGGTGGCGAGGTCGTAGCGGTACAGGGAGCTGCGGCCCTCGTGGAAGTGCACGACCAGCAGCGCGTCCGCCTTCGGGTACCAGCCGGCGCTGACCTCGCCAGGCAGGTCGAGGCGCAGCTCGGTCTCGGTGTCGTTCTCCACGTCCCAGACCAGCAGTTCCTCGCGGCCGCGACGCTCGTGGAGCAGCAGCAGCCGGGGGTCCCCGGCGATCGGGGAGAACTCGAGCGGGGTCAGCCCCTTGCCCTCGCCGTCCCACTTGTCGGCGACGGTGCCGAAGCCCCCGGTGGCGAGGATGCGCACGGCGGGGTGTCGCGAGTCACCGTGCTCGGAATGCGAGATGGCCAGCAGCCGCTCGTCCCTGGACAGGGCCGCGATCCCGGCGTCGTCCTTGCTGGCGTAGAAGCGCTTGGTCTCGCCGTCGGCGTGCGCGAACAACTCGCTGCCGTCGTCGGTGGAGACGCCGACGGCCACCAGCCGGTGCCCGATCTCCAGCCCGGCCGGGTAGCCGTCGTGCACCCCGGGCACGCCGGGCGCGGCCGCACCGCCCCCGGCGAACGGCTGGCGGACCCAGGAGCCGAACTCGTCGCCATCGGTGTCGTTGAACCACCAGATCCAGGCGCCGTCGCGCGAGGTGGTGGCGTGGAGGGTGCCGTTGGGGCGGTCGGTGACCTGCCGGTGCTCGCCGGTGGCCCGGTCCCAGGCGTAGACCTCCCAGACGCCGCTGGCGTTGGACACGTAGATGTTGGCGTCGGGCGCGTCGAGTGCCCAGTCCGGCACCGACATGCGGGGGGCATGGAACCGTGCGCGCCAGCGGGCTTCGGCGTGGGCGTCGTCGAAGAGGCGATCGGGGATCACGGCGGGCGGGTGCTGGGTAGTCACCCCTCGATCCTGCCAGGTGTTGCCCGTACCGTGGGCGTGTGCTGGAGGGATACGCGCCTGGATACGCCGACGACGCGCTTTCGATGATGGCGTCGCGCACGGCGAGTGACCGGGCGGCATTCGTGCTGAGGTTGCTCGAACCCGGCATGCGGATGCTCGACGTCGGCTGCGGCCCCGGCACGATCACCAGCGGTTTCGTCCCGGTCGTCGGGGAGCACCTGGTGCTCGGAGTGGATGTGAGGTACCGGCAGTTCCCCTCGGAGTCTACTGTGGACTTCGCCGCGGGCTCGGTCTACGCGCTTCCGGTGGCTACGGAAAGTGTCGACCTGGTGTTCGCACACGCCCTGTTCGAGCATCTGTCGAGGCCGGTCGAAGCGTTGCGGGAGCTGAGAAGGGTGCTCAGACCGGGCGCCACCCTCGCCCTGTCCACTTCGGACTGGAGCCGGGCCAGGCTGCGGCCGAAGACGGCGAACGTGTCGGCGGCGCTGCGCGGTCACTTCCTGCTGCGCCGCCGCTCGGGTGGGGACCCGTTCGCGGGCAAGACCATCGCCGCACTGGTGGAGCAGGCGGGTTTTCGTGACATCCGTACGCATGCCCGGTTCCGACCCGATCTGCCCTACCGCGACCTGGCCCGCTACGTGGAGGCTCGCCTCGACGCGGCGCTGCGCGACTCGGACACCGACCGTGACCAACTGGCCAGCGCCGCTCGCTCCGCCTGGGCCTGGTCCCACGCCGGCGACGGCGACTTCACCCAGTGCTGGCAAGAACTGACCGCCACCAAGTAACCCCCACGACGGCTGCGCTTCGCTACGCCTTGGCTGCGCTCCGCTACGTCTTCGCTCCGCCCCACCTCACGCTCACCTCACCACGCCACCGGCACCGACCGGGGGTCCAGGGGGCAAGCCCCCTGGCGGGGGCCTGGGGGTCCGACCCCCAGAGCAAAAACGGAAGAGCCCCGCTCGCGCATTCCGCGAGCAGGGCTCTTCCAGTCTCTTCCGTCGGGGTGGCGGGATTTGAACCCACGACCTCCTCGACCCGAACGAGGCACGCTACCAAGCTGCGCCACACCCCGAGGTCCTGCTTACCGGGCCGAGGAGAAGTTTAGCGGACGTCGCTGGGCGCCTTTCGGCGGGTTTGCTTTTCGGTGGCCGGGGCCTGGTGGTGACCCCTCGGGACCAGCGTGAGCAGGCTTGCTTCGGGTGGGCAGGCGAAGCGCGCGGGGGCGTAGGGCGAGGTGCCGAGCCCGGCGGAGACGTGCAGCCACATGTGGGCGCCCCAGCGGGAGGTGCCGCGGGCGCGGGAGCGATCGAGCTCACAGTTGGTGACGAGCGCGCCGATGCCGGGGATGCGGAGTTGCCCGCCGTGGGTGTGTCCGGCGAGGACGAGGTCGTAGCCGTCCTCGGCGAAGGTGTCGAGCACGCGGGGCTCTGGCGAATGGGTGATGCCGAGGCGGAGGGTGGCGTTGCGGTCGGCTGGGCCCGCGATGTCGCTGTAGCGGTCCCGGTGGAGGTGGGGGTCGTCGACGCCGGCCGCGAAGACGGTCTGTCCGGCGGCGGTGAGGGTGCGCCGGACGTGGGTGAGGTCGAGCCAGCCGTGTTCGACGAAGGCGGCGCGCAGGTCGCGCCAGGGCAGCTGGTTGCCGTGGATGCGCTTCTTCTTGCCCCTGGGCATCAGGTAGCGGGCGGGGTTCTTCGGTTTGGGCGCGTAGTAGTCGTTGCTGCCGAAGATGAACACGCCGGGCCGGTCGAGCAGGGAGCCGATGGCGCGCAGCACGTAGGGCACGGCATGGGGGTGGGCGAGGTTGTCGCCGGTGTTGACGACCAGGTCGGGTTCGAGTTCGCCGAGGGCTGCGACCCAGCGCTGTTTGGACTTCTGGCCGGGCAGCATGTGCAGGTCGGAGATGTGCAGCACCCGGATCGGCTGAGCGCCGGGGGCCAGCACGGGGAGTTCGGCGGTGCGCAGCGTCCAGTGCCGCCGCTCGATACCGACGGCGTAACCGAGGGCCGCCGCGCCCACCGCGGCGGTGCCCGTGACAATGCGAAACGCGTTCATTCTGTTACCGTCCGTGCCCACAATACCCAGAATACGTGAACCTCGAGCTCAGCCGACGGCCCGTCGCCCGATCAGTGAGGTGTGCCTTGCAATCCACTCCGAAACAGTCTTCAGTGCTCGTAGGCCGGGTCGGAGGGCGGGAGCGGCAGGACGGGCTGGCCGGCGAGGATCGCGTTCATCGCGCCGAACCAGGTTCGCGCCGGAGCCTTGCCACCGAACATGTTGCCGTCGGCGCAGGGCGTCACGTTGCCCGCGCCGTCGCAGAGGCCGCCGACCGGGTTGTCGGGCCGGAACACCATCGCCGCGCCCGCCATTTGCGGGACGGCGGCGACGAAGGCGGCGGAGCCGCTTTCCTGGGTGGTCCCCGTCTTGCCGATCATCGGCCGGGTCCAGCCCGCGGCCTGCGCCGCCGCGTGGGAGGTGCCCTCGGTGTCGTCCTTGCTCATGCCGACGACGAGGCTGTTGGCCAGCCCCTCGGGCACCACCTGTTCGCACTTGGCTTCCTGGAACGCCTTCGGTTTGCCGTCCCGGTCGGTGATCGAAGCGATCGGGGTGGGCGGGCACCACACCCCGCCGCTCATCAGCGTCGCCGCGACGTTGGCGAGTTCGAGACCGCTGGTCGGGCTGACGCCGAGGGTGAACGACCCGAAGCCGTTCTTCGATCCGCCGCCGGGGCCGTAGTACTTCTGCTGGGGCAGGCTGTACCGCAGGTCCTTGTTGGCCGGGTCGACCGGACCGCCGTTGGCCGAGTTCGACGCCATGGTGTTGCGCATGCCGAGCCGCCGCGCCATGTCCAGTACGGCGGTCATGCCGGCCTGCTCTTCGAGGATGACGAAACCGGTGTTGGGTGAGGTGGCCAGCGCCTGCTGCAACGTCATCGAGGCGCCGTAGATGCCCTCACCGTAGTTGCTCAGGCAGTAGGCGTAGGTGCCCAACCCGACCTGGGGGCAGTTCCGCTGGTCGCTGGTGAACACCTTCGACGCGTAGCTCTGCGGCGTCTGGATCTGCGCGAAGATACCGGTCTTGTGCTGCTCCAGCGCGGCGGCCGCGGTGAAGATCTTGTAGTCCGAACCGGCACCGGTCACATTGGACACATCCGAGGGCAGCGCGTAGGTGGTCTGGCCCTTGCTCGCGTCGGGACCGTAGTCCTTGTTGGCGGCCAGCGCGACCACCTCGTGCCGGTCCTTGCCCGGCCGCACCAGCGAAAGCGTGTTGGCGACGTTCTTCTGAGTCTTCTTCACCTGCGCCTCGGCGGACACCTTCGCCTGGTGCTGGGCGTTCTGGTCCATCGTGGTGCGAATGGTGTAGCCGCCGGTGTAGAGGTCCGTCTTCGACATTCCGTTGGTGAGCAGGTAGTCCTCGACGTACTGGCAGAAGAAACCGTTCTCGGGGCCGGCGCCGGTGCAGTTCGCCGCCGATTTGGCGGGACCGTCGGGCACCACCCCCAGCGGCTCGGCCTTGAAGCGCTCGGCGTCCGCGGGTGCCAGCTTGCGGTTGTCCACCATGCGGTCGAGCACCAGGTTGCGGCGTTGGGTGGCGTTTTCCGGGTGACCCCACGGGTCGAAGACGGGCGGGTTGTTCACCATGCCCGCCAGCAGCGCGGCCTGGGGCACGGTGAGTTTTTCCGGGGTGGTGTTGAAGTACGCCTGCGCGGCCGCGCCGATCCCGTAGATCTTGCGCGAGAACTCGACGACGTTGAGGTAGCTGGCCAGGATCTGGTCCTTGGTCATCTTCGTCTCGAGCTGGATCGCGATGCGCGCCTCCTTGAGCTTGCGCGCGACCGACTGCTCCTGCGCCTTCTGCTGGCCGATCGCGTCGCCGCGGTAGACGACGTTGATCAGGTAGTTCTTCACGTACTGCTGCGTCAGGGTCGAGGCGCCCTGCGTGTCGGCGCCGGTGCTGTTGCTCAGCGCGGCGCGGATCGTGCCCTTCCAGTCCACCCCGTGGTGTTCCAGGAAGCGCCTGTCTTCGACCGAGATCAGTGCCCACTTCATCGCGTCGTTGATCTGCGAGGGGGCGGTGGGGATGCGGTACTGGTCGTACAGGGTGGCGATCAGGTTGCCCGCCGAGTCGGTCACCTTCGTGACCAGCGGCGGCGGCACCGTGGCGAGTTCGGCGGACATGCTGTCCACGGTTTCGGAGGCCTTGTTGGACGCGACCCCGATCCCGCCGACGACCGGGAACAGCATCCCGGCGACGAGGATCCCCGCGAGCACGCACAGACCGAGCAGCTTGAACAGACCATCCGTCTTTCGCACGAGACTCAGGGTAGTGGTGGGTGCCCCTCCGCCGCCGACCTCAGGGGGACGGATACCAGAACAACGGCTCCGATGCGACCTGTTCTGGTAACAAATTTTCGGGGGGATCTTGGCGAGGGGAACCGTGGGGCCCTACAGTCCGTCAACGTCTCACGAAGAACGGTACCGGGGAGGTGCCGCGCGTTTCCGGCGTGAACAGAGTGAGGGAGCTGGGGGCAATGGACACGAATCAGAGCTGGCGGGCCGACGCGTTGTGCCGCGATACCGATCCGGACGAGTTGTTCGTCCGGGGCGCGGAGCAGAACAAGGCCAAGCTGGTGTGCATGGGCTGTCCGGTGCGGACCGAGTGCCTGGCCGAGGCACTGGACAACCGGATCAGCTTCGGTATCTGGGGAGGGATGACCGAGCGCGAACGGCGGGCGCTGCTGCGCCGCCGTCCGGATGTCGGTTCGTGGTCGGACCTGCTCGAATCGGCGAAGCGGGATTACGTTCAGGTGTCCTGATCGCCCGCCAGCCGGTCGCCGATGTCCCGGAGTCCGCCCACGTCGTGCACGTCGCTCGGCAGGGCGGGCACCCGCACGATCGGGACCTCCGGGTGGGCCTTGGTGAACCGCGCCAGCAGGCGGTTCTCCCGCGCCGCCAGCGCCACCCGGTCTGCGTGGAGGCGCAGCACCGCGGTGGCCAGCGGTGCGCTGCTCTCCACCTTTTCGGCCGCGGACATGGCGGCGGTCGCCGACAGGTCGGCGAGCACCGGGTGGGTGCGGTTGGCGACCAGTCCGGCCAACGGCATGTTTTCGTCGGACAGCCGTTCGACGAAGTAGCTGGCCTCCCGCAGGGCGTCCGGTTCCGGCGCGGCCACCACCAGGAACGAGGTGCCACGCGAGCGCAGCAGTTCGGCGGTCTTCCTGGCGCGCTCCCGGAAGCCGCCGAACATGCTGTCGAAGGCCTGCATGAACGCCGAGGCGTCGGCGAGCAGCTGGCCGCCGATGATGGTCGAGACGGCCTTCGCGAACATCGAGAACCCGGCCGTGACCACCTTGCGCAGGCCCCAGCCGCCCGCCTTGGCCGGGGCGGTGAGCAGCCGGATCATCCGGCCGTCGAGCGCGGCGGACAGGCGGGTCGGGGCGTCGAGGAAGTCCAGCGCGGACCGGCTGGGCGGGGTGTCCACGATGATCAGGTCCCATTCGCCGGTCGCGGCGAGCTGGCCCAGCTTCTCCATCGCCATGTACTCCTGCGTGCCGGAGAACGACGTGGAGATCGTCTGGTAGAAGGGGTTGGCGAGCAGCTGCTCGGCCCGTTCGGGCCCGGCGTGGGCGCGCACCATGTCGTCGAAGGTGCGGCGCATGTCGAGCATCATCGCCCACAGCTCGCCCTTGGGTTCGAACCCTTCGATCTGGACCTGCCGGGGCTGGTTGCCCAGTTCACGCAGGCCGAGCGCCTGGGCGAGGCGGCGGGCGGGGTCGATGGTGAGCACCACGGTCTGCCTGCCGCGTTCGGCGGCGCGCAGCGCCAGCGCGGCGGCGGTGGTCGTCTTGCCGACCCCGCCGGAACCGCAGCAGACGATGATCCGGGTGTCCGGATCGTCGATCAGCCGGTCGATGTCCAGTGCCGTCGTCGTCACCGTCATCACCGCACCCCCTGCTCGATGAGCGTTTCGGCCAGGTCGTACAGGGCGGCGACGTCCACCCCGTCGGTGAGGTCGGGCAGCTCCAGCGTGGGCAGGTCGGCCTCGGCGAGCTGGTCGCGGGCGCGTTGTTCGGCGGCGATCCGGATGGCGTGCTCCACGGTCTCCGCGACCAGCGCGTCCAGGGTGGGTTCGGGCAGGTCGAGCCCGGCCGAGGCGAGCCCCGAGCGCACGCGCGAGGCGTCCACGCGGCCGTCGGCCGCGGCGGTCAGCGAGCGTGCGGGCAGGCGGGGCGGCCGGACCCGGTTGACCAGCACCGCGCCGGGCCGCAGGTCGGCGCCGTCGAGTTCGGCGACCGCGTCGAGCGTCTCGCGCACCGGCATCTCTTCGAGCAGGGTGACCAGGTGCACGGCGGTTTCGCCCGAATGCAGCAGTCGCACCACACCCTCGGCCTGGCCGCGGATCGGGCCCGTGCGAGCGAGGTCGGTGAGGGCCTTGGTGACGTCGAGGAACTTGACCACGCGGCCGGTGGGTGGCGCGTCCACCACCACCGCGTCGTAGGTGTGCCTGCCGTCGGACTCCGTCCGTCCGACGCACTCCTTGATCTTGCCGGTGAGCAGCACGTCGCGCAGGCCCGGCGCGAGGGTGGTGGCGAACTCGATCGCGCCCATCCGGCGCAGTGTCCGCCCGGCGAAGCCCAGGTTGTAGAACATCTCGAAGTACTCGAGCAGCGCCGCCTCGACGTCGATGTGCAGCGCGCGCAGTTCACCGCCACCGGGTGCGGAGGCCACCCGCTGTTCGGCGTAGGGCAGCGGTTCGGTGTCGAAGAGCTGGGCGAAGCCCTGGCGGCCCTCGACCTCGATCAGCAGTACCCGTCTTCCGCCCTTGGCCAGCGCGAGGCCGAGCGCCGCGGCGAGGGTCGTCTTCCCGGTGCCGCCCTTGCCGGTCACGAAATGCAGCCGGGCACGGGCGAGCTCGTCCGTCCAGCCGGGCAGGGGTGTGCTCACTCAGGCAGCGTAAATCACCCGGCCCAGTGGGGTGGGGCAGCGGCCGAGTGCGATCGGTGACAGCCCTACGGAAAGTGAACAGGCCAACTCGGGTCGGTACCCGGTTGATCCAGCGGTTACGGTCACGCTCCGCGTCGCCGCTACATTAGGCGCATGAGCGCCACAAAGTGGGAGTACGCGACGGTTCCGCTGTTGATCCACGCGACCAAGCAGATCCTGGACCAATGGGGTGAGGACGGCTGGGAGCTGGTGACGGTGCTGCCGAACCCGAGTGGTGAGCAGCACGTCGCCTACCTCAAGCGGGCCAAGGCATGAGCTGGTCGCAGCGGCTGGCCGGACTCGGTATCGAGTTGCCCGCGGTCGCGGCGCCCGTCGCGGCCTACGTGCCCGCGGTGCGCAGTGGCGCGCACGTCTACACCTCCGGGCAGCTGCCGTTCGTCGGCGGTGAGCTGGCCGTGACCGGCAAGGTCGGCGCCGAGGTGAGCCCGGAGGAGGCCAAACGGCACGCCCGTACCTGCGTGCTCAACGCGCTCGCCGCGGTGGACGCGCTGGCCGGGCTCGACGCGATCACCCGCGTGGTGAAGCTGGTGGGTTTCGTGGCCTCCGCGGAAGGGTTCACCGGACAGCCCGCCGTGATCAACGGGGCGTCCGAGCTGCTGGCGGAGATCTTCGGTGAGGCCGGCGCGCACGCGCGGTCGGCCGTCGGGGTGGCCGAGCTGCCGCTGGGGGCGCCGGTCGAGATCGAACTGATCGTGGAGGTCGAGTGATGGATCCGGACATCGAGGCCGCTTGTCACGAACTGTTGCTGCGTCTGGCGGGCCGCCTGCCGGATCAGCTGCTGTGGCGCTACCGGGACTGGCTCGGCGAGGGCGCGATGACCACGCTCGCGCGAACGCTGCCAAGGACTTTGCTAAAGCACAATATTGACCTGGACCAACCCGAATATCGCCTGCTGGTCGCCGGGCTGGTACCGCATGGTGCGGACTGGCACCAGGTGAGTTCCACGCTGGGGGTGGACGAGGTCCCCGAGAACCGGTACACATTCTCGGGGAGTGCGCCCGATCGGGTGAACTTCGTAGACTCAGTGTCCGCGTTGGTGCACGCAACGTTGCGAAGCCGGCCGGACGTGGGCGAGGTGCGGCAGAGCTGGCGACACGGTGACGGTTCGGAGCCGAAGCGGGTGCTGCTGATCACCGCACTGGCCGGCCTGCCGAGGCTGACCGGTGAACTGCAGCGGGTGCTGCGCGTGCTGGGCGACGAAGAGCCCAGTGTCGAAGTGATGCCCTCTCGGTTCGATCTGCCCGCGTACCACCGGGCCGCGCTGGCGAGCTCCGAACTGATCTGCACCGGGGCGGTCGACACCGGGCACCGGCTCGCCGCTGCGTAACGGCTCGCCCCCCGAGCGGGCCGCTGGAGGGAGAAACGTGGAGGTCCACAGTGACGCCGCAGTGCTGGGAACCGACGGGTTCGCGGTTCCGCTGCGGCTGCACAACCTGCTGCTCGCGCTGGCCGGAAGGCTGGACGACAGCGCACTGTCCGAAGCACGGGAGCTGACCGCCAGGGCTCGTCTGGACGAGGCCGCCGAGCTGACCACCGGAGCACTGATCGCCGGGCGGCTTCCGGTGCGGGAGTCCGAGCAGCACGAGCTGGGCCTGGTGCTCGAGCTGAGCCGGTCCGACGCGACGCTCGCCGACCACCTCACGGTGCACGACGCCGAGGCCGACAACGGGGTCCTGCACCACTTCACCGGCGACAACCAGCCGGAACGCGGGATCGCGGAGGCGCTCGACCGCACGCTCCAGGTGCTGCCGGACTTGCGCGCGGTGCACGCGGTGTGGCGCAACACCCCGGCGGGCAGTGTGCCCGGCCCGCTGCCCCAGCGGGTGGTGCTGGTCGAGATCGGTCCCGAAGGCAACCCGCCCGCGGCGGCCTACCGCGTGGACGCGGCGCTGCGCCGTGCCGGGATCCGGTCGGTCGTCGAGGTGACCGGCCCCGGTGCCGAACCCGGGCGCTACCACCAGCAGGCACTGGCTTCGGCCGTTGCGGTGTGGCTGTCCGGCTCGCCTGCCTCCTCCGCACCCCGGCGGCCTTCGCCCGCCTCGGCAGGGCCCAAGTCCGTGAAGGGGAAGCCCGGCCGTCACGTGGCCGTCGACGCGGCGCCCGTCGCGGACGAGGAGCCCGAACCGGTCGCGGAAGTACCCGTACCCAAGGCCGAGGAGGCGCCGGAAGCGCCCCCCGCGCCGGCCGCGCCGCCCGCACCTTCGAAGGGGCCCGGGCACAAGTTCGGCCCCCGGCCGGAGCCGCCCGAGGCGCGTGCCGAGAACACGATGGACCTCAGCTCCGCCGAGGTTGCCCAGTTGCGTGCCGCACTGGCCGAAGATCCGGTCAGGGGCAAGGCGATCGCCTCCGGCGCGATGGGCTCCGACGAGGTCGTCGAGATCCCCGAGCTGGACCTCGACGACCCGCAGCTGTCCGAACGTGACCGCCAGTTGCTGCGTGAGCTGCACGCGGAACTCGCCGAGCGGGAGCGGACGGAAGCCGCGAAGGTGCGTTCGAACGGTTCGGCCCGCGGCGAGGACAAGTCCGCGGGCTGGGTGGACGGTTTCGGCGGAGCCTGATTCCGTCCGGCTCCGTTGGGAAAGCCTTGGTGTGAGGGGAGTCCCTCCGGCGAATACGGCCGCGAGGGGTCCCCTCACCGGCTTTTGGCGGCTAAGTTCGTCAGCGTGCCTCAACTGAGTTTCCACCTGCCCGGCGGCATGGAGTTCTCCGACCAGCCTCCGCAGAACCCGGCCGTTCCCCGCGACGCCGCCACCGTCATCCTCCTGCGCGACACCGAACAGGGCCTTGAGGTCTTCCTGCAGCGCCGCGTGGCCGCGATGGCCTTCGCCGCGGGTATGACGGTGTTCCCCGGTGGCGGGGTCGACCATCGGGACGCCGACGCCTCGGTCAGCTGGGCGGGTCCGTCGCCCAGTGCCTGGGCGGGATGGTTCGGTGGCACCGAATCGGTGGCCAGGGCACTGGTGTGCGCAGCGGTGCGGGAGACGTTCGAGGAGTCCGGTGTGCTGCTGGCCGGTACCGAGGAAGGCCTCGTCGGGGACACCTCGCCCTTCACCGGGGCCCGCGAGGCGCTGGTCACCCGTGAGCTGTCCCTCGCGGCGTTCCTGGCCGGGGCCGGTCTGACCCTGCGTGCCGACCTGCTGCGCCCCTGGGCGCACTGGGTGACACCGGTGCAGGAGAAACGCCGCTACGACACCCGTTTCTTCGCCGCGGTCCTTCCGCCGGGGCAGGACGCCGACGGCAAGACCACCGAGGCGGAGTCTTCCGGCTGGCAGCGGCCGAAGGACGCGCTCGCCGACGCGGAAGCCGGGCGCAGCACGCTCATGCCGCCCACCTGGCACACGCTGAGCGAACTCGCCGAGTTCGGTACCGCCGAGGAGGCGTTGGCGGCCGAGCGCACGGTCGAAACGATCATTCCGCGGCTCATCCGCGAGGGCGACAAGATCCGCGTGATCATGGAGGCGGAATGACGCATCCGGCTTACGGGGAACTGCGCCCGGTGTCGGCCACGGCGTCGGTGCTGCTGGAGAACAACCCGTCGACGATGACCCTGGACGGCACGAACAGCTGGGTGCTGCGCGCGCCCGGCTCCGAAGAGTGCGTGGTGGTCGACCCCGGCTACGAGGATCTCGACCACCTGCCGAAGCTGGCCGGGCTCGGCAAGGTCGCGCTCGTGCTGCTCACCCATCACCATGCCGATCACTCCGAAGGCGCATCGTGGCTGGCCGAGCGGGTCGGCGCGCCGGTACGCGCGCTCGACGAAAGGCTCTGCCTCGACGCCGAGTCCTTTGTGGACGGTGAAACGATCGTGGCGGCCGGGCTGGAGATCGAGGTGCTGCACACCCCGGGCCACACCGCGGATTCGGTCTGCCTGCGCGTCGGCGACCACGTGCTCACCGGCGACACCATCCTCGGGCGCGGCACCACCGTCCTCACCGATCTCGGGGCGTACCTGGATTCCTTGCGGCGCCTGCGAACCCTGCCCGCGGGGCTGACCGCCCTGCCCGGGCACGGTCCCGAAATCGGGGACCTGCGCGTCGTCGCGCAGGAGTACCTCGACCACCGGGAACAGCGGCTGGACCAGGTGCGGGGGGCGCTCGCCGTACTGGGCGGGGAAGCGACCCCGCGGCAGATCGTCGAGCACGTGTACGCCGATGTCGACCGGGCGTTGTGGGCGCCTGCCGAGCACAGCGTGCGGGCGCAGCTGGACTACCTCCGCCACATCGGAGGCTAGGCACTTCGAGCCAGCTTCGATACCAGCCCCTAGCCCGCCTTCGTCAGGTCGGTGTGGGTGACGAGGTCGGTGACGACCTCGATCAGTCGCCGCAGCGCGGGTTTTTCGGCCGAGGGCAGCCAGACCAGCTCCGTCAGCGCGGTTTCGCCGATGAGCGGGACGAACTCCACTCCGCTCCGGCGCAGGCTGTGCGAGGACTCCGTCAACCGCGTCACGCCGATCCCGGCCGCGACCAGGCCCAGCAGGTTCTGCACGCTCGACGCCCGCTGCACCACCTTGGGTTCGAACCCGGCCCGGCGGAACTCCTCGTCGTAATGCCGGTGCCAGGGCGGCCACGAGGCGCGTTCGGTGAGTACCCACGGTTCGTCGGCGAGGTCCGCCAGGTGCATCTGCTCCCGGTCGGCCAGCGGATGCCCGGAGGGCAGCACGGCGCAGACCCGCTCGGTGAACAGGGTCCGCGAGGCCAGGCCCTCGACCAGCGGAGGACGGGTGAACCCGGCGTCGTACCAGCCGCCTTCGATGCCCGCGACCAGTTGCGCGATGGTGACGTCCTCGGCGGTGAGTCGGACGTCCGGGTAGCGCTCGCGGAAGGCGCGGACGATCGGCGGCAGCAGGTGGTTCGCGGTCGAGGCCAGGAAGGCCAGGCGGAGTTCGCCGACCTCGCCCCGGGCGGCGCGCCGGACCGCGCCCACCGCCTCTTCGGTGCGTTCCAGTACGGCACGGGCCTCGGGCAGGAAGAGCCTGCCCACCTCGGTGAGGCGGGTGCCGCGGGTGTCCCGGTCGAAGAGCCGGAGGCCGAGGGTGCGCTCGAGGACGTTGATCTGCTGCGACAGCGACTGCTGCGCGATGCCGACGCGTGCGGCCGCGTTCGTGAAGCTCAGCTCTTCGGCCACCGCGACGAAATAGCGCAGTTGCCGGAGCTCGGGTGTCTTCGACGACCCGGTCACCACGTCCGCTCCCTCACAGGTACTGACTGTAGCGGCCGAAGGTAACCGGTGTTGGACGCCGAACTCGATCGGGCGTGAAGCTGAGGTCATGGCAAAGCAACGCGTCTGGCTGATCACCGGCTGTTCGGCCGGGTTCGGCCGTGAACTGACCCTCGCCGCGCTGAACGCCGGCGACCTGGTGATGGCCACCGCCCGCCGCCCGGAGCGGCTGTCCGATCTCGTCGCGGAGTGGGGTGACCGGCTGCGCACCTGCGCGCTCGACGTGACCGACCCGTCCTCCGTCGAGGCGGCCGTCGCGACGACGCTCGCCGAGTTCGGCCGCATCGACGTGGTGGTCAACAACGCCGGTCACGGCTCGGTGGGCGCGGTCGAGGAACTGACCATGGAGGAGCTGCGGGCACTGATGGAGGTGATGTTCTTCGGTGCGGTCGCGGTGACGAAGGCGGTCCTGCCGCATCTGCGTGAGCAGGGCAGCGGCACGATCGTGCAGATGAGCTCGATGGGCGGGCAGTTGAGCATGCCCGGCTTCGGGGCCTACTGCGCCGCGAAGTTCGCCCTCGAAGGGCTGTCGGAGGCGCTGGCGGCGGAGGTGGCCCCGTTCGGCGTCCGGGTGCTGATCGTCGAACCCGGTGCGTTCCGCACCGAGTTCGGCGGGGCGCGGATGCACCGCTCCCGGGAGATCCCGGCCTACCGGGTCTCGACCGCGGACACCCGGGCCGCGGTGGACGGCATGGACGGCACGCAGCCCGGCGATCCGGCGAAGGCCGCGGCCGCCGTCCTTCGTGTCCTGGCCGAGGAGCGTCCGCCCCTGCGGCTGGCACTGGGGGTGGACGCGGTCGACGCGATCCGGGCCCACCAGGACGCCATGCGGGCCGACCTGGACGAATGGGCCGAGGTGAGCACCTCGACCGCGATCGTCGCCTCGGGCGGCGCGGAGCGCCAGGTGTAGTGCCTCGGGAGGTGCTGGTCGCAGCCGTGAACGAGTGGCTCTGACCAGCACCGTCGCAACGGCCCTCAGACGACGTCGAATTCGTTGCCCTCGGGGTCCTGCATGGCGGCGGCGTAGAGCCCCATGTCCGGCTCATCCTTGATTCGCAGCACGGTGGCACCAGCTTTGACCAGCCGTTCCACCGTAGCCTTGACCCGCTGTGCGCGGACGTCCCGTGGCATGTCACGGCCCCCACCGACCTTCAGGTCGAAGTGCCACCGGTTCTTGGCGACCTTCGGCTCCGGAACCTGCTGGAACCACACCCTCGGTCCACGTCCCGCAGGATCGATGATCGACTCCGGAATGTCCCCGGCACCGGCCGGCAACTCTGCCTCGGGCACCCCCATGGCCGCCCAGTAGGCACGCCAGGTGGCGTGCCCGCCCGGCGGAGGCTCAGGCACGTAGCCCAGGGCCTCGGCCCAGAAAGTCACCATTCTCTGCGGATCGAAGCAGTCGATCGTCAGCTGCACTGCCATCTCCATGCCCAGAGCATCCCAGGCAGGTCTGACAGAAGATCCACTTTCCAGGCGCCCCCCGGCCCGTCAGGATGCGAAGGCGGCAGTGATGATCCTGTTGACCAGGGCCATGTCATTGCCTCCGCCCGTGACGGGGTTGAAGCAGTACACCAGGCGGCGGCGAAGGTCGGGGGTGGTGAACATCCCGTCGGTGTAGCCGTAGGTGCTGCCGGTCTTGCCCCACAGGGTCAGGTCCGGGCGGTCGTTGCCGCCGGGAATCGTCACGCGCATCAGGCCCGCGCCGTAGTAGGCCCAGCCGTGACCCGGATCCTTGTCGGAGCCGCCCAGATAGGGCACGTGGGGGACGGTGAGCAGTTCCTTCATCTGTGCCGGCGCCAGGAGCTGCCCCCGGAACAGGGCGGTCAGGAAGCGGTCGAGGTCGGTGGCGTCCGAGATCATGCCCCCGGCACCCGGGTTCTGCTCGGTGACGTCGACCAGCTTGCTCGTCCCGTCGGGCTGGGGGACCGCGAGGTAGCCG
>NZ_VJWX01000230.1 GCF_007713715.1 Amycolatopsis rhizosphaerae
GTATAAGAGACAGGTCCCTGCCCCGCCCCGGCCTACGCCCGGTCGGCCAGCTCCTGCACCTCGTCGTAGCCCGGAATCCCCGGCGGGACGGGTTCCCCGGCGGCGACCGCCTTCGCCGTCCGCACGGCGGCGCCGAGCGCCGCCCGGAACAGCAGGGACCCGAGGCTGACTCGCCGCACCCCCAGTGCGGTGAGGCGGCGAAGGTCCGGCCCGGACGGCGAGTACAGGATGTTCACCGGGACCTCCACCGCATCCACCAGCGAGGCGATCACGCCTTCCTCGGTCAGGCCGGGCACGAAAACCCCGTCCGCCCCGGCGTCCGCATAGGCCTTCGCCCGCCGCAGCGCCTCCCGGTCGTGATCCATGCCCGCGGGCCGCAGCCAGTGGGTGTCCGTGCGGGCGTTGACGAAGAGGCCGCCGGTCTTGGCGGCGGCGATGAGTTCCCGCTGGTGCCCGATGTCGCCGGCCTCGTCTTCGAGGTTGATCCCCGCGATGCCCAGCGCCGCCAGCCGTGCGGTCAGTTCGGCGACCTCGGCGGGATCGTCGGAAAACCCGCTTTCGATGTCGACGGTGATCAGGCAGGGCAGCGCGGACAGTTTCCCGGCCAGGTCCAGGGTCTCGGCCCTGGTCGCGCCGGTGCCGTCGGGCAGGCCCGCGGCCGCGGCGACCCCGAGGCTGGTGGTGCCGACGGCGGGGAAGCCCTCCGCGGCCAGTGCGGCGGCCGAGGCGTGGTCCCAGGCGTTGGGCAGCAGCAGCGGGCGGGGTCCCCGGTGCAGTGCGGCGAAGGAAGCCGCCGGGGTCGGCTTTCCGGATCCGGTCATGCGTCCACGGTAGGTGCGCGTCGTATCGGCCGTGACCGAAGCGACACGCGCTCCCCGCGGAACACGGGTATCCCACCCGCACGTGGAGAACCCGCGGGAGTTCATCACCCTCCGTGGGCTGGATCACGTACATCCGAGTGACCGGCAGGTCGCCCAGCGGGGCGAAATTCAGTTAGCATAGGTCAACTAATTTTCCCCAGGCAGTCTTTGGAGTGGTGGAAGTGGAGTCTGCCCAGCAGACGGTGGACGCCCCGGTCAAACCCCATCGGCGCCACCAGCGCACCTGGTCGGTGGAGGAACTGGGGCCGCGCTACAAGTGGATCGCGCTGTCGAACACGACCCTCGGCATGCTGATGGCCACCATCAACTCGTCGATCGTGCTGATCGCGCTGCCGGACATCTTCCGCGGCATCCACATCAACCCGCTGGAGTCGGGCAACACCAGCTACCTGCTGTGGATGATGATGGGCTTCCTGGTCGTCACCGCGGTGCTGGTGGTCGGCTTCGGCAGGCTCGGCGACATGTACGGCCGGGTCCGCATGTACAACCTCGGCTTCGCGATCTTCGCCCTGTCCTCGGTGCTGCTCGCGCTCACCTGGATGGACGGCGGGGCCGCGGCGGTCTGGATGATCGCCTGGCGGATCGTGCAGGGCATCGGCGGCGCGTTCCTGATGGCCAACTCCAGCGCGATCCTCACCGACGCCTTCCCCGTCCGCCAGCGCGGCATGGCCCTGGGCATCAACGGTGTCGCCGCGATCGCGGGCTCCTTCCTCGGCCTGGTGATCGGCGGTCTGCTGGGCCCGGTCGACTGGCGGCTGGTGTTCCTGGTTTCGGTGCCCTTCGGCGTTTTCGGCACCGTCTGGGCCTACCTCAAGCTGCACGACACCAGCGAGCGCCACCGCGCCAAGATGGACTGGTGGGGCAACCTCACCTTCGCCGTCGGCCTGATCGCGGTGCTGGTCGGCATCACCTACGGCATCCAGCCCTACGGCGGGCACACCATGGGCTGGACGAGCCCCTTCGTGCTGTCCTGCCTGATCGGCGGCGCGGTGGTACTGGTGATCTTCGTGGCGATCGAGCTCAAGGTGCCCAACCCGCTGTTCAACCTCGGGCTGTTCCGGATCGGCGCGTTCACCTTCGGCAACCTGGCGAACCTGCTGGCCTCGCTGGGCCGCGGCGGCCTGCAGTTCATCCTGATCATCTGGCTGCAGGGCATCTGGCTGCCGCAGCACGGCTACAGCTTCGAGCAGACCCCGCTGTGGGCGGGCATCTACATGCTGCCGATGACCGTCGGCTTCCTCATCTCGGCCCCCACCTCGGGCGTGCTGTCCGACCGGATGGGCGGGCGGGTGCTGGCGATGACCGGCATGCTGATCACCGCGGCCAGTTTCGTCCTGCTGGAAGTGCTGCCGGTGAACTTCGACTACTGGGCCTTCGCCGCGATCCTGCTGCTCAACGGGCTCGGCATGGGCATGTTCGCCTCACCCAACCGGGCCGAGGTGATGAACAGCCTGCCCGCCAACGCGCGCGGCGCCGGCGCGGGCATGACGGCGACGTTCCAGAACTCGGCGATGGTGCTGTCCATCGGGTTGTTCTTCAGCCTGATGATCGCCGGTCTCGCCGACCACCTGCCCTCGGCGATGGCGCAGGGCCTGACCGCGCACGGGGTGCCCGTGGCCAACGCCAACGCGGTCGCGCAACTGCCCCCGGTCGCGGTGCTGTTCGCGGCGTTCCTCGGCTACAACCCGATCGAACAGCTGCTCGGCCCGGTGCTGCACCAGTTGCGTCCCGACCAGGCCTCCTTCCTCACCGGCCGCAGCTTCTTCCCCAACCTGATCAGCGAACCGTTCTCCAACGGCCTCACCGCGGCCTTCTGGTTCGCGATCATCGTCTGCCTCGTCGCGGCGCTCGCGTCGTGGTTCGCCAGGGCCCACGTCCCGGCCACCGCCGCTCCCGCCTCCCGGGAAACCGTGGGCGCGGAACTGGCGGCCGAAGCCGGTGAACTCGTCGGCACCGAGACCGTCGCCACGACCGGCACGGCGAACAGCATGGAGAACAGCACTGACCCCCACGGCGCGAGCCACCAGCGGCAACCCGGGGCGGTCAGCGGCAGGCTCCGCACCCCCGGCGGGTCGCCCGTGCCCGGCGCGGTGGTCACCGTGACCGGCGAGGAAGGGCTGCAGGCCGGGCGGGCCCGCGCCGACGAATCCGGCACCTACCGGATCGAAGAACTGGCGCCGGGCACCTACACGCTGATCGTGACCGCCCCGGGCTTCCAGCCCGCCGCCGCCTCGGTCACCGTCACCGCGTTCGGCGCCGTGCACGATTTCGTCGTGCCGGGCGGGGGTGTCGTGGCCGGTACCGTGCGCCGCACCGGTGGCCTGCCGCTCGCCGGCACGGTGGTGCTCGCCACCGACGCCGAGGGCAGGCTGGTCGGCCAGGCCACCACCGCCGGGGACGGCACCTTCCTGCTGAGCGGCCTGCCCGCGGGCGAGGTGGTGGTCACCGCGAACGTCGAGAACCACCATCCCCGCGCGATCACCGTGCTCACCGGCGGTGCCGAGCCCGCCGTGGTCGAGTTGCTGGTCGAGGCGGCCGGCGTGCTCCACGGCACGGTCACCGGCCCGGACGAGGCGCCGCTGGCCAACGCCACCGTCACCCTCGCCGACGGCGGCGGCCGCACGGTCGCCACCGCGGTCACCGGCGCGGACGGCCGGTACGAGCTGCGGGACCTGGAACCCGGCGAGTACACCGTGGTGACGAGCCTGTACGAACCCGCGGTGCGGCAGGTGGACCTCTCCTCCGGCGAATCCGCCACGGTGGACATGGACCTCGCCCCCGGCGCCCGTGCGGACGCGGCGTCATGACCGGCGCGATTCCCCGGCGGGAACGGCACGGGACCGAGATCACCGGGCGGGTCCGCGACGAGACCGGCGGGCCGGTCCCCGCTTCGGCCGTCACCCTCGTCGACGCGGACGGCCGTCAGGCGGGCCGGACCGCGGCGGGCGAGGACGGCGCGTTCGCCCTGCACGCCCCGGCGCGCGGTACCTACGTGCTGATCGCCTCGGCACCGGGACACCAGCCCGAGGCCGCCACGGTGAACGTCACGGACACACCGGTGCGGATCGAGGTCGCACTGCGCGGCACGGGCGGGCTCCACGGAGTAATCCGCAGCTCCGAAACGGGCGTTCCGATCATGGGGGCCGCGGTGACCGTCACCGACCCGCGCGGCGAGGTGGCCGGCTCGCGGCTGTCGGGCCCCGGCGGCGACTACGCCCTTCCCGGCCTTCCCGCGGGCACCTACACCCTCGCGGTGAACGCGCCCGGCTACCGGCCCACCGCACTCGCCGTCACCACCGGCGCGACCGTTTCCTCCCGCCAGGACGTGGAACTCGCCGACGGCGCCGTCATCCACGGCACGGTGCGCCTGCCGGAGGGTTCCCGCCCCGCGGTCACCGTGACCCTGCTCGACACCGGGGGAAACGTGGTCCGCACCGCCGCCGCCGGCGAGGACGGCCGCTACGCGTTCCATGACCTCGACCCCGGCACCTACACCGTCGTCGCCGCGAGCTGGTCGCCCTCGCGCCGCCAGGTGCGGGTGACCGACGGTGTCCGCAACCGGCACGACGTCCGGCTGTCGTAGGATGCGTCCGGGGCGGCTGGAAACGCTTTCGCCACCCCGGGCATCCGGCCGCCGAACATGATCGGACCAGGGTGGACACGAACGCCCCGAGTCTGATTGCATGGCGCAGCCGGAGCGGAGGGCGCGAGCCCCGCAACGGTGGTCGAAGAACCCGTACGCGACAAGAAAGCAGTGGTAGATGGCGACGCGGGCGCGAGAACTGCTCATCCGGTCGAGAGCGCTGCTGGGCCGCTCCCGCGAGGCGGCCGCCCAGTTCCTCACCACCCCGCAGCCACCGCCACGGCTTCCGCGGGTCCCCGCGCCCGCGCCCGTACCGGCACCCGCCGCGGACCGGCCAGGGCCGGCGCCCGCGGCGTCTGAACCGCTGGTTCCGCAGACCGAAACACTGGCCGCGATCTGCGCCAACGTCGCCCTGCGCGACCTCAACCTGGTCGACTCCCTGCTGTCCCAGCTGGAGGAGATGGAAGC
The DNA here is from genome assembly GCF_007713715.1 of Amycolatopsis rhizosphaerae. Lineage (GTDB taxonomy): Bacteria > Actinomycetota > Actinomycetes > Mycobacteriales > Pseudonocardiaceae > Amycolatopsis_E > Amycolatopsis_E rhizosphaerae. The sequence continues at coordinate 4,933 of NZ_VJWX01000230.1, forward strand.
CAAGGAAGAGGACACCGAACGGCTGGCCGAGCTCTACCGCCTCGACCACCTCGCCACCCGCCTGCGCCGCAACGCGGAGAACCTGCGGGTGCTGGCGGGCCGGGACGCGAACGACTCCACTTCGGACACTTCGTCCCTGGTGGACCTCGTCCGCGCCGGTATGTCCTCCATCGACCACTACGCGCGGGTCACCATCGGCCGGGTGGTCGCGCTCGGAGTGGTCGGGTTCGCCGGCGAAGACCTCAGCCGCCTGCTGGCCGAACTGCTCGACAACGCGACCAAGTCCTCACCGCCCGACGCGCCGGTCCGCGTCAGCGCCCACCTGACCGAACAGGGCAGTGTGCTCGTCCGCATCGAGGACGAGGGCATCGGGCTGCCCGCCGACCGCCTCACCGAGCTGAACAAGCGCCTGTCCGACGAACCCGTGCTCGACGACGCCGCGGTGCGGCACATGGGGCTGGCCGTGGTCCGCAGGCTCGCCGCGCGGCACGGCATCCGCGCCTGGCTCGACCGCCGCGTCCCGCACGGCACCACCGCCTCCGTCCTGCTGCCCGCCGCGCTGGTCAGCGAACTGCCGGAGGCGAACTGGTCGGGCGCGCAGACCGTGTTCTTCCCGCCCACGGGCGAAAAGGCCGCCCGGGCCGTCCCGGACATCCCGTCGCGCCCGGCGGCGAACCCCCTGCCCCGCCGCACCGCGACCGCCGAACCGCCGGTGCCGCGCGCCGTGCGGCACACGCCCAGCGAACCGGTGGTCGGCGGCACCACCAGCAGCGGCCTGCCCCGCCGCGTCTCGCAGAGCATCAAGAGCCCCAACGGACACGCCCCGGCAGGCCCCGCGAAATCCACCGGGACCTCCGCCCCCGGTAGCGGCCGCAAGGCCGGGCACGACAAGCTGCTCGCCGATCTCGGTGCCTTCTCCGAGGGCGAACGGGCGGCGCGGGAAGACCAGAAAGCCCAGCGCGACGGCGAACCTTCGCCGCACGACACCGAGGGACAGCAGCAGTGACGGACGAACACCTCCGCCCCGCGGGCCAGGACTTCTCCTGGCTGATCAACGATTTCGTCCGGAAGGTGCACGGCGTCAGCCACGCCCTGATCATGTCCGCCGACGGTTTCCCGCTCACCGCTTCCGAGGCGATGAACACGGTGGAAAGCGAGCAGCTCGCGGCGATCGCCAGCGGTCTGCTCAGCCTCGCGGGCAACAGCGCGGCCCTGTTCGACAAGGGCGGCTGCGAGGAGATCATCATCCGGCTGACCCACGGGTACTTCCTGTTCATGGGCATCGACACCGGGGCGGGCCTCGCCGTGCTGACCAGCCCGGAATGCGACATGAAGGTGGTCGCCTACGAGATGACCCAGTTCGTCACCCACGCCGGGCATGCGCTCACCCCAGAGGCGCGCGCGGACCTGCGCCGCGTGCTCACCGCCCGCCGCCCGATCGGCTAGCGCGACAAGGAAGTGATGACATGTCCCAGGATCCCGGGCGGGGCCAGCCGGTGATGAAACCGCGCAGCAAGCGAATCCGTCCGTACACCCTCACCGGCGGCCGCACCCGGGGCCGCCACCAGCTGCTGGTGGAAACGCTGATCTCGGTGCCCCGGTACGACCCGGTGCTGAGCGAGAAGCTCATGCCCGAGTCCAAGGCGCTCTACGAGCGGGCGCGCTCGCAGGTGTCGATCGCCGAGCTGTCGTCGATGCTGTCGATCCCGCTCGGCGTCGTGCGGGTCCTGGTCAGCGACCTCGCGGCGCAGGGCGCGGTTTTCATCCACCCCACGGCGCACGCCTATCACCACGATCGGAACGTGCTGGAGAGGATCCTCAATGGACTCAAGCAGCTCCCCGTCTGATCCCGGCCAGCTGACGATCTCGGCGAAGATCGTGGTGGCCGGCGGTTTCGGGGTCGGCAAGACGACGTTCGTCGGCTCGGTGTCCGAGGTTCCCCCGCTCAACACCGAGGCCTGGATGACGGAGGCGAGCGAAGGGGTCGACGACCTGCCGCCCGACGCCGCCAAGACCACGACCACGGTCGCCATGGACTTCGGCCGGATCTCGCTGTACTCCGACCTCATGCTGTACCTGTTCGGCACGCCCGGCCAGGCACGGTTCTGGTTCCTGTGGGACGACCTCTCGCGCGGCGCGCTGGGCGCGATCGTGCTGGTGGACACCCGCAGGCTGGACCAGTCGTTCGCCGCCATCAACTATTTCGAAAACGACTCGGACCTGCCGTTCATCGTGGCGGTCAACCTGTTCGACGGGGAGCTGACCCACGACCTGGACGAGGTGCGCGAAGCACTCGCGCTGCGGCCGGAGATCCCGCTGATCACCTGCGACGCGCGCGAGAAGGCCTCGACCGTGGCCGCCCTGCGGGAGCTGGTCACGCACACCCTGTCACTCGCCGAAGTCAGTGAAGTCGGAAGGGTTCGCGCGAATGCGTAAGATCCTGATCATCGGTGCGGGCCAGTCCGGTCTCCAGCTCGCTTTGACCCTGCGCGACCACGACTACGACGTCACGCTGATGTCGGCGCGCACCCCGGACGAGATCCGCGACGGCTACGTCACCTCCACCCAGTGCATGTTCGCCATGTCCATGGCGATCGAACGCCGCCACGGCCTCGACCTCTGGCAGGACGTGGCCCCGCAGATCACTCACCAGGGCCTCAGCGTCGGCGACGGCGAGGGCAACCGGGTGCTCGACTGGCGGGGCCTGTGGGAAGAAGGTCCCGCGCAGTCGGTGGACCAGCGCGTGAAGATGGCCGCCTGGCTGGAACTGCTCGAGGAGCGGGGCGGCAAGGTGATCACCCACGGGGTGACCACCGCGGACCTGAACTCGCTGGCCTCGATGTACGACCTGACCATCGTCGCGGCGGGCAAGGGCGAACTGGTGCAGCTCTTCGACCGGGATCCCTCCCGGTCGCCCTTCACACAGAAGCAGCGTTCACTGGCGGTGTGCTATGTGGACGGTCTGGTGTCGCGGCCCGAGTACCCTGGCTCGGTCAACGTCTGGCTGAACGTCCTGCCAGGACTCGGCGAGATGATCCACATGCCGGGGTACACCCACACCGGGCCGTGCGACATCCTCTACCTGTCCGCGATCCCCGGCGGGCCGCTCGACATCGCCGTCGACCGCCCGTCACCGGAAGAGCAGTTGCGGCGGCAGAAGGAAGTGTTCCGCCAGTTCGCGCCGTGGGAGTACGAGCGTTTCAAGGACGCCGAGCTCACCGACCGCCGGGGCGTGCTCAGCGGCGGCTACCCGCCCGTGGTGCGGCATCCGGTGGGCGAGCTGCCGTCGGGCACGTTCGTGCTCGGCATGGCGGACGTGGTGGTGGCCAACGACCCGGTGACCGGGCAGGGCGCGAACAACGCGGCCAAATGCGCGCAGTCCTATTTGGACAGCATACTGGCGCACGGGGACCGGCCGTTCGACCGCGAATGGATGCAGGGGACGTTCGAGCGCTACTGGAACTACGCCCAGCACGTCACCCGGCTGACCAACACGATGCTGCTGCCGCCGACCGAATCCATCATGAGGATCCTGCAGACCGCGCAGACCAACGAAGCGGTGGCCAACCGCTTCGCGCACGGCTTCAACGACCCGGCGTCGATGCAGGACTGGTTCTTCGAGCCGGAGAAGACGGACGCCTACCTGGCTTCGTTCTCCTGACCGGGCCATGGCGGATATCTGGGAACCGGGCACCGCGGGACTGTTGCGGCTGCCCTCGGGCAGGCTGGTCCGCGGCCGGGGGCTGCGCAAGCCGTTCCCCGGGGGCCAGCGGCCGGCCTTCGCGCTCTACCTGCTCGGGCGCCGTCCGCCGGAAGTCGAATGGGAGTACCGCTGGGTGCGCTGGCCCGACTTCCGGCTCCCGGCCGATCGCGGCGCGGCGGCCATCGCGCTCCGCGAGGCGTGGGAACGCTGCGCGAACGAGCGCGTCGAGGTCGCGTGCGAGGGCGGCAACGGGCGCACCGGCACGGCACTGGCCTGCATCGCCGTGCTCGACGGCGTCCCGGCGAGTGAGGCCGTCGCCTACGTCCGCGAGCACTACTCGCCGCGCGCCGTGGAAACCCCCTGGCAGCGCCGCTACGTCGGCCGCTTCGGCACCGCCTGACCCGGACCACGGCTCGTGGGCGGGGTCCAGTCCCAGAGGCGGGCGGCCTTGCGGGCGGCGACAGCGCCGCCCGCCAGCCGGGTGAGGCGGGTCATCAGGCCATACGTGAGCGGGTTGGTGGACAGGCTGATTTCCGGGTCCTGCCGGGCGCTGCGCCGCACCGCCTGGCTGCGGGGACGCCGGGCCCGGTCGTAGCGGGCCAGTGCGGTGGGGATGTCGGTGGCGTGGGTGAGTTCGGCGGCGAGGACGGCCGCGTCCTCCAGTGCCTGGCAGGCGCCCTGTGCGAGGAACGGGGTCATCGCGTGGGCCGCGTCGCCGAGCAGCGCGACCCGTCCGTCCACGTAGGACGGTAGCGGTTCGAGGTCGAAGATGTCGTGGCGGAGCACGGAACCGGCCGGGGTCGCGGCGAGCAGGGCCGGGACCGGGTCGTGCCAGTCCCCGACCCGGCGGCGGACCTCGGCGAGGTCCTCGCCGTAGCGCACGCCGGGCTGGTCCTGCCGGACCGTGAGGAACCAGAACACCCGCTGCCCGGCCAGCGGGTGCGCGCCGAACCGCGCGCCGCGTCCCCAGGTCTGGAACCCACGGAATCCGTTGTCCGGCCGCACCGCCCCCGGTTCGGTCACCCCGCGCCAGCACAGGATCCGCTGGAAGACCGGCGCCGGGGCGTCCGGCCAGACCGCGCGGCGCACCGCACTGCGCATCCCGTCCGCCCCGACGAGCAGGTCGGCCCGGGCCGTACGCGGCCCGGCCGGAGTGTGGTAGCGCACGGTCACCCCGCGATCGGACTGCTCGACGCCGGTCACCTCGGCGGCGGTACGCACCACGCCGGCGGGCAGGTGCCCGGCCAGCACGCCCAGCAGGTCGGCGCGATGGTTGGCGAGCAGCGGGGTGTCCCGCCCTGGCCGGAACCGCATCAGGTAGCCGCCGTCCGGGGTGCGCAGCGTGGCGCCTGCCTCGGTCGGCACCGAGACCGCCCGGAACCCCTCACCGACGCCCAGCGCGTCCGCCGCGCGCACCGCGTTCGGCGCGAACGACCAGCCCGCACCGGCTTCGCGGAGTCCGGTTGCGCGTTCCAGCACGGTGACCGTCCACCCCGCCCGGCGCAGACCGATCGCCGCGGCGAGCCCGCCGAGACCGCCACCGGCGACGAGTGCCGTGTTGTCGGTGTTGTCAGTGTTGTCAGTGTTGGCGGTGTTGTCGAGGTTGTCAGTGTTGTCAGTGTTGTCGGTGTTGTCGGTGTTGTCGGTGTTGTCGCGGTCCGGTGTGGTCATTGCTTCTTCCCCGCCGCCGGAGGGCGCGGTGTTTCCGCGAAGAGCCTGACCATCCAGTCGTAGACGTCATGCGCCACCCTCAGCCGTTCGGCGCGATCGCTGCCGGCCCCCGCCAGTGCCATGCCGTCGGCGGCGAGGTCGCGGAAGCCGGCCAGACCGGCAAGACGCCGCCGGACCACGGTCTCCCAGGCGTTGTCGTCCACCTGGTAGTAGTGGGTCCGCTCGCCGGGACGGCTGCGCCGGCGCACGAACTTCGCCTCCGTCAGTAGCCGCATGTTCGTGGCCAGCGATGCCTTGCTCGCGCCGATCGCTGCCGCGATCTGCCCGGCGGACTGCTCCGGCGGGTCGCAGATCATCAGCCAGCCCAGGATCCGCCCGGCGATCGGCGGCACCCCGTACTCCTCCGCGCAGAACATCGCCATGCGTTCGACCCACTCGAGCACCCGCTGCTCCGCCACCCGGACCACCCTTCGTCCCTTGTTCAGCAAGTTCAGTATGTACTGAACTTACTATTCATAGCAAGACGACGGGCGAGCGGGTCCTCACGCGGCCGCGGGCGCCGCGGTGGCTGTGCCGATTGTCACAGGGGTTTTTGCTGTGCCGAGTGTGGCGTGATGCTCTGGCTACTCC
>NZ_VJWX01000231.1 GCF_007713715.1 Amycolatopsis rhizosphaerae
AATACGGACAGGGTGGTCACGTGATCCACTGTCGTGGCGGGCGGGGCCGGACCGCCAGGGGAGAACCGGAATCTGTGGACAACTCGGGCGGTGTGGACAACCCTGCCGGTTCCCGTTGCCCGTGCTGAAGCCCGAGGGTGGCTGGGCGTACACTGTTTGCGCGGCCTGTGCTGGCACAGGTCGACTTCGCGTGTATGTGCAGGTCCTGTTCCCGGCATCGTTCCTTCGGATCGGCCGGTGGCGGGACACGCGGCGCCCGGCGGTCTCCGTCGAGAAGCGCGGCTTCTCTCGGGGTCCGGGCATCGGCACGGCACCAGGGCCGCCGGCCACCCGGCCGGCGGCGGCAAACCGACCATGCGGGCCGGCTCATCCCGGCACGCCAAGACAGAAGAGGTGCGAATCCGGCCATGGCCGTCGTCACCATGAAGCAGTTGCTCGATTCCGGCGTGCACTTCGGGCACCAGACCCGCCGCTGGAACCCGAAGATGAAGCGCTACATCCTCACCGAGCGCAACGGCATCTACATCATCGACCTGCAGCAGACGCTGACCTACATCGACCGTGCCTACGAGTTCATCAAGGAGACCGTCGCGCACGGCGGCACCATCATGTTCGTCGGCACGAAGAAGCAGGCGCAGGAAGCGATCGCTTCCGAGGCGCAGCGCGTGGGCATGCCCTACGTCAACCAGCGCTGGCTCGGCGGCATGCTCACGAACTTCCAGACCGTGCACAAGCGCCTCCAGCGTCTGAAGGAGCTCGAGTCGCAGGAGCAGACCGGTGGTTTCCAGGGGCTGACCAAGCGCGAGATCCTGACGCTGACCCGCGAGAAGGACAAGCTGGAGAAGACCCTCGGCGGTATCCGCGACATGGCGAAGGTGCCCAGCGCCGTGTGGATCGTGGACACGAAGAAGGAGCACATCGCCGTCGGTGAGGCGCGCAAGCTGAACATCCCCGTGGTCGCGGTGCTGGACACCAACTGCGACCCGGACGAGGTCGACTACCCGATCCCGGGCAACGACGACGCGATCCGCTCCGCCGCGCTGCTCACCAAGGTGGTCGCCGAGGCCGCGGCGGCCGGCCTGCTGGCCCGTTCGGGCCGCAACGGCTCCGCTCCGGAGGGCCAGGACAAGCCGGAGCCCGGTGTGGCTTCGGACGAGCCGCTGGCCGAGTGGGAGAAGGAACTGCTGGCCGGTGGCGAGGGCGGCGAGAAGCCGGCCGAGCAGACCGCCTCCTCCTGATCGAACGCGCGTGCCGCCGGGACGGCGGCACGCGCCCCCAGAACTTTTCCGAAGGGAACGGACAACGCACGATGGCGAACTACACCGCGGCAGACGTCAAGCGTCTCCGTGAGCTCACCGGTTCCGGCATGATGGACTGCAAGAAGGCGCTGGAGGAGTCGGGCGGCGACTTCGACAAGGCCGTCGAACTCCTGCGCATCAAGGGTGCCAAGGACGTCGGCAAGCGTGCCGAGCGGGCCACCGCCGAAGGGCTGGTCGCCGGTGACGGCGGCGTTCTGGTCGAGCTCAACTCGGAGACCGACTTCGTCGCCAAGAACGAGCAGTTCCAGCAGCTGGCCGAGAAGATCGTGGCGGTGGCCAAGAGCGCCCGCCCCGACGACGCCGAGAAGCTGGGCGCCGCCGAGATCGAGAGCGGCAAGAGCGTCAACGACGCGATCCAGGAGCTGTCGGCGAAGATCGGTGAGAAGCTGGTCCTGCGCCGGGTCGTGGCCTTCGACGGCACCGTCGAGACCTACCTGCACCGGCGTGGCGCGGGTCTGCCTCCGGCGGTCGGTGTCCTGGTGGAGTACACCGGGGACAACGCCGACGCGGCCCGGGGTGCGGCACTGCAGATCGCGGCGCTCAAGCCGAAGTACCTGACCCGCGAAGAGGTCCCGGCGGAGCTCGTGGACAACGAGCGCCGTATCGCGGAGGAGACCGCGCGGTCCGAGGGCAAGCCGGAGCAGGCGCTGCCGAAGATCATCGAGGGCAAGGTGAACGCGTTCTACAAGGACGTCGTGCTCCTGGAGCAGCCTTCGGTGACCGACAACAAGAAGACTGTGAAGCAGCTGCTCGACGAGGCCGGCGTGACCGTGACGCGGTTCGCCCGGTTCGAGGTAGGCCAGCAGTAAGGCCTGGCGGCTGAAATGTGACCGTGCCCCGTCTCCGGCGATGTCGGGGACGGGGCACGGTGACGAACGGGCCAGGCAGGCACAGCAGCGGTACCAGTGGAGAAGAGGCGGGCGTGACTGAGGTGGGGGATGGCCCCCGTAACGGGGCTGGTGACAGGGTGGATCAGGCCGACGGTTACCGGCGGGTACTGCTGAAACTGGGTGGAGAGATGCTCGGCGGTGGATCGCTGGGCGTGGATCCGGACGTCGTGCACTCGGTCGCCCAGCAGATCGCCGGCGTGGTGCGGACGGGCGTGCAGATGGCCGTGGTCATCGGCGGCGGCAACTACTTCCGCGGCGCCGAGCTGTCCCAGCGCGGTATGGACCGGGATCGCGCCGACTACATGGCGATGCTCGGCACCGTGATGAACTGTCTCGCCCTGCAAGACTTCCTGGAAAAGGAAGGCGTGCCCACGCGGGTGCAGAGCGCGATCACCATGGGCCAGGTGGCCGAGCCCTACATTCCGAGGCGCGCGGAGCGGCACCTCGAGAAGGGCCGGGTCGTGATCTTCGCCGCAGGCGTCGGGATGCCCTACTTCTCCACCGACACCGCCGCCGCCCAGCGGGCGCTGGAGATCGGCTGCGAAGCGGTGCTCATGGCGAAGGCCGTCGACGGTGTCTTCACCGCCGATCCGAAGAGCGACCCCAGCGCCAAGATGTTCGACGAGATCACCCATCGCGAGGTGCTCGAGCGCGGGCTCAAGGTCGCCGACGCGACCGCCTTCAGCCTCTGCATGGACAACAACATGCCGATTATCGTGTTCAACCTTCTCACCGAGGGGAACATCGCGCGTGCGGTCCGTGGTGAGAGGATCGGCACACTGGTCAGCACCCCCGCCGACGGGCCCGACGCCTAGTCCTGGTGGGATCACAGGAGACAACTGAGAGACAACGGGAGCAGCCGTGATCGACGAAGCCCTTCTCGATGCCGAGGAGAAGATGGAAAAAGCGGTGTCCTTCGCCAAGGAGGATCTGTCGTCGGTGCGGACCGGCCGGGCCAACCCGTCGATGTTCTCCCGGGTGATGGTGGAGGCCTACGGCTCGACCATGCCGCTCAACCAGGTGGCGGGGGTGAACATCCCCGAGGCGCGCATGGCGGTCATCAAGCCCTACGACCAGGGGCAGCTGGCCGCGATCGAAAAGGCGATCCGCGACTCGGACCTGGGCGTGAACCCGAGCAACGACGGCAGCATCATCCGGGTCGTCATCCCGCAGCTGACCGAGGAACGGCGTCGCGAGATGGTCAAGATGGCCAAGAGCAAGGGTGAGGACGCCAAGGTGCACATCCGCGGGGTCCGCCGCAAGGCCAAGGAAGAGCTGGACCGGATCGCCAAGGACGGCGAGGCCGGTGAGGACGAGGTCGCCCGCGCCGAGAAGGAACTGCAGCACCTCACCGACAACTACGTCAACCAGATTGACGAGCTCGTCAAACACAAGGAAGCCGAGCTACTCGAGGTCTGATGGCCCAGGTGAGCGAAGAGCGCGAGAAGGCGCCGATGTCTTCTCCGGAGCCGGTGGAACCCGCCGAGCCGGCCAAGAAACCGTCGCGAGCCGGCCGTAACCTGCCGGCGGCCATCGCCGTCGGGGTGGTGTTGGGTGCGGCGATTCTCGTCTCGCTGCTCACCGTGCGGTACCTGTTCATCGGGATCATCGCGCTGGCGGTCGCGGCCGGGACCTTCGAGTTCGCGCAGGCCCTGCGCCGCGCCGCCGACATCCGGCTCTCGCTGGTCCCGTTGCTCGTCGGGGGTCAGGCGATGATCTGGCTGGCCTGGCCGTACGGGCGGGCCGGGGCGCTGATCGCGTTCGTGATCACGGTGCTGGCCTGCCTGTTGTGGCGGCTTCCCGGCGGGGCGCAGGGGTATCTGCGCGACATCACCGCCTCGGTGTTCGCGGCGGCCTACCTGCCGCTGTTCGCCTCCTTTGCCGCGATGCTGGTGCCGCCGCACGACGGGGTCGGCCGGGTGCTGACCTTCATGATCGCGGTGGTCGCCTCGGACACCGGTGGCTACGTGGCCGGCGTGCTCAAGGGAAAGCACCCGATGGCGCCGACGATCAGTCCGAAGAAGACCTGGGAGGGCTTCTCCGGATCGATGATCGCGGGCATCGCCGGCGGCGCGCTGGCCGTGTCGCTCCTGCTGGACGGGCGGGTGTGGCAGGGGGTGATCTTCGGTGCCGCCATCGTGCTCACCGCGACTCTGGGCGATCTCGTCGAGTCCCTGATCAAGCGCGATCTGGGCATCAAGGACATGGGCACCCTCCTGCCCGGGCACGGCGGGCTGATGGACCGGCTGGACTCGCTGCTGCCTTCGGCGGTTGTTTCCTGGGTGCTGCTGTCGGCCTTCGTGAGCTGAACCCGGCTCGGGTTCAGTCGTCGTAGGGGTCGTCGACCTCGGCCCGGCCCCAGTCCTGGGGCACTTCGTTCCGGTCGACGATCGAGAACACCGCTCCATCGGGGTCGGCGACTACGGCGATGCGACCCCAGGGGGAGTCGTAGGCGCCGACCACGATCCGGCCGCCGAGCATGACGGCGTGTCCGGCCGTGGCGTCAACCCCGACCGCCGGATCGGCGGCGAAGTAGACCATCCAGTGCGGCGGAGTGTCCGCCGGATACTCGGGCCCCATCACGTACCGGTACAGCACCGGCTGGTGGTCCAACTGCCATTCCGCGTAGTCGATGCCGTGGTGGTCCCCGATCTGCAGGCACCGGTACCGGAACAGGCGGCCGAAGAAGGCGTCGGCGGTGGCCCCGTCGTGGGTGTTGAGATCGGCGGTGGCGAAGGTGTTCGGCACTCCGGTACCGAAGTCCCAGTCCGGCGGTGGCTGCCAGAGCACGAGCGGGGCACCGGCCGGATCCATCGCGTGCAGGACGCTGCCCCGGCGCGGAATACCGACCGGCCCGAGGGTCACCACGCCACCGAGCCGGGCGACCCATTCCGCGGCGCCCGCGGTGTTGTGCACGGAGATGTTGACGGTCCACTGCGGGGCCGAGCCCTCCGCCCTCCGGTAGAGGCCGCCGACCTGACTGCCGCCGAGAGTCGCGATGAGATACCGGCCGGTGGGAGTGGACGGATCGCGGTGGGCGTCGAACCTCCAGCCGAACAGCTTGCCGTAGAAGCGCTGGGCGGTGTCTTCGTCGCCGGTGGCCAACTCCACCCAGCACGGCGTTCCCGGTGCGGGAAGGGATCGGCGCAGCGGCGAACCGAAAGTCATGACGTCCTCCAGTGTTCCGCTGCCCATGCTACGGCCGCTCGACGCGCGTTTTCCCGGATTCCGCTCGCTTATGCTGGTTCCTATGTGGAAGGCCGCCCGTCGCGGGCTGAAGGCGAAGCTCCGCGACGGGGCCGTGGTACCGAGTCCGAACATCTGGTACTACCCGGACGTCTACGAGCGGGAGAACCGCGCACAGGACGTGGACGGCGCGATCTGGCGGGTGATCGCGGAGGAGGCGGCCTGGGCCGGCCGGGACGTGGTGGATGTCGGCTGCGGTGACGGCTTCCACCTGCCGGTGTTTGCCTCGGCGGCGCGGTCGGTGGTCGGGGTCGAACCGCACGAACCGTTGCTGCAGCGGGCAAAACGGCGGGTCGGCGAACTGCGCAACGTGGAGGTGCTGGGCGGTCCGGCACAGCGGTTGCCGCTGCCGGAAGGGTGCGCCGATGTCGTGCACGCGCGCACCGCGTACTTCTTCGGGCCGGGCTGCGAACCGGGCCTGCGGGAAGCGGACCGGGTGTTGCGCCCAGGCGGTTCGCTGGTGATCGTGGATCTCGACGTGACCGGAGAGCCGTACGGCCGATGGATGCGCGAGGACCTGCCGCACTACGACCCGGCGGCGGTGGAAGCGTTTTTCGCCGGTCAGGGTTTCCGCTGCCGGCGCGTCGCCACGCGATGGTGGTTCGCCGAACGCGCCGAGCTGGAAGCCGTGCTGAAGATCGAATTCAGCCCGGCGGTGGCGGCGCGCGCCATCGCCGATGTCCTACGCGCCAACGATGATCCCGCAAACGGCTTCACGGTGCCGGTGGACTATCGCGTACACGTCCGCGAGAAGCCCACCGGCCTCGTGCTGCCCGGTCACTCGTCGTCTTCGGAATCGATTTCACCCAGGATCCCGTAGAGGGAACGCCGGGCTTCGTCGAGTACCTCGACCGCTCGTTTCTTCTGGCCGGGGGTGCCGGCCTGGGAGACCTGGATCGCGGCGGCCATCAGGGTGGCGCCTGCCTTGCGCAGGTTCACTTCGGACGGGTCGACCTCGTGGGCGATCTGCTCCCACGGCGGGGTTTCGTCCTGCCGTCCGGCGGCTGTCCGTCCTTCCTCGGTGAGTTCGAACAGTTTCTTGCCGCCCTCGTCGTGGCTGATCACCAGGCCCTCGTCGGCGAGCAGTTGCAGGGTCGGGTAGATCGACCCCGGGCTGGGGCGCCAGAACCCGCCGCTGCGCTCGGCGATCTCGCTGATGATCTCGTAACCGTGCCGTGGCTGTTCGGCGAGCAGGGCGAGGATCGCCGCGCGCACGTCGCCGCGCCGTCCGCGACGGCCGCCGGGGTGGTGCGGACGGCCGTGTCCTCGGCGCGGGCCGCTGGGACCCCAGCCGGGCGGGAACTCGCCGAATCCACCGCGGCCGCGCGGCCCGAAAGCCCGGCGCCCCTCCGGATCCGGCGGGAAGGGAAAAGCTCGGTATCGCATGTCGGATCTCCTTTCTCGTTATGTTCCGACATGTTCACGATATATCGGAAACAGTCGCTCGGCAAGGGGCCGGTTCGTGCGACACTGGAACGGTTATGACTGCTCTCCCCCTGGTCTTCGAGGCGCCTCGCCGCGGACTGCCGCCCCGCCATCTGGCCGACCTCACCGTCGCCGAGCGCGCGGAAGCGGTCGCCGAACTCGGCGAGAAGCCGTTTCGCGCCAAGCAACTGTCGAATCACTACTTCTCGCGCCTCACGGTCGACCCGGCGGCGATGACGGACATCCCGGCGGCCTCCCGCGATCGGCTGGTCGCGGAGCTGATGCCGCCGCTGCTGACCGAGGTTCGCGCGGTGGCCTGCGACGAGGGCACCACGCGAAAGACGCTGTGGCGGGCGCACGACGGCACGCTGCTGGAGAGCGTGCTCATGCGCTACCCCGATCGGGCCACGCTGTGCATCTCGAGTCAGGCGGGGTGCGGGATGGCCTGCCCCTTCTGCGCCACCGGGCAGGGCGGGCTGGACCGCAACCTGTCCACGGCCGAGATCGTCGACCAGGTCCGGGCCGCCGCCGCGGTGATGCGGGACGGGTTGATGCCGGGGCCGGACGGGAAGCCGAGCCCGGGCCGCCTGTCGAACATCGTGTTCATGGGCATGGGGGAGCCGCTGGCCAACTACAAGCGGGTGGTGGCCGCGGTCCGGCGCATCACCGACCCCGCCCCCGGCGGGCTCGGCATTTCGCAGCGTTCGGTCACCGTCTCCACGGTCGGGCTGGCGCCGGCGATCCGGAGGCTGGCGGACGAAAAGCTCCAGGTGCGCCTGGCGGTGTCCCTGCACACGCCGGACGACGAGTTGCGTGACACGCTGGTCCCGGTGAACAACCGGTGGTCAGTGGACGAGGTGCTCGAAGCGGCTCGCTACTACGCCGACACCAGCGGACGGCGGGTTTCGATCGAGTACGCGCTCATCCGGGACGTCAACGACCAGCCATGGCGCGCGGACCTGCTGGCCAAGCGGCTGCGCAAGCACCTCAACCAGCTCGTGCACGTCAACGTCATTCCGCTGAACCCGACACCGGGCAGCGAGTGGGACGCCAGTCCGAAGGCCGTCGAGCGGGAGTTCGTGCGCCGCGTCAACGCCGGGGGAGTGGCCTGCACGGTCCGGGACACGCGAGGCCAGGAGATCGCCGCGGCCTGCGGCCAGCTCGCCGCCGAGGGCTGAGCCGGCGCAGGCCGCGGGTGCGGTCAGCGCCGCCAGGCGGTGCGCTGCCGCTTGAGGTCGATGAGCAGCCCGATGATCACGGCCAGGCCGAGACCGATCAGCCAGACGTTCTCGGTGTTGTTCTCGTGGTTGTTGTAGATCATCACGAACAACAGGATCGCGGTGACCCAGCCGGCGATCCGGGTGGCCTTCGGGAAGGTGCCGTGCCATCCCCAGGCCGCCGACGGCTCGTCGCGGGGGTCCACCGTGCCGACGCCGGAATGCTTCCGCTTCTCCACCGTCTTGCCTGCCACGATCACTCCTCCACAACCTGCCGGAACCTGCACTCGCGATAATCCCACATGCCCCGGGCGCCCCCGCCGGGCGGTTCGGGACAATGGTCGCGATGAACACACCCCGCACCGTCCTCGTGCTCGGTTCCACCGGGTCCATCGGCACGCAGGCACTGGACGTCGCCGCCCGTAATCCCCACCTGTTCCGCGTCGCGGGCATCGCCGCCGGGGGTGGCGATCCGGCCGCGCTCGCCGCCCAGGCCCTGGCGCACGAGGTGGAGGCGGTCGCGGTCGTCAAACCGACCGTGGTCGAGGATCTGCAGCTGGCGCTGTACGCCGAGGCGCAGCGCCGCGGGTACGCGCGGGGCGAGTTCCGCCTGCCGCGGATCTTCGCCGGCGCCGACGCGGTGACCGAACTCATCGCCGCCGTGCCGGTGGACGTGGTGCTCAACGGCATGCCCGGTTCGCAGGGACTCGAGCCCACGCTGCGCGCGCTGGACACCGGCGCGATGCTGGCACTGGCCAACAAGGAGTCCCTGATCGCCGGGGGACCGCTGGTGCTCAAGGCGGCCAGGCCGGGCCAGCTGGTGCCGGTGGACTCCGAACATTCCGCGATGGCGCAGGCGTTGCGGGGTGGCCGGGCGGACGAGGTCGACCGGCTGGTGCTCACCGCCTCCGGCGGGCCGTTCCGCGGCCGCAGCAGGGCCGAGATGGCCGAGGTGAGCGTGTCCGACGCCCTGGCCCACCCCACCTGGTCGATGGGGCGGCTGATCACCATCAACTCGGCCACCCTGGTCAACAAGGGGCTCGAGCTGATCGAGGCCCACCTGCTGTTCGACGTGCCCTGCGACCGCATCGACGTGGTCGTGCACCCCCAGTCGATCGTGCACTCGATGGTCACCTTCACCGACGGCTCGACGCTGGCGCAGGCCAGCCCGCCCGACATGCGCCTGCCGATCGCGCTGGCCCTCCACTGGCCCGACCGGGTGCCGGGAGCGGCCCGGCCGTGCCGCTGGGACCAGGCTTCGTCGTGGACCTTCGAACCGCTGGATGCCCAGGCCTTCCCCGCCGTCGAACTGGCCCGTCACGCCGGGACGACCGGCGGCTGCCTTCCCGCGGTGTTCAACGCCGCGAACGAGACGATGGTGGCCGCCTTCCTCGCGCAGAACGCCCGCTTCACCTCCATCGTGGACACTGTTGAACAGGTGGTTCAGGAGGCTGACGAGTGGCGCCGCGAACCCCGTGACCTGGAGGATGTGTTCGCCGCGGAACGGTGGGCGCGCGCCCGCGCCGCTGAAATCGCTGAGGAGAGGAAGTAGGGCTTGCTCGCCTACATTTTCGGAGTCGTGCTCTTCGCGCTGGGCATCTGCGTGTCCGTCGCGCTGCACGAGGCGGGGCACATGCTCACCGCGAAGGCCTTTGGGATGAAGGTCCGCCGCTACTTCATCGGTTTCGGGCCCAAGGTCTTCTCGTTCCGGCGGGGTGAGACCGAGTACGGCCTGAAGTGGATCCCGCTCGGCGGTTTCTGCGACATCGCCGGGATGACGGCCCTCGACGAGGTCACCCCCGACGAGGCGCCGCGGGCCATGTGGCGGTACAAGACCTGGAAGCGCACCGTCGTGCTGGCCGCCGGGTCGGTGACGCACTTCATCCTCGGCTTCCTCGTGTTGTACCTGATGGCGGCCACGATGGGCCTGCCCAACACCACGGGTAAACCGCAGATCGAGTCCGTGGCCGACTGCGTGACCAACGCCACGACGGTCAGCCAGGCGACCTCCCCGGTCTGCCGCCCCGGCGACCCGGCCCCGGCCAAGGATGCCGGGCTCAAACCCGGTGACGAGATCGTGTCCGTGGGGGGCGTGGCCACCCCCACGTTCACCGACGTGACCGCCCGGATCCAGCCGATCTCCGGCCCGGTCACCGTCGAGGTCCGGCGTGACGGGCGGATCATTCCCCTGACCGTCAACGTGGTGCAGGTCGACCGACCGGTCGGCGACCCGAACAACCCCAAGGTCAACCGGTTGGGCGCGATCGGCGTCACCAGGGCGCAGTCGCTGCACTACAGCCCGGTGGCCGCCTTCGGCGCGGCGGGATCGTTCGCCACGGACATGTTCGGGCAGACCTGGGACCGGCTCCTGGAGTTCCCGCAGCGCATCCCCGCGGTGGTGCACGCGATCTTCGGCGGTGAGCGGGATCCGAACACCCCGGTCAGCGTGGTCGGCGCGAGCCGGATCGGCGGCGAGGCGGTGGAAGCCGGGGTCTGGCCGTTGTTCCTGCTCCTGCTGGCCAGCCTGAACTTCTTCGTCGGCGTGTTCAACCTGCTGCCGCTGCTGCCGCTGGACGGCGGCCACATCGCGGTCACCTGGTACGAGCGGATCCGGGACTGGCAGCGCGGGCTGCGCGGCAAGGCCGCGGGCGGTCCGGTGGACTACACGAAACTGTCGGCGATCACGATGGTCATCGTGTTCCTCGGCGGGGCGGTAACACTGCTCACCGTGACGGCTGACATCGTCAACCCGATCCGTCTCCAGTAGGTAGGCTGATCGAGTACGCAGCCGTCTGTAGGCCGTAGAGGATTCCATGAGCGTCGCCCTGGGCA
>NZ_VJWX01000232.1 GCF_007713715.1 Amycolatopsis rhizosphaerae
CGGCGATGGAGTCGATTTCCGGCGCTTCGCGGACGATCTCCGCGGCGAGCGTGCCCTGCCCGTCGATCACGACCGGGTCGTCGTAGGCCTCCACGTAGCGGGCGCCGGGAACGGCAGCCGCCTCGTGCGCGGCGGCCGCCGCGTCCGCATACCGGTCGCCGGTCCGGACCAGTTCGGCACCCGCCGCCTCGATGCGCCGAGCCTTGCTTTCCGGCACGGTCGAGGGCACGTAGACGGTGGCGGGCAGGCCGAGGATCGCGGCGGCGGTGGCCACGCCGATGCCGTGGTTGCCACCGGACGCGGTGATCACACGCCGCGGGCGCGGGCCGCTGAGCAGCACGTTGAGCGCACCCCGCAGTTTGAACGAGCCGGTCCGCTGGAGATGTTCGAGCTTGAGCACCACCGGTCGGCCGTCGATTTCGGTCCGGAGCAAGGGAGTGTGCCGGATGTGCGGGGCGATGCGCGCTGCCGCGGCGGTCACACCGTCGGCAAGAGTGGCTGTCATGACCCCACTGTGGCCAGTGGAGGTCTTAAGTAGTTAGCGCTATTGGCTAAGCCGACGTTAGCAATACTTAAGGCCGTGATCGCCCCCGAACGACTCCGTGTGCTGGTCGAGGTCGCACACGCCGGGTCCATCGCCACCGCGGCCCGCCGCATGGGCTTCACCGCCTCGGCACTTTCACAGCAACTGGCCCGGCTCGAACGGGAGGCGGGCTGCGCCCTGCTGGAGCGGCGGCCGACCGGCGCTTCGCTCACCGAGGCCGGGCGTCTGCTGGTGGAGCACGGGGAGTCCATCGCGGGCGAGTTGCGCGACGCCGAACTGGCGCTGGCACGGTTGCGGGAACTGCCCGCCGCGGAGCTGAGCGTCGGCACCTTCGCCACCGCGGGCCAGCTGCTCGTGCCGCCCGCGATGCGGGCCTTCCGCGAGGCGTACCCCCGGACGCGGCTGCGGCTGGTCGACCTGGAACCGCCGGACGGGTACGGCCTCGTTCTGGCCGGTGATCTCGACCTGCTCATCACCCACCGGTACCCGGCCGTGAAGCTGCCGCCCGCGCGGGGCCTGGTGCGGCGGTCCCTGCTGGCCGACCGGCTGCGCCTGGTGCTGTCGGCGGATCATCGCCTGGCCACGGCCCGGCGTCTGCGGTTCGAGGACTTCGCCGAGGACGACTGGATCTCCGGCGACGAGCGGGCCCCGAGCCGGATCTGTTTCGAGAGTCTGGTCGAAGAGACCGGTGTCCGGCCCCGGGTGGCCTACGAAACGAGGGACTATTCCGTGATCCTCGCGCTCGTGCGGGCCGGACTGGGAGTGTCGTTCGTGCCGCAGAGCCTGCTGACCGCCGCCGACCCCGCGCGGCTGGTGGTGCGGGACCTCGCCGGACGACGACCGGTTCGCGAGATCCACACCGTGCACCGGAACCGGCCGCCCGCCCACGTGGCCAAGATGCTCGACCTGCTGCGGGAGGCGGCGGTCCGGCTCGGATAGCCCGGGTTCAGGAGACGCCGACCAGGTCGACGACGAAGATCAGGGTTTCGTTGGGCTTGATCACGCTGCCGGCGCCCCGCGAGCCGTAGGCGAGGTGCGGCGGGATCACGAGCTTGCGACGGCCGCCGACCCGCATACCGACCACGCCCTGGTCCCAGCCCGGGATCACGTGGCCCTGACCGAGCGGGAAGCGAAACGCCTCGCCCCGGTTCCACGAAGCGTCGAACTCGGCCCCCGTGGAGTGCGAGACGCCGACGTAGTGCACCGATACGACCTTCCCCGAGGTCGCCTCGGGGCCGTCACCGACGGTGATGTCGGTGATCTCCAGATCCGCCGGTGGCGGTCCCTCGGGCCGGTCGATCTCGGGCTTCTGCAGTGCCATGAACTACTCCTTGTTGTCGGGTGTCGGTGCGACCGTAGCGATCGGTGTAACGGTGCGCATCACGACACGGGGACCACGACCACCCCGATGTAGTCGACCGGTTCTTCGCCGACGTTGGCGTAGCCGTGTGGCCGGTCGGCGGTCATGCGCGCGGTGGAACCGGCAGGCACGGTGACTTCCTCCTGACCGACGCTAAGCCGGAGCGATCCGGTCAGCACGTGGATCAGCTCATGAGTGCCGGAAGCGTGCCCCTCGCTCCGATGCTCTTCTCCGGGCTGGAGCCGCCATCGCCATAACTCGGCGGGCGCGGGAGCGTCGGTCCCGGCGAGCAGCCGCCCGGTCCCGCCCGACTCACCCTCCCACAGCAGATTTCCCTGGTCCTGGACCGAAATGGACGGGGCTTCGGTGCCTTCGAGCAGCGCGGTCAGCGAAACGCCGAGCGCGTCGCCGACCCGGATCAGGGTGGCCAGGTTCGGGTTGCCGCGGCCCTGTTCGAGTGCCACCACGACACCCTTGCTCAGCCCGGCGCGCGCGGCGAGCGCGTCCATGCTCCAGTGCCGCGCGATCCGCCTCGCGCGGATGTTGCGGGCGAGCACGGCCGCCGGTTCTCCGTCGGTCACCAGGGACTCCTTCGATAGTCGATATATTGTACTGATTGGGTCGCTAAACTGACCGGCGACAGGAGGACAACTGTGCACGATAGGAACAGGCTGCTGGACGGAATCCACGTGGACCAGGAGGTGTTCCGGCTGCGCCCCGACTTCGCGCTGCTCGCGATCGTGGTCGAGGGGCTGCCCAGCGGGCCGAGCGAGGGGATACCGGTGACCACGCGTGCCGAGGCGGGTGTCCACGTGGACTCCTGGCGGGAGGCCTACCGCGCCTTCGGTGCCAAGCCGAACCGCACCAGGAACTCGCTGGAAGCGCTCCTCCGCCGCCCCGAATTACCGCAGGTCAACCGCGTGGTCGACAGCTACAACACGGTTTCCGTCCGGCATGGACTGCCGATCGGCGGGGAGGATCTGGACGCCTACGCAGGCTTGCCGCGGCTGGTGCGGGCCCGGGGCGACGAGGCCTTCGACACCATGGCGAACGGCGAGCCCGTCACCGAGACCGCCGATCCGGGAGAAGTGGTGTGGCGGGACGACGCGGGGGTGACCTGCCGTCGATGGAACCACCGGCAGTGTGTGCGCACCCGTCTGCGGGAAGACAGCAAGCGCGGGCTGTTCCTGCTGGAACGGCTCGAACCGATGCCACTGGCGGCCCTCTCGGCGGCCGGTGAGGATTTGATCCGCGCTTTGGGGCCGGACGTCGACGTGTGTTCGAGGTTGATTGCACAGGAGGCTGCATGAACGAGTGGACGCCGCGTACGCGCGCGGTAGCGGCGGGGCGGCCGTCGGGCCCGGGCGAGCCGCTGAACGTGCCGATCGTGCCGGCCAGCACCTTCGTCGCGGGCGGCGATTTCGCCTACGCCCGCGAGGAGGGCACCAGGACGTGGGTGGCGCTCGAAGAAGCGATCGGGGCGCTCGAAGGCGGTAGCGCGATCGCGTTCGCCTCCGGGATGGGCGCGGTGGCGGCGGTGCTCGACCTGCTCCCGGCCGGGGCCGGGGTGGCGGTGCCGACCTTCAGTTACTCCGGTACGCGCGGTCTGCTCGATCACGCCGCGGAGCAGGGGCGGCTTAAGGTGCGGCGGATCGACCCGAGTGACCGGGAGGGCTGGGCCGCCGCGGCGGGCGAACTGGATCTGTTGTGGCTCGAGTCGCCCACCAACCCGACGCTGGAACTGATCGACATCGCGTCGCTGGCCGGTGGCAAGGCGCGCGTGGTCGTCGACAACACCTTCGCCACGCCGTTGGGGCAGCAGCCGCTGACGCTGGGCGCGGACATCGTCGTGCACAGCGCGACGAAGCTGATCGGCGGGCACAGCGATCTGCTGCTCGGCCTCGCGGTGGCGGCCGACGAGACCCTGGTCACCGGCCTGCGGGCGGCCAGGACCCGGCTCGGTGCCACGCCAGGCGCGCTGGAAGCGTGGCTCGCGCTGCGTGGCCTCCGCACGCTGCCGGTCCGGCTCGCGGAGCAGTCCAGGACCGTGGCGCTGCTGGCGGACCGGCTGGCCGGGCATCCGGCGGTGCGCCGGGTGAGCTACCCGGGTCAGGGCACGATGATCGCCTTCGAGCTGGCCGACGCGGACACCGCGGAGAGGTTCTGCGCCTCGCTCTCACTCGTCGTTCACGCCACCAGCCTTGGCGGGGTGGAGAGCCTGGTGGAACGGCGGGCGCGGTGGGCAGGAGACGCCCATGTGCCGCCGGGCCTGATCCGGTTCAGTGTCGGTCTGGAGGATCCGGAGGATCTCTGGCGCGACCTGGACCAGGCCCTGGGCTGAGCCGGGCCGGCGGCGGGGTGAGCATCCGCTCGTTGACCTTGATCGGGTGGGATGCGAACCTAAGCTACTGGTCCGGCATTCCGGGGCTGGAGGGTGGATGAGGGTCCGGGTTTCCGCCATCGCGCTGGCGTTGCTGCTGGCGGTCACCGCCTGTTCCGCCGGGTCCACCGCCTCGGTCGGCGGCGGGCCCGACACGCTGGCGGTCGGGTTCGCGGCCGAGCCCCAGAACTTCGACTTCACCCGCACCGATGGCGCCGCCATCCCGCAAGCCCTGCTGTACAACGTGTACGAGGGTCTGGTGAAGCTGGACGCGGACGGCCGGATCGTGCCGCTGCTCGCGCAGTCGTGGACGCTCAGCCCGGATCGCCTGGCGTACGACTTCCAGTTGCGCCCCGGGGTGAAGTTCAGCAACGGTGCCCCGTTCACCGCCGACGACGTCAGGTTCTCCCTCGAGCGGGTCAAAACCGGTTGGACCGTCTCCCTGAAGTCCAAAATGGACGTCGTTGACCACGTGGAGGTGGTCGACCCGCTGCATGCGAGAGTGGTGTTGAAAAAACCCAGCAACGGCTGGCTTTTCGACCTGACCGGCCGCGTCGGCGCCATGTTCAGCCCGACCGGGGTGGCCGATCTCGCGAACGCGCCCATCGGCACCGGGCCGTACCTCGTGGCGAGCAGGCGCCGCGGTGATTCCATTGTGCTGCAACAGAATCCGGCGTACTGGGGGCCGAAGCCGGCCTACCGGACGGTGGTGCTCAAGTACATCAAGGATCCGACCGCGCTCAACAACGCCTTGCTGAGCAACGGGATCGACGTCGTCTCCACGATCACCGCGCCCGATTCGATCCCGCAGTTCGAGGCCGATAACCGGTTCACGGTGCTGCAGGGCACCACGAACAGCGAGGTCGTGCTGTCGTTCAACAACGCGAGGCCGCCACTGGACGACCGGCGGGTGCGGCAGGCGCTGACCCTCGCGATCGACCGGAAGGCACTGCTCGCCACCGCCTGGGCCGGCCGGGGCACGCTCATCGGCAGTATGGTGCCGCCCACCGACCCCTGGTACGAAGACCTTTCCGGCTACTACCCCCACGACCCGGCCCGCGCCAAGGCGCTGCTCGCCGAGGCGGGGCAGACGAACCTGGTGCTGCGGCTGCGGATCCCGAACCTGTCGTACGCGGTCAACGCCGCGCAGGTGGTCGCCTCCGAGCTGGCGGACATCGGGGTGCGCGTGAACATCGAGCCACTGGACTTCCCGGCCGTGTGGCTCAAACAGGTGTTCAACGGCCACGACTACGACATGTCGATAGTGCAGCACGTCGAGGCCCGGGACATCGCGACCTTCGGCAATCCCCAGTACTACTGGGGCTACGACAACCCGCGTGTGCGGCAGCTGCTCGCGGCGGCGGATGCCGGGACGGCCCAGGAGCAGGTCGACGACATGAAGCAGGTGGCGGAGACGATCACCGCGGACGCCGCGGCGGACTGGTTGTTCCTGTTCCCGAACGTGGTGGTGGCCAAGAAGAAGGTGACCGGGCTGGCCCGCAACCAGGTCGGCGAATCCTTCGACCTCACCGGGCTGGGGCGGGCGTGATGGTGGCGGCGGTGCTGCGCCGGACGGCGATACTGGTGGTGAGCGTGCTCGCCGCGTCGATCGTGGTGTTCGCCTTCATGGCGGTGCTGCCGGGCGACCCGGCCCAGGTCGCACTGGGGGTGAGCGCGACGCCGGAACTGCTGGCCAAGACCCGCCACGAGTTCGGCCTCGACCGCCCGTTGGCCGTGCAGTACCTCGGCTGGCTCGGCGGGCTGCTGCACGGGGACTTCGGCCGCTCCTACGTCACCGGTGAGGCGATCGGCCCGCAACTGGTCGACCGCCTGGGGGTGACGTTGTGGCTGGTCGGTGCGGGCATGGTGGTCGCGGTGGTGATCGCGGTGCCGCTCGGCACCCTCGCGGCGACCTGGCACCGGCGCGCGGCCGGGGCGACGATCTCCGGCCTGTCGCAGCTGGGCGTGGCGGTGCCGGCGTTCCTGGCGGGCATCCTGCTGGTGCAGGTGTTCGCGGTCGGCCTGCGCTGGTTGCCATCGGGCGGCTGGACCCCTCCGGACCAGGATGTCGGGGATTTCCTGCGCGGCCTGGTCCTGCCCGCACTGTCGCTGGGCCTGGTCCAGGGCGCGGTGTTGACCCGGTATGTCCGTTCGGCGGTGCTGGACGTCCTCGGCCAGGACTACCTGCGCACGGCGCGGTCGAAGGGGCTGCGGCCGTACCCCGCGCTGATCCGGCACGGGTTGCGGAACGCGGCGGTGCCGGTGGTGACCGTGCTGGGTCTGCAGTTGACCACACTGCTGATCGGCGCGGTGGTGGTGGAGCGGGTGTTCGTGCTGCCCGGTCTCGGCAGTCTGCTGCTCGACTCGGTGGCCGCACGGGACCTGCTGACCGTGCAGGGCATCGTGCTGGTGCTGGTGGTGGCCGTGCTCCTGGTGAACTTCGTGGTCGACGTGGCGTACGCGCTGATCGATCCGCGATTGAGGGAGGCCGGCCGGGAGAGAGTGGGGAGCCGATGAGCGTCGCCGTCCGAAACCGCCTCAACTGGCCGCTGCTGACCGGAACCGCGCTGGTGGGACTCGTCGTGCTCACCGCGCTGCTGTCCTTCGTGTGGACGCCGCACGATCCGTTGCGGGTGGATGCCTCCGCGCGGCTGCTCGGGCCTTCCGGCGAATATTGGCTCGGCACGGACAAGTTCGGCCGCGACCTGCTGAGCCAGCTCATGGTGGGGGCGCGAACCACGCTCTACGTCGGCGTGCTGGCGGTCGGGGTCGCCGCGCTCGTGGGCACCCCGCTCGGGATCTTCGCCGGGATGTCGCGGCGCGGGCTGGGCGAGTTCGTCATGCGGGTCAACGACCTGGTGCTCGCCTTCCCCGCGCTGCTGCTGGCGATCATGTTCGGTGCAGTGTTCGGGCCGAGCACGCTCACCGCGATGGTCGCGATCGGCATCGCGACCATCCCGTCCTTCGCGCGGATGGCCCGTTCGGGCAGCCTGCAGGTGATGAGCACGGAGTACGTGCTCGCCGCGCGCGCGGGCGGCCGGTCGCGCCCGTTCATCGCGCGGCGGCACGTGGTGCCCAACATCGCCGGGCTGGTGATCGTGCAGGCTTCGGTGTCCTTCGCGATCGCCGTGCTGGCCGAGGCGGCCCTGTCCTTCCTCGGCTTCGGTACCCGGCCGCCCACCCCGTCCTGGGGGCGGATGCTCCAGGAATCGCAGGAACTGCTCGCCGTGCAGCCGCGGCTGGCGCTGGTGCCCGGGATCGCGATCGCCCTCGCCGTCCTCGGCTTCAACCTGCTGGGTGACGGGCTCAGGGACCGGTTGGATCCGCGACTGCGGGTGGTGTCCCGATGACGATCGACGTACGCGGATTGTCGGTGCTCGCGGGGGACGTGCCGCTGGTGCGGGAGGTGTCGTTCGAGCTCGGCGAAGGGGAACGGGTCGGGCTGATCGGCGAGTCCGGATCGGGCAAGTCACTGACGGCCTCGGCGGTCATGGGGCTGCTGCCGGACGGGCTGCGGGCCACCGGCTCGATCATGTTCCACGGGAAACATCTCCTCGGCGCGAGCGAGCGGGAGCTGTCCCGCCTGCGGGGCAACGAGCTGGCCATGGTGTTCCAGGAACCGATGACCGCGCTCAACCCGCTGATGCGGGTGGGCAGGCAGGTGGCCGAGTCGATCAGGCTGCACCGGAGGGTCCCGTCGCGGGAAGCGAACCGGATCGCCGGGGAACTGCTCGACGCCGTTGACCTGTCCGGCGTCGCCCGCGCCTACCCGCACCAGCTCTCCGGCGGCCAGCGGCAGCGGATCATGCTGGCGATCGCGCTGGCGAACGACCCGTCCCTGCTGATCTGCGACGAGCCCACGACCGCGCTGGACGTCACCGTGCAGGCGCAGGTGCTGGACCTGATCCTCACCGGGGTGGCGCGGCGGTCGGCCGCACTGCTGTTCATCACCCACGATCTCGCGGTGGTCGCGCGGGTCTGTGAGCGGGTGCTGGTGATGCTCGACGGGCGCATCGTCGAGGAGGGCAGCACGCGGGACGTGCTCACCCAGCCGCGGCACGAGTACACGAAGAAGCTGCTGGCCGCCTCGGACCTGGAGGTGGGGTAGTGGCACTCATCGAACTGCGTGACGTGCATCGGCGGTACCGGCGGGCGCACGCGCTGCGGGGCGTTTCGCTCGACATCGACGCCGGTCAGCGGTTCGGCATCGTCGGCGAGTCCGGCTCCGGGAAGTCGACCATGGTGCGGCTGCTCGCCGGGCTCGACCAGCCGAGTGCGGGCGAAATCCGGTTCGACGGACAGCGGATCGACACCCTGCCCGAGCGCAGGCTCGGTTTCCTGCGGTCGCGTCTGCAGGTCGTGTTCCAGGATCCGATGGGGTCACTCGACCCGCGCATGCGCGTACGCGACATCATCTGCGAACCCCTCGGCCACACCGACCGGGCCCGCGTGGCCGAACTGCTCGCGGCCGTCGGCCTGCCGGAGGACAGCGGCGACCGGTACCCGCACCAGTTCTCCGGCGGCCAGCGGCAGCGCATCTCGATCGCCCGTGCGCTCGCGCCCCGGCCGCGGGTGCTGGTGGCCGACGAGCCGGTGAGCGCGCTGGACGTGTCGGTGCGCAAGCAGATCCTCGACCTGCTGGCGGATCTGGTGGCCCGGTTCGAGCTGACGCTGGTGTTCGTTTCGCACGATCTCGCCGTGGTACGCCGCGTCTGCGACACGGTGGCCGTGATGCGGCGGGGCGAAATCGTGGAGCGGGGCCCGGTCGAGGAGATCTACCTGGCGCCGCGGCATCCCTACACCCGGGAACTGATGTCCGCGGCGCCGAACCTACACGCGGAGCTGGCACGTCTGCGCACCCCCGAGGGAGGACGATGATGTTCGACCCGTATCCGTCCGGGCTGCCCATCGGGGCGGGCTGGGTGTCCACACCGGACACTTGTCAGATCACTTTTCCTTACGACGGCAGCGTGGTCTCCGAAGCACCCGTCGGGACACCGGAGCTGGCGCGGCGCGCGGTGGACGAGGCGGTCGGCCTCGCCCGCGAGGTCGCGGCGCTGCCCTCCTGGGCCCGCCGGGAAATCCTGCTGAACGTGCATCGGGCGCTGACCGAATGGCAGAGCGAGTTCGAAGGCCTGCTCGTCGCCGAAACCGGGAAACCGCTGTGCGACTGCCGGGTCGAGGTGGCCCGCACGCTGGTGACCTGGCAGGCCGCGGCCGAAGAGGTGGCCCGGCTGCACGGCGAGACGGTGCCGCTCGACCTGCTGCCTTCGGGCGAGGGGCTGACCGGCTTCTGGAAGCGGAAGCCGATCGGCGTGGTGGTCGGCATCGCGGGGTTCAACTACCCGCTGCTGCTCGCCTCGCACAAGATCGCGCCGGCGATCGCGGCAGGCTGCCCGGTGATCGTCAAACCGGCGCCGCAGACGCCGCTCGCGACGCTCTGGCTGGTCCACCTCGTGCGTGAGGCGACCGCGCTGCCCGCGATGGTGCAACTCGTCACCGGCGACGCGGAGGTCGGTTCGGCGCTGGTGACCGACCGCAGGGTCGGCGCGGTGTCGTTCACCGGCTCGGCTTCGACCGGCCATCGCATCGCCAAGGACGCGGCGCCCACGAAGACCCTGCTGGAGCTGGGGTCGAACGCCGCGCTCGTGGTCGCCGAGGACGCCGACCTGGACGCGGCGGCGGACGCCGTGCTGCGCGGCGCGTTCTACGCCTCGGGGCAGGCGTGCATCTCGGTTCAGCGGCTGATCGTCGTGGACTCGGTCGCCGACGCGCTGACCGAGCGGGTGCTCGCGCGGCTCGGTGAGGCCGTCGTCGGCGACCCGCGCGACGAGGCCACCCGCGTCTCCGCGCTCATCGACGAACGGGCGACGGCGCGGGTGCTGGCCTGGATCGGCGAGGCCGCCGCGGCGGGCGCGAAGGTGCTCGCCGGCGGCGAGGCGTCCGACGGCGTGATCCCGCCGACCGTGCTGGCCGACGTGCCGGACGGGGTGGCCTGCTGGGACGAGGAGATCTTCGGCCCGGTCGTGTGCCTGCGCCGGGTTTCCGATCTGGACGAGGCCTTCGCGCAGGTGAACGCCTCCCGGTACGGGTTGCACGCGAGCGTGTTCACGCGCAGCCTCGGTACCGCGTTCCGCGCCATCGACGAGCTCGAGGTCGGTGGGGTGGTGGTGAACGAGGTCCCGGGGTTCCGGTCGGACACCATGCCCTACGGCGGGGTGAAGGATTCCGGTATCGGCCGGGAGGGGCCGCGGTTCGCCATCGACGAGCTGACCGTGACGCGGATGGCGGTGATCCGGGCGTGACCTACGACAAGCTGTTCCGGCTCGACGGGAAACGGGCCGTGGTGCTGGGCGCGGGCAGCGGGATCGGCCGGGAATCGGCAAGGGCGCTGGCCGCGCACGGCGCCGAGGTGATCAGCGCGGACCTGGATCCGGCCGCCGCCCGTGAGACCGGTGGCCGGCCCTACGCGATCGATCTGCTGGAACCGGGCGCCGCCGAGCGCGCCGCGGCCGAACTGGGGGAGATCGACATCGTCGTGCTCACCGCGGCCACGAACGTGCGCAAGCGGCTGCTGGACTACACACGGGCGGAATTCGACCGGGTGGTGGCGCTCAACCTC
>NZ_VJWX01000233.1 GCF_007713715.1 Amycolatopsis rhizosphaerae
GGACATGCCGGTCCAGCGCTGCAAGGTGTCCAGCCAGGGCTGCGCCATGAACCCCGCGTTGGGCTGCTGCATCCACACGTCGATGATCTCGTCAGGCATCGGTTTTCCCTTCGCGCGCGGCGGAGTCCGCGCAAAAAGCGTGGCCCGGCTTGACAGGGGCGGTCAATGGATCAATAGTGAGCCTTTGAGGGGGTCGAGCGGCGCGCGGAAGGGTAACCGGATGACCGACCGGATCAGCACTGCCAGGGGCTTGCTCACCGTCGACCGGCTGCGGGAACTGGTTGATTCCGGCGAGATCGACACCGTTCTGGTCGCGATGACCGACATGCAGGGCCGCCTGCAGGGCAAGAGGTGCGCGGCGCGGTACTTCCTCGAGGAGGTCGTGCCGCACGCGACCGAGGCCTGCAACTACCTGCTCGCCGTGGACGTGGACATGAACACCGTCGACGGTTTCGCGATGTCCTCATGGGAGAAGGGCTACGGCGACTTCGTGCTCCGACCGGACCTGGGCACCCTGCGCCTGCTGCCCTGGCATCCGGGGACCGCGCTGGTGCTCGCGGACGTGGAGTGGGTCGAGGGCGGGGCGGTGCCCGCGTCGCCGCGGCAGGTGCTGCGGCGCCAGCTGGGCCGGCTCGCCGAGCGCGGCCTGACCGCGTACGTGGGCACCGAACTGGAGTTCATCGTCTTCGACGACAGCTACGAGCAGGCCTGGCGGCGTGGGTACCGCGAGCTTGCTCCGGCCAACCAGTACAATGTGGACTACTCGCTGCTGGGCACCGGTCGCCTCGAACCGCTGCTGCGCCGGATCCGCAACGAGATGGCCGGTGCCGGGATGTACGTCGAGTCCGCCAAGGGCGAGTGCAACCCCGGCCAGCACGAGATCGCCTTCCGCTACACCGACGCGCTGTCCACTTGCGACAACCACAGCATCTACAAGACCGGGGCCAAGGAGATCGCCGCCCAGGAGGGCCGGAGCCTGACCTTCATGGCCAAGTACAACGAGCGCGAGGGCAACTCCTGCCACATCCACCTCAGCCTGCGCTCGGCCGAGGGCGAACCGGTGCTCGCCGGGGACGGCCGGCGCGGGTTCTCCCCGGTGATGGAGCACTTCCTGGCCGGGCAGCTGGCCTGCCTGCGCGAGCTGACCTACTTCTTCGCGCCGAACATCAACTCCTACAAGCGTTTCGCGGCGGGCAGCTTCGCGCCCACGGCGGTGGCCTGGGGCACGGACAACCGCACCTGCGCGCTGCGGGTGGTCGGGCACGGACCGTCGTTGCGGGTCGAAAACCGTGTTCCGGGCGGTGACGTGAACCCCTACCTCGCGGTGGCGGCGCTGGTGGCCGCCGGCCTGCACGGGATCGAGCACGAACTGCCGCTCGAACCCGAGTTCACCGGCAACGCCTACGCTTCGGGTAAACCGGCCGTGCCGTCGAACCTGCGGGACGCGGCCGCACTGCTGGCGAAGAGCGATCTTGCCCGCGCGGCCTTCGGCGACGAGGTCGTCGAGCACTATCTGAACTCCGCCCGCGTCGAACTCGCCGCGTTCGACGCGACCGTCACCGACTGGGAGCGGATCCGTGGTTTCGAACGGCTCTGAGCCCGCCCCGCGCGCCTCGCGGCCCGTGGTCGGTATCTCGACCTATGTGGAGCAGGCGCGCTGGGGTGTGTGGGACACCGGCGCCGCACTGGTGCCACGGTCCTATGTGGACTGCGTGGTGCGCGCGGGCGGTGTCCCGGTGCTGCTGCCCTCGGTCGGCACGGACACCTCGGCGCTGGCCGCCGTCGACGCGGTGGTGATCGCCGGGGGCGCCGACGTCGATCCCGCACGCTACGGCGAGATGCCGCACGAGAAAACCGTCAGCCGCCCCGAACGGGATGCCTTCGAGTTCGCGCTGGCGGCCGATGCCGTGGCGCGGGGCCTGCCGGTGCTGGGCGTGTGCCGGGGCCTGCAGGTCCTCAACGTCGCGCTGGGCGGTTCGCTGACCCAGCACCTGCCCGACAAGCTCGGGCACGCCGAGCACCAGCCGGGGCCCGGCGTCTACGGGCACAACCGGATCACACTGGCCGCCGACAGCCGGGCAGCCGCGATCCTCGGCACCCAGGCGAAGGGGCACTGCTACCACCATCAGGCCGTGGCGCGGCTCGGCACGGGGCTGCGGGCGGTGGGCTGGGCGGCGGACGGCACCACCGAGGCGGTGGAGCTGCCGGGCGAGCGGTTCGTGCTCGGGGTGCAGTGGCATCCGGAACAGGACGTCGAAGACGTACGGCTGTTCGCGGCACTCCTGGAGGCCGCCACGTGAACGAGGGCCGACCGGTTGTGGCCAGAGCCGTGAGGGGTCCCCTCACGGCACGCGGAACACTGGAGGTGGCGACATCGTGACCGTTGTGGACGTGGTCGACCCGGCGACCGAGGAGGTCTTCACCTCGGTGCCGCTGGCTTCGCTGGAGGAGACCGACGAGGCGATCGCGCGGGCGCAGGCGGCCCTGCCCGCCTGGCGCGCCGTCGCCCCCGGCGACCGCGCGCGGCTGCTGCGGGCCTTCGCCGAGGCGGTGGACGCGGACCGGGAGCACCTGGCCCGGCTGGAGGTGCGCAACTCCGGGCACACGATCTCCAACGCCCGCTGGGAGGCGGGCAACGTCCGTGACGTGCTGCACTACTACGCGGCGGCGCCGGAACGCCTGCTCGGCAGCCAGATCCCGGTGCCGGGCGGGGTGAACGTCACGTTCCACGAACCGCTCGGCGTGGTGGGGATCATCGTGCCGTGGAACTTCCCGCTGCCGATCGCGGCCTGGGGGTTCGCCCCCGCGCTGGCCGCGGGGAACACCGTGGTGCTCAAACCGGCCGAGCAGACGCCGCTGACCGCGCTGCGGCTGGCGGAGCTGGCGCGGCAGGCCGGCCTGCCCGAGGACGTGTTCCAGGTGCTGCCGGGGGCGGGGCCCGTGGTGGGGCAGCGGTTCGTGACCCACCCCGCGGTGCGCAAGGTCGTGTTCACCGGCTCCACCGCGGTGGGCAGGCGGATCATGGCGGGCTGCGCGGAGCAGGTGAAGCGGGTCACCCTCGAACTCGGCGGCAAGAGCGCGAACATCGTCTTCGCCGACGCGAACCTGGAGAAGGCCGCGGCGACCGCGCCCTACGGCGTGTTCGACAACGCGGGCCAGGACTGCTGCGCCCGGTCCCGCATCCTGGTGGAACGGCCGGTTTACGACCGGTTCCTGGAGCTGCTGGAACCGGCGGTGCGCGGGGTGGTGGTCGGCGACCCGGCCGACGAGCGCACCGAGATGGGCCCGTTGATCTCCGCCGCGCACCGGGCGAAGGTGGCCTCCTACGTTACGGACGGCACGAGGGTCGCCTTCCGGGGGAGCGCCCCGGACGGTCCCGGTTTCTGGTTCCCGCCCACCGTGGTGCTGCCGGAGTCCCCGGCCGATCCGCTGGTCACCGACGAGATCTTCGGCCCGGTGGTGGCGGTGGTGCCGTTCGACGGCGAGGCGGACGCGATCCGGCTGGCCAACGACACCGCCTACGGGCTGTCCGGGTCGATCTGGACCTCGGACGTGGGCCGGGCGTTGCGGGTCTCGCGCGGGGTCGAGGCGGGCAACCTGTCGGTCAACTCGCATTCTTCGGTGCGGTACTGGACGCCGTTCGGCGGGTTCAAGCAGTCCGGCCTCGGCCGGGAGCTCGGCCCGGCGGCGGCCGAGTCCTTCACCGAGACCAAGAACGTCTTCCTGAGCACGGAGGTATGAGGTCCATGCAGCGTTTCGACGGCCGCGTCGCGGTGATCACCGGCGGGGGCAGCGGCATCGGCCTGGCCACGGCCCGGCGGCTGGCGGCCGAGGGGGCCAAGGTGGTGGTCGCCGACGTCGACGCGGTCGCGGGCAAGGCCGCCGCCGACGAGGTGGACGGCGAGTTCGTCGCCACGGACGTGACGAGCGAGGCGCAGGTCCAGGCGCTGTTCGACACCACCGTGGCGCGGTTCGGCTCGCTGGACGTGGCGTTCAACAACGCCGGGATCTCCCCGCCCGAGGACGACTCGATCCTCACCACCGGCATCGAGGCCTGGCAGAAGGTGCAGCAGGTCAACCTCACCTCGGTCTACCTGTGCTGCAAGTACGCGATCCCGCACATGCAGCGCCAGGGCAGGGGCTCCATCGTCAACACCGCGTCGTTCGTGGCGGTGATGGGCGCGGCGACCTCCCAGATCTCCTACACCGCGTCCAAGGGCGGGGTGCTGGCCATGACCCGTGAACTGGGCGTGCAGTTCGCGCGGGAGGGCATCCGGGTGAACGCGCTGTGCCCGGGACCGGTCAACACGCCGCTGCTGCGGGAACTGTTCGCCAAGGACCCGGAACGGGCCGCCCGCAGGCTGGTGCACGTGCCGCTGGGCCGGTTCGCCGAGCCGGAGGAGATCGCCGCCGCGGTCGCCTTCCTCGCCAGTGACGATGCGTCGTTCATCACGGCGTCACAGTTCCTGGTGGACGGTGGGATCAGCGGCGCGTACGTTACCCCGCTGTAAGGGCGCTGTAGAGTGAAACCAGACAACTGAACACGGCCGACATGAGCCTGAGCGGGAGAGCCCCCGTCACCACACGGGGCACCGAAGGAGCAACTTCCCCGCCAATCTCTCAGGTACCAGTTACCGCTCGGGCCAGGCCACTCTGGAAAGCAGGCGCAGCCGGTGCGCCTCACCCAAGGTGAAAGCCGCGCGAGCGGTGAAACTCTCAGGTGCCGATGACAGAGGGGGAGTTCCCAGCCGCGGGCGAGCGAGTCCGCGTCCGGTAGTGAGGAGCTCCCGTGTTGTTCGCCGACCGCCATATCGGACCGTCCGGGCACGAGCAGGCCAAGATGCTCGCCGAGTGCGGGTACTCGAGCCTCGACGCGCTCGTGGAGGCGGCCGTGCCCACGGCCATCCGCAATCCCCGCGAACTCGACCTGCCCGTGGCGGCCTCCGAGCAGGACGCACTCGCCGAGCTGCGGGCGATCGCGGCCAGGAACCGGCCGATGACGCAGATGATCGGGCTGGGTTTCCACGACACGGTCACCCCGGCGGTGATCCGCCGCAACGTGCTGGAAAGCCCCGCCTGGTACACCGCCTACACGCCCTACCAGCCGGAGATCTCGCAGGGCAGGCTCGAAGCGCTGCTCAACTTCCAGACCATGGTGTCCGACCTGACCGGCCTGGACACCGCGAACGCGTCGCTGCTGGACGAGTCCACCGCGGTGGCCGAGGCCATGATGCTGATGCGGCGCGCCTCCAAGGCCAAGTCGCAGCGGGTGGTGCTGGACGCCGAATGCCTGCCGCAGACCATCGCGGTGGTGCGCACCCGTGCCGAGGCGGTCGGCATCGAGGTGGTGGTGCGCGATCTGGCCACCGGCTTGCCCGAGGAGTTCTTCGGCGTGGTCGTGCAGTACCCCGGGGCCTCCGGTGTCCTGCGGGGCAAGGGTTTCTACGAGGCGATCGGGACCGTGGCCAGGGAGGCGGGCGCGCTCTACACCGTCGCCGCCGACCTGCTGGCCCTCACCCTGATCGAGGCGCCGGGCGAGTTCGGCGCCGACGTCGCGGCCGGGACCACGCAGCGCTTCGGGGTGCCGCTGGGCTACGGCGGCCCGCACGCCGGCTACCTGGCCGTACGGTCCGGCCTTCAGCGGTCGATGCCCGGCCGTCTCGTCGGGGTCTCGGTGGACGCCGACGGTGCCCCGGCCTACCGGCTGGCGCTGCAGACGCGGGAGCAGCACATCCGCCGCGAGAAGGCCACCTCCAACATCTGCACCGCCCAGGTGCTGCCCGCGGTGCTGGCCGCGATGTACGCGGTCTACCACGGCCCGGACGGACTGCGGGACATCGCCGCCCGCGTGCATTCCCTCGCTTCCGGGCTGGCGGCCGCGCTACGGGACGGCGGGGTCGAGGTCGTCCACGAGAGTTTCTTCGACACGGTGCTGGTGCGGGTGCCCGGCCGTGCCGCCCGGCTGATCGGCGACGCACGCCGCTTCGGCGTCAACCTCGGCCTTGCCGACGAGGACCACGTCCGCATCGCCTGCGACGAGGTCACCACGGAGGACGCACTGCGCCGGGTGCTGCTCGCCTTCGACCTGGAGGCCCACGCGGAGCCGGGTGCCCCGGCGCTGCCCGCCGGGCTGGCCCGCCGGTCGGAGTTTCTGACCCACGAGGTCTTCCACTCGCACCGCTCCGAGACCGCCATGCTGCGCTACCTGCGGCGACTGTCCGATCAGGACTACGCACTGGACCGCGGCATGATCCCGCTGGGCTCGTGCACCATGAAGCTCAACGCGACCGCGGAGATGGAGCCGATCACCTGGCCCGCCTTCGCCGGACTGCACCCGTTCGCCCCGGCCGAGGACGCCGCGGGCTACCGCGAGCTGATCGGCCAGCTGTGCGGCTGGCTGGCCGAGGTCACCGGCTACCACAGCGTTTCGCTGCAGCCGAACGCCGGAAGCCAGGGCGAACTGGCCGGGCTGCTGGCGATCCGCGCCTACCACCGGGCCAACGGGCAGGAGGGGCGCACCGTCTGCCTGATCCCGTCCTCGGCCCACGGCACGAACGCCGCCTCCGCGGCGCTGGCCGGGATGCGCGTGGTGGTGGTCGCCTGCAACGACGACGGCGATGTGGACCTCGCCGACCTGCAGGCCAAGGTGGACGCCCACCGCGACAGCCTGGCCGCGATCATGGTCACCTACCCGTCCACCCACGGCGTGTACGAGAACGGCATCACCGAGATCGCCCGGATCGTGCACGAGGGCGGCGGCCAGGTCTATGTGGACGGTGCCAACCTCAACGCGCTGCTCGGGCTGGCGAAGCCGGGCGAGTTCGGCGGCGACGTGTCGCACCTGAACCTGCACAAGACGTTCTGCATCCCGCACGGCGGTGGCGGGCCGGGCGTGGGGCCGGTCGCGGTGCGCGAGCACCTCGCGCCGTACCTGCCGAACCACCCGCTGGACGAGGCGGCGGGCCCGGCCACCGGGGTCGGCCCGATCTCGGCCGCGCCGTACGGATCCGCGTCGATCCTGCCGATCTCGTGGGCCTACGTGCGGATGATGGGTGCCCCCGGGCTGACTTCGGCCACCAAGGTCGCGGTGCTGGCCGCGAACTACGTGGCCGCACGCCTGGCCCCGCACTACCCGGTGCTCTACACCGGGCGCAACGGCCTGGTCGCCCACGAGTGCATCCTGGACCTGCGCGCGCTCACCAAGCGCACCGGCGTGACCGTGGACGACGTCGCGAAGCGCCTGGTGGACTACGGGTTCCACGCGCCGACGATGTCCTTCCCGGTGGCGGGCACGCTGATGGTCGAGCCGACCGAGAGCGAGGACGTGGCCGAGATCGACCGGTTCTGCGACGCGATGATCGCCATCCGCCGCGAGATCGAGGAGATCGCCGAGGGCCGCTGGCCGGTGGAGCGCAGTCCGCTGCGCAACGCCCCGCACACCGCGGAAACGCTGACCTCGGACTGGGATCTGCCCTACGACCGGAAGCTGGCGGTGTACCCGCAGGGAGTCTCGCCCAAGGCGAAGTACTGGCCGCCGGTCCGCCGCATCGACGGCGCCTACGGCGACCGCAACCTCGTCTGCTCGTGCCCGCCGATCGAAGCCTACGGGAGCTGACCCATGCACACCGCACTCCATGGCGTCCACAAGGGACTCGGCGCGCTGTTCACCGACTTCGCGGGCTGGGAGATGCCGGTCCGGTACTCGAGCGAGCTCGCCGAGCACCGGGCCGTGCGTGAGGCCGCGGGCCTGTTCGACCTCTCGCACATGGGCGAGATCGAGCTGACCGGCCCGCAGGCGGCGCAGGCGCTGGACTACGCGCTGGTCGGCGCGCTGTCCGCGGTCAAGCCCGGCCGCGCCCGCTACACGATGATCTGCGCGCCCGACGGCGGCGTGCTGGACGACCTCGTGGTGTACCGGCTGGCCGAGGAGAAGTTCCTCGTCGTCGCCAACGCCGGCAACGCGCCCGCCGTCGCCGCCGAACTCACCGCCCGGGCCTCCGGCTTCGACGCCGAGGTCACCGACCGTTCGGCCGGAACCGCGCTGGTCGCGGTGCAGGGCCCGCACTCCGCGGCGATCGTGGGCACGGTGACCGGAGCCGATCTGGCGGAGCTGAAGTACTACGCGAGCATGCCCGCCCGGGTGCGGGAGCACGAGGTGTTGCTGGCGCGCACCGGTTACACCGGCGAAGACGGCTTCGAACTGTACGTGCCCGCGGCCGAAGCCTCGGATCTGTGGCGGATCCTCAGCGAGGCCGGAGCGGCGCACGGGCTGCTGCCCGCCGGGCTGGCCTGCCGGGACACGCTGCGGCTGGAAGCCGGAATGCCCTTGTACGGCAACGAACTGAACCGCGAACTGTCGCCGTTCGACGCCGGTCTCGGCCGCGTGGTGAAGTTCGACAAGCCCGGTGACTTCGTCGGCAGGGACGCGCTGGCGGCCCGGACCGAACCGGAGAAGATCCTGGTGGGGCTGCGCGGCAGCGGGCGCCGGGCGCCCCGGCACGGCTACCGCGTGCTGGACGGGAACCGCGAGATCGGGGAGATCACCAGCGGTGCGCTGTCCCCGACGCTGGGCCATCCGATCGCCATGGCCTACGTGCCCGCCGGATACGGCGAGGCGGGGACGAGCCTGTCGGTGGACATCCGGGGCCGCATCGAACCGGTCGAGGTGGTCTCGATGCCGTTCTACCGCCGCGGCTGAAATGGCCATCAGCGTCTTCGACCTGTTCTCCATCGGGATCGGGCCGTCGAGTTCGCACACCGTCGGCCCGATGCGGGCGGCCTGCCTGTTCGTCGCGGCGCTGGCCGAAGAGGGGCTGCTTCCCCGCACCACCCGCGTCCGGGTGGAACTGTTCGGCTCGCTGGGGGCGACGGGGCACGGCCACGGCAGCGACCGGGCCGTCCTTTTGGGACTGTCCGGTGAGCGGCCCGAGGACGTGGACACCGCTTCGGTGCCGGAAAAGGTCGCGCGGATAAGGGAAACCGGCCTGCTGACCCTTCCCGGCGGTCCCGAGATCGCCTTCGACGAGCGGACCGATCTGGTGCTGCACCGGCGCCGGTCGCTGCCGGAGCACCCGAACGGCATGGTCTTCCGCGCGTTCGGGCCGGACCTGCTGGCCGAACGCACGTACTACTCGGTCGGCGGTGGTTTCGTCCGTGGCGAACTCGGGATCGCCGAGGACGACACGAAGCTGCCCCATCCCTTTTCCACCGGCGCCGAACTGCTCACGCTGTGCCGAGAAACCGGGCTGCCGATCAGCGAGATCATGCTGCGCAACGAGCTTTCCTGGCGCAGCCGCGACGAGATCAGGCAGGGCCTGCTGCACATCTGGGAGGTCATGGCCGACTGCGTGCGCGAGGGCTGCGCACACGACGGCGTGCTGCCCGGCGGGCTGAAGGTACCGCGGCGGGCGAAGGCCCTGCACGAAAAACTGCTCGCCGAGGAGGGCACCGAGGACTCGCTGTCCGCAATGGACTGGGTCAGCCTGTACGCGCTCGCGGTCAACGAGGAGAACGCCTCCGGGGGCCGCGTGGTGACGGCACCGACGAACGGGGCAGCCGGGATCATCCCGGCGGTGCTGCACTACTACCGCCGGTTCGTCCGGGAGTCGGGCGACGACGGGGTGGTCACCTTCCTGCTCACCGCCGGGGCGATCGGGTCGATCCTCAAGCAGACCGGCTCCATCTCGGGCGCGGAGGTGGGCTGCCAGGGAGAAGTGGGCTCCGCGTGCGCGATGGCCGCGGCGGGGCTGACCGAGGTGCTGGGCGGCACCCCCGCGCAGGTGGAGAACGCGGCGGAGATCGGGGTCGAGCACCATCTGGGGCTCACCTGCGATCCGGTGGGCGGGCTGGTGCAGATCCCGTGCATCGAACGCAACGCGGTCGGCGCGGCGAAGGCGATCCACGCGGCGCGCATGGCGCTGCGCGGCGACGGCGTCCACGTGGTGACCCTCGACAAGGCGATCAAGACCATGCGCGAGACCGGCGCGGACATGAAGGTCAAGTACAAGGAGACCGCGCGCGGCGGACTCGCCGTCAACGTGATCGAATGCTGACATGGAAAGCGGCGCGGGGGAGGCGTTGTTCCGGCCGGTGAGGGCCGGGAACGCGTTCGAGGAGACGGTCGAGCGCCTGCTGCAGGCCATCCGGCTCGGGGTTGTCGGCGCCGGTGAGCGGCTCCCCGCCGAACGGGAACTGGCCGAGCGGCTCGGCGTCAGCCGGGTCACGCTGAGGGAAGCGATCAGGGCGCTCGCCGACGCGGGGTACGTCGAATCGCGGCGGGGCCGCTACGGCGGCACCTTCGTCAACGAGACGCTGCCGGAGCCGTTGGAGGAGGAGAGCCTCCGGCTCACCGTCGCCGAACTCGAGGACACCCTGAGCCTGCGGCACGTGCTGGAGACCGGCGCCGCGGAACTGGCCGCGAGCCGCCCGCTCGGTGAGGCCGGGCGCGAACACCTGACCGCGACGCTGGCCGAGGCCTCCGCCGCCGATCTCGCCGACTACCGGCGCCGGGACTCGCGCCTGCACCTGGCGATCGCGGAGGTGACCGGATCCGGCTCGCTCACCTCCGCGGTGGCGGACGTGCGGATGCGAGTGAACCGGCTGCTCGACCGGATCCCGCTGCTGGAGCCGAACCTCGAGCACTCCAACGTCCAGCACGACGCGATCGTCCGGGCGATCCTCGCCGGTGAGGCGGCGACCGCCCGCCAGGCCATGGCCGAACACCTGGAGGGCACGGAGTCCCTGCTCCGCGCCTTCCTCGCCTGAGCAATCCCGGCCGGGCGGGCCGTGAGGGGTCCCCTCACAGCCCTATCGGCCAGGGTTCGGGCAATGTCGCGTGAGTGTTGGCCGTGAAGGGTCCCTTGAGTTTTAACGTTTGGTTTTGGTTTTTGTCTTGTTT
>NZ_VJWX01000234.1 GCF_007713715.1 Amycolatopsis rhizosphaerae
GTGAAGTGCTGGTCGGCGAACATCAGCAGGGAGGGCAGCGCGGCACGGGCCGTGTGCCAGGTGTGGTTGAAGCCGTGTTCGATGTGTACCACGGCTTCCTGGCCGCGGGCTTCGAACGTGGCCGCGATGGTCTTGGCCGTGTCCACGTCGGTCGGGGCACCGGTGCCCACCGCCAGCATCGTCGCGACGGGGTGCGCGAAGGGCATGGTCGGCAGGTAGTCGTGGGGCGTGTTCGCCTCGATCAGGTTCCGGTCGCCGTGCAGCAGGTCCTGGTCGTCGCCGAGGGTGTCGTAGGGCAGGGCGATCAGCAGCGAGCCGAACTGGTCCACGTGGTGCAGGCCGATGTTGAGCGCGCAGTAGCCGCCGCCGGACATGCCGCCGAGCGCCCGGTCGCCGCGATCGGCCACGGTGCGGTAACGCTGGTCGATCGCGGGCACCACGGTCTGCGCGAGGTATGTCTCCAGCTGGGGCCCGCCGGGCACGTTCAGGCACTCCCAGTCGCGGCTGGGCTGGCCCGCGGTCATGTCCAGGCTGACCACGATCGCCGGGGCGATGGCGTGGTCGGCGTAGAGCATGCGCAGTGTGGTGGGCGCGTCGCCCGAGGTGAGCCAGTCCTCCGGCCCGCCGTACGGGTAGCCGTGGATCAGATACACCACGGGGTAGCGCCGTTGCGCGTTCTCGGGCTTGGTGTAGCCGGGCGGGAGCAGCACGAAGGTGTGCCCGGACGGGATGGCGTGCGGCGGGTCGGGCAGTTCGACCTGCTCGATGTGCAGGTCGTCGGGGCGATCGCCGCCCTGGTCGCGGACCTGCCGGGGCCCGCCGCCCTCCTCGGGCCCGTTGCGCCCGTCGTCCAGCAGCCGTCCCATCGCCGCGATCGGCCCGGAGGCGCGCTGGAGCAGGCGGCCCAGATCGTGGCTCGTGCGGACGTAACCGACGTAGGTGTTGACGCCGGTCACCGCGGCGAGCAGGAAGCAGACGAGCGCGGCGATCCCGGCCCGGCGCCCGATCCTGCGCCGGTGCCGGAAGAACACGGCCACCGCGAGCAGCGCCACCGACCAGCCCGCGAAGGTCCACCAGATCGCCGGTGACTCCAGCGGGCCGAGTTCCCGCACGTGGCGGGCCACGTCTTCCGGGATGACCGGGTCACCCACACGTGCGAGAGGGGCCGCGCCGCACCACGACGCGCCCTGCTGCAGGCAGTTGTGTGCAGCCTCGAACACCACGTCCCCTGTCGTCGTGAACCCCCAGGTGGCAGGGACTCCCGTCATCATCCAACACCGTCAAGAAACCGCCATGGCCGGGTCAAGGATGCTTTGACCACGCCGGGCGAACGAAGCCGGGTCGCGCCGCCGCCCGAACGGCGCACCGCACACCCCGCGAAAACGCCTAGCATTGAGAGATGCAGCGGCGGATTTTTGGCATCGAGACCGAGTTCGGCGTCACCTGCACCTTTCACGGGCAGCGCCGGCTCTCCCCGGACGAGGTTGCCCGATACCTGTTCCGGCGGGTGGTGTCGTGGGGGCGCTCGTCGAACGTGTTCCTGTCCAACGGCTCACGCCTGTACCTGGACGTGGGTTCCCATCCCGAGTACGCCACCGCGGAGTGCGACGACCTGGTCCAGCTGGTCACGCACGACAAGGCGGGCGAGCGGATCCTCGAGGACCTGCTCGTGGACGCGGAGCGCCGGCTGGCCGACGAGGGCATAGGCGGCGACATCTTCCTGTTCAAGAACAACACCGACTCGGCAGGCAACTCCTACGGCTGCCACGAGAACTACCTGGTGACCCGCGCCGGCGAGTTCTCCCGCATCGCCGACGTGCTGCTGCCGTTCCTGGTGACCCGTCAGCTGATCTGCGGCGCGGGCAAGGTGCTGCAGACCCCTCGCGGCGCGGTGTACTGCCTGTCGCAGCGTGCCGAGCACATCTGGGAAGGGGTCTCCAGCGCGACCACCCGGTCCCGGCCGATCATCAACACCCGGGACGAGCCGCACGCCGACGCCGAGCGGTACCGGCGCCTGCACGTCATCGTCGGGGACTCGAACATGGCCGAGCCCACCACCCTGCTCAAGATGGGCACCGCGAACCTGGTGCTGGAGATGATCGAGCAGGGGGTGCAGTTCCGGGACTTCACCCTGGACAACCCGATCCGGGCGATCCGCGAGATCAGCCACGACCTGACCGGCCGCAGGCCGGTGCGGCTGGCGGGCGGGCGCGAGGCCTCGGCGCTGGACATCCAGCGCGAGTACTACGGCCGGGCGGTCCAGCATGTGAAGGCCAACGATTCGGGCCCGACCGCGCAGCGTGTCATCGAGCTGTGGGGCCGCGCACTGGACGCGGTCGAGCAGCAGGACTTCAGCAAGATCGACACCGAGATCGACTGGGCGATCAAGCACCGGCTGGTCGAGCGCTACAAGGCCAAGCACAATCTCGACCTGTCCAGCCCCCGGGTGGCCCAGCTCGACCTCGCCTACCACGACATCCGGCGGGGCCGAGGCATCTTCGACCTGCTGCAGCGCAAGGGCCTGGTCCGGCGGATCACCGACGACGGCGAGATCGAGCTGGCCAAGGACACGCCGCCGCAGACCACCCGGGCGAAGCTGCGGGGCGACTTCATCGCGGCGGCCCAGGCCGCGGGCCGTGACTTCACCGTGGACTGGGTGCACCTGAAGCTGAACGACCAGGCGCAGCGCACCGTGCTGTGCAAGGACCCGTTCCGGGCCGTCGACGAGCGGGTCGACCGCCTGATCGGTTCGCTGTGACGGACCGGCACCGATTCACCACTTTCGGGTGAGGAGTCGGTCAGGAGTTCGAATTTCCGGCGTGTATTGCGGCCACCCGCGCATCGGCGCGCCGGGGGCGGGCTAGGGTGTTCGCGTGTCCACCGCCCGCGCCGAACGCCTGGTCAACCTGGTGCTCGCCCTGCTGTCCACCCGGCAGTACCTCACCGCCGACCGGATTCGCGGCATCGTGCCCGGGTATGCCGACGCGGCCAGCGACGAAGCGTTCTCGCGGATGTTCGAGCGGGACAAGACCGAACTGCGGGAGCTGGGGATCCCGCTGGAAATCGGCCGCAATTCGGTCTTCGACGGCATCGACGGCTACCGCATCGCCCGGCGCGACTACGAACTCGGCGAGATCGAGCTGGCGCCGGACGAGGCGGCCGCGGTCGGGCTGGCGGTGCGGCTGTGGGATTCGCCCGAACTGACCGGGCAGGCCCAGGGCGCACTGGTGAAACTGCGGGCCGCCGGGGTGGAGGTCGATCACGGGGCGCCGCCGCTGGTCGAGTCGCGCGTCCGCACCGAGCCGGCGTTCTCCCCGTTGCTGGCCGCCGTCCAGCAACGGCAGGCGGTCCGGTTCGACTACCGCCGTTCCGGTTCCGCGGAGCGGCTGACCCGCCTGCTCGAACCCTGGGGGGTGGTGTCGTGGCGGGCCCGCTGGTACGTCGTCGGGCACGACCGCGACCGCCGGGCCACCCGCTGCTTCCGGCTTTCGCGCATCGTCGGGGAGGTGCGCACGGTGGGCCGTCCTGGCGAGGTCGAGCGGCCCGAGGAGGTCAATCTGCTGGAGTTCGTCGCGGGCAGCAGCCAGTCGGACGCGGAGCAGTCGCCGGTGGCCACGGCGAAGCTGTGGATCGCCGACCGGCGCGCGGCCGGGGTGCGGCGGCGCGCCCGCCTGACCGGCAGGCTGACCGTCGACGGCGTGGCCGGGGACCTTGCCGAACTGGAGCTGTACTACCCGGAGAGCGCGGCGGACTGGATCGCCGGGCACGGGCCCGACGTGCTGGTGCTGGAGCCCGACGTGCTGGCCAAGGCGGTCCGGGAACGGCTGTCGGCGGTGGCCTGCGAGGAGGCCCGCCGATGAGTTCCGCGGACCGCATGCCCCGCCTGCTGGCGCTGGTGCCCTATCTGCTGGCCCGGCCGGGCATCAGGATCGACGATGCCGCCCGCGACTTCGGGGTGACCCCCAAGCAGCTGCGCCGGGATCTGGAACTGCTGTGGATGTGCGGCCTCCCGGGGTACGGGCCGGGCGATCTGATCGATCTGTCCTTCGAGGGCGAGACCGTCACGGTGACCTTCGACGCGGGCATGAACCGGCCGCTGCGGCTGACCGGTGCCGAGGCCACCACGCTGCTGGTGGCGCTGCGGGCGCTGGCCGAAACCCCCGGGGTGCTCGACACCGACGCCGTGCGCCGCGCGATCGCCAAGATCGAGACGGCCGCCGGGCAGGCCCAGCCCTCGGGTGTGGTGGTGGGGCTCGGGGTCCGTGAGGGCAAGACCACCGCACACACCCGTGAGGTGGTGCAGCGCGCGCTGCGGGACGGCCGCGCGCTGCGCATCCGCTACTACACCGCCTCCCGCGACGAGATCACCGAGCGCACCGTCGACCCGATGCGGCTGCTCATCGTGCAGGCCGTGGGCTATCTGGAGGCATGGTGCCGCCGCGCCGAAGGGGTGCGGCTGTTCCGCCTCGACCGCATCGACGACGTGCGGGTGCTCGACGAGGCCGCCTCGCCGCCGTCCACGGCGCGCCCCACCGATCTGTCCGACGGCGTGTTCGCCGCCCGGCCGGGGCAGTCCGTGG
The DNA here is from genome assembly GCF_007713715.1 of Amycolatopsis rhizosphaerae. GTDB lineage: Bacteria > Actinomycetota > Actinomycetes > Mycobacteriales > Pseudonocardiaceae > Amycolatopsis_E > Amycolatopsis_E rhizosphaerae. The sequence goes on from NZ_VJWX01000234.1 coordinate 4,581, forward strand.
CCGAACTCGTGCTCGAACCGGACGCGCGGTGGGTGGCCGAGTACTACCCGTGCGAGGAGCTCGACGAGCTGGAGGGCGGCCGCCTGCGCATCCGGATGCGCTACTGGGACCAGTGGTGGATCGAGCGGCTGGTGCTGAGCCTGGGCGGCGACGCGAAGGTGGAATCACCGCCGCAGCTGGCGGAGGGCGTTCGTCGCCGTGCGGCCGACGCACTGGCCCGGGCTCGTCACCTTCCGTCCACCTTGGGCCAGTAGGGTGACCGCGTGTGGTACACGCTGAGCATCGCGCTCGTCGTGGCCGGGATCGTGATCCTGGTCGCGCTGGTTCTGGCGACGGTCAGGGGCTTGCGCCGATTCCTTTCGGCCGCAAGCATGGTCAGAACGGGGACGAACGACCGGCTGGGCCTGCTCAGGGCCCGCGGGGCGGCCGTTCGCGTGGCTGTTCGGCAGCGCCGGCCAGTGCCGGAGAACCAGTAGTATTGGGCAGGAAAGAGATAGGAGGCCACTCATGCTGAACGGGTTGCAGCCGTGGCACTTGATCGTTTTGGTGCTGATCGTGGTGCTGCTGTTCGGTGCCAAGCGGCTTCCCGACGCCGCCCGCTCCATCGGCAAGTCCATGAAGATCTTCAAGGCCGAGACCAAGGATCTGCGGGACGGTGACTCCGCCGAGAGCCACGACGCCAGGCAACTGCCCGCTTCCACCGCCCAGCCGCAGAACACCGACCAGCAGGTCGCGGAGCTGCAGCGTCAGCTGGACGAGCTGAAGAAGCAGCAAGAGCAGTCGCAGAAGCACGCCAGCTGAGCCGGACGGGATTCCACTAGTGGCGGAGTCCGCCCCCCAAGACCGCCGGACCCGGCGGCGTAAGCGCAGCCGTCGGCACAATCCCGACGGCACGATGACGCTGATCGAGCACATCTACGAGTTCCGGCGGCGTCTCGGCTATGCGCTCTTGGCGCTCCTCGCCGGGGGCATCTTCGGGTTCATCTGGTTCCAGACGAGGCTGGGCCCCATCGAATCGCTCGGGCAGCTGATGAACAGCCCGTACTGCGGTATCCCGGCGGATCGGCTGCTGCCCGGCACGATCGGACCGGACGGCAGCTGCCGCCTGCTGCAGACGGCGCCGTTCGAAGGCATCATGATCCAGCTGAAGGTGGGTCTGGCCGCCGGTGCCGTGGTCACCTCGCCGTTGTGGCTGTACCAGATCTGGGCCTTCATCGCGCCCGGACTGTACTCGAAGGAACGCAGGTACGCGCTGACCTTCGTCGGGTTCGCGAGCATCCTGTTCGCGGGCGGCGCGCTGCTGGCCTACCTGCTGGTGCCGCACGCGTTCCAGATGCTGATGAACTTCGGCGGCGACTTCTTCACCACGGCGCTGACGGCGGACAAGTACATCTCGTTCGTGCTGTCCCTGCTGGTGATCTTCGGGGTGAGCTTCGAACTGCCGCTGCTGGTGGTGATGCTGAACTTCGCGGGCGTGCTGAAGTACGCGCAGCTGAAGAAGTGGCGGCGAGGGATCATCTTCCTGCTGTTCGTCTTCGCCGCGTTCGCCACGCCCGGCTCGGACCCGTTCTCGATGATCGGGCTGGCCGGGGCGCTCACCGTGCTGTTCGAGATCGCCATCCAGATCGCCAGGGTGCACGACCGGCGCAAGGAGGCGAAGCGGGTGGACGAGGGCTGGGCCGATCTGCCCGACGACCAGCCGGCGCCGTTCCAGTACGAGCCGAGCCGGGTCGATGACCAGCCCGCCGCGACGACCAGCACCGACGACATCACCTAGAAACCGTGACATGAAGCGGCGGAGCATTTAGGCGTTAACGTGCGCGCGGTGTTGGCGGTGCACCCCGGTTCCGGCGGGGGCGCCGCGGAGCGGCTCAAGGGCGTGGTGGCCGCCCGGCTGCGTGAGCGGGTGGACCGGCTGGAGCTGTGGACCGGCGACCCGGCCGGTGCGGCGGGCGGGGATCTGCTGGTCGTGCTGGGCGGTGACGGTGCCGTCCACCAGGCGGTGCAGGTCTGTGCGGGCACCGGCACCGCGCTGGCGGTGCTGCCCGCCGGGGGCGGCAACGACTTCGCCCGGGCGCTGGGCATTCCGCTGGATCCCCTGCGTGCCCTCGACACGCTCCTCGACGCGCTGGCCTCCGGGCGCCGCCGCGTGCTGGACCTGGGCCGGGCCGACGACGGGTGCTGGTTCGCCACCGTGCTGTGCGCCGGGTTCGACGCCGCGGTGGCCCGTCTCGCGGCCGCGCTGCGCTGGCCCACCGGGCCGCACCGCTACGACGTCGCGGTGGTGGGCGAGCTGGCGCGGTTCCGGCCGAAGCCGGTCGCCCTGTCCTTCGACGGCGACCGGTGGGAACTGGAGGCCACGCTGGTCGCGGTGGGCAACACGGGCTACTACGGCGGCGGGATCCCGGTCTGCCCCGCGGCGGATCCCGGTGACGGCCTGTTCGACATCACCGTGGTCGGCCGCGCGGGCCGGGCCGACCTGATCCGCCTGCTGCCGAGGCTGCGCACCGGGGCGCACCTGGCGCATCCCGCCGTCCGGACCGTCCGGGCGCGGGAGGTCCTCATCGAGGGCAACGGCTGGCCGGTGGTCGCCGACGGGGAGCCCGCCGGGACCGTTCCGGTGTCCGTGCGGTGCGTGCCCGGGGCGCTGGCGATCGTGCTGTGATCCGGCATACCCCACCCGATGCGCGGGCGGGCCGCGATGTGACACCCTGGCGGGGTGGCCGCTAGCCCTTCTCCCTCCCCGGCCGAGGCCTACCAGGCTTCGCGGCGCCGCGGGAAATACCGACAACTGACCCGGTTCGCGGCGGAAGCGTCGTTCGTGTTCGACGACTTCCAGCTGCGTGGCTGCGAGGCACTGGAAGACGGCCACGGCGTACTGGTGTGCGCCCCCACCGGGGCGGGCAAGACCGTCGTCGGCGAGTTCGCCGTGCACCTGGCGCTTGCCGAGGGCCGCAAGTGCTTCTACACCACGCCGATCAAGGCGCTGTCGAACCAGAAGTACAACGACCTGATCGACCGCTACGGCCCCGCCGCCGTCGGTCTGCTCACCGGCGACACCGCCATCAACGGCAACGCGCAGATCGTGGTGATGACCACCGAGGTGCTGCGCAACATGCTCTACGCGGGGTCTTCGGCGCTGAACGACCTCGGGTACGTGGTGATGGACGAGATCCACTACCTGGCGGACCGGTTCCGGGGCGCGGTGTGGGAAGAGGTCATCCTGCACCTGCCGGAGTACGTGCGCGTGGTGGGCCTGTCCGCGACCGTGAGCAACGCCGAGGAGTTCGGCGAATGGCTGGTCGAAGTACGCGGGGACACCACCGTGGTGGTGGATGAGCACCGCCCGGTGCCGTTGTGGCAGCACATGCTGGTCGGCAACCGGCTGCTCGACCTGTTCGCCACCGAGCCCGGTCATGCCGAGCCGCGGATCAACCCGGGGCTGCTGCGGCGGGCCGAGGAGGTCGGCCGGATGCACGCACCGGCCGGGCTGCGGGGGAGGAGCCGCCAGCAGTACCGGGGTTCTTCGGGGCCGAGGTTCCGGCCGCCGTCCCGCGTGGACATGATCACCCGGCTGGACGCGGCCGGCCTGCTGCCCGCGATCGTGTTCATCTTCTCGCGCGCGGGATGCGACGCGGCGGTCTCCCAGTGCACCCGCTCGGGGCTGCGCCTCAACACCCCGGAGGAGAGCGCGGAGGTCCGGCGCATCATCACCCAGCACACCGGCGATCTCCCGGAGGGCGATCTCGGCGTACTCGGGTACTGGGAGTGGCGGGAGGCACTGGAAAGCGGCATCGCGAGCCACCACGCGGGCCTGCTGCCCGCGTTCAAGGAGACGGTCGAGGACCTGTTCGTCCGTGGTCTGGTGAAGGTCGTGTTCGCGACCGAGACGCTGGCGCTGGGGATCAACATGCCTGCCCGCACGGTGGTGCTGGAACGGCTGGTCAAGTACAACGGCGAAGCACACGTCGACCTGACCCCGGGGGAGTACACCCAGCTGACCGGCCGCGCCGGGCGGCGCGGGATCGACGTGGAGGGGCACGCGGTCGTCGTCTGGCAGCCGGGCGTGGACCCGAAGCAGGTGGGCGGGCTGGCCTCGACCCGGACCTATCCGCTGCGCTCGTCCTTCCGGCCCGGCTACAACATGGCCATCAACCTCGTCGCCCAGCTCGGTCCCGACCAGGCGCGCGAGCTGCTGGAGCAGTCGTTCGCACAGTTCCAGGCCGACCGGTCGGTGGTGGGCCTGGCCCGCCGGATCGAGAAGAACAAGGAGGCGCTGGCGGGCTACGCCGAGGCGATCACCGGCGACTTCGACGAGATGCTGTCCTATGTGGCGCTGCGCAGGCAGATCTCCGACCGGGAGAAGGCGCTCGCCCGCCAGAACACCGCCTCGCGGCGGGCCAGCACCGCCGAGTCGCTGGAGAAGCTGCGCAAGGGCGACGTGATCGCGGTGCCGCAGGGCCGGCGGGCGGGGCTGGCCGTGGTGGTGGATCCCGGACTCGACCCGATCCGGGAACCGCGGCCGGTGGTGGTCACCGAGGACCGGTGGTCCGGTCCGCTGTCGCTGTCGGACTTCCCGGCCCCGGTGGAGCCGCTGGGCCACATCCGGCTGCCCAAGCACGTCGAGCTGCGCTCGCCGAAGACCCGGCGCGACATCGCGTCCACGCTGCGGAACGCCGGGATCGCGCTGCCGTCGCGGCAGCGCAGGCGCACGGGCGCCAACGACGATCCGGAGCTGATCGCGCTGCGGCGCGAGTTGCGGGCGCACCCGTGCCACGGCCTGGCCGAGCGGGAGGCGAACCTGCGCTGGGTGGAGCGGTACCAGCGGCTCAAGGCGGAAACCGACCAGCTGGAACGCAAGGTGGCGGCGACGACGCATTCGCTGGCCCGGGCCTTCGACCGCATCCGGGACCTGCTCGACGAGCGCGGTTACCTCGGCAAGGGCGAAAACCGGGTCACCGAGCACGGGGAGGTGCTCTCGCGGATCTACAGCGAGTCGGACCTGCTGGCGGCCGAGTGCATCCGGCACGGGGTCTGGGAGGGGCTCAGCCCGGCCGAGCTCGCCGCGATCGTGTCGACGCTGGTCTTCGAGGCGCGCCGGGACGCGGCGGGCGAGCCGAGGCTGCCTTCGGGCGCGGTGCCGCGGGCCTGGCAGGACACCGTCCGGCTGTGGACGGACCTGGCCGACGACGAGCGCAGGCACCGGCTCGACCGCACCCGCGAGCCCGACGCCGGGTTCGCCTGGCCGGTGTACCGGTGGGCCAGGGGCGAGTCGCTGGAACAGGTGCTGACCACGGCGGAGGCCAACGGGCAGGAGCTGTCCGCGGGCGATTTCGTGCGCTGGTCGCGGCAGGTGATCGACCTGCTGGACCAGATCCGCACGGTGCTCGGCCGCGGGCACCAGGTGGGCGCGGCCGCGGCGAAGGCCGTGCAGGCATTGCGCCGGGGTGTGGTGGCCGCCGGCGTCGAGTGAACTTTCGGCGCGGTTGTGATTGGATCTCGCACAGCGAGACGGGCCGGAGGAGAACTTCCATGAGCACGCCGTACGGTGGTAACGAGCCGCCCCAGTGGGGGCAGGCGCCCCAGCCCCCGGGGCCGCAGTCGGGCGGATTCCCGGCGGCGGGCCAGCCTCAGCAGCCGCCGCCGTCGCCGCAGTACGGGCAGGAGTACGGCCAGCAATACGGGCAGCAGCCGCCGGGATTCGGCCGGCCTCCTCAGCAGCAGCCCTACCCTCAGCAGTACGGCCAGTATCCGCAGCAACAGTTCGCGGGGCAGCAGCCTGGCCCGTTCGGGCAGCCGGCGCCCGCCCGCAAGGGCGGGAAGGTGCTGTGGATCGTGATCGGGGCGCTCGTGGTGGTGGTCGCCGCACTGGGGATCACCGGGTTCGTCACGCCCGGTTTCTTCGTGTCGCACGTCCTGGACGCCACCGCGGTCCAGAACGGGGTCAAGGACATGCTGAGCCAGTACGGCACGCCCGCGGACTCGGTCTCCTGCCCGCCGGACCAGCCGGTCAAGGCGGGCACCACCTTCACCTGCACCGCCAGCATCGGCGGGCAGCAGCAGAAGGTGCTCGTCACCGTCAAGGACGAGGACGGCCTCTACCAGGTCGGGATGGCCGGGCAATAAAGCGTTCGACGCCGGGGCGGGGCTCGGCCACGATCGGGCCGTGAGCGACTACACCGTACGCACCCTGCGGACCGACGAGACCCGCGCGGCGAGCCTGGTCTTCCGCGGCGCGATGCACCTGCCGCCGATCAAGGACGAGGACTGGGAGGTCGCGCGGCGGCTGTACCAGCCGGAGCGCACCTTCGGGG
>NZ_VJWX01000235.1 GCF_007713715.1 Amycolatopsis rhizosphaerae
CGTCCCGCCCCCGGTCCCGCCCGCCGGCCTGGAGGACGACGACCACTTCACGGGCCAGCCGCTCGGCTTCGGCCCGCGCGTGCCGACGACCGTGGTCTCGCCGTGGACCGTCGGCGGGTTCGTCGACTCCACCGTCTACGACCACACGTCGGTTCTGCGCCTGCTGGAGCGGTGGACGGGCGTCGTGGAGCCGAACATCAGCCGGTGGCGGCGGGAGGTGGCAGGCGATCTGACGGGCGCGTTCGACTTCCGGCACGCGGGCAGGCCGCCGCGGCTTTCCCGGCCCGGTCCGGTGCCGTCCCCGATCGCCCGCTGGCACCCGCAGGCGCCCGAACAGCAGGCGATGCCCGCCACCGAGCCCGGCACGCGGCCCGCCAGGGCGCTGCCGTACCAGCCGTCGGTGTCCGCGCTGGTTCAGGACGGGCTGCTGGCTCTCACGCTCCGCAACGAAGGGCGCGCCTCGGCCCATTTCGCGATCTACCCCTACGCCGGTGAGCTGATCGAGCCCGCGCACCACGACGTGTCCGGCGAGCACAGCGTGCGGCTGCCGATCCCCACCGGTTCCTACCGGGTGTCGGTGCAGGGCCCGAACCGGGCGTGGTGGGAGCTGCGCGGCAAGCTGTCCGGCGCGAATCTCGACGTCCGGACGCGGTTCGTGCGGTCCGGGCTCGAACTCACCGTCGTCAACGCCGGGACCAAGCCGATGACCGTCCGGCTGGCGTCGAAGCGCTACGCGCCCACGACGCGGGTGGTGCAGGTCGCGGCGGGCCGCTCCGCCGTGCTGGCCTGGCCCACCGAACGCGGCTGGTACGACGTCGAGGTGACCACCGATGCCGACCCGGCCTTCCACCGCGGCCTGACCGGGCGGGTGGAGAACGGACGCCCCGGCGTCACCGGCTGAGCATGCACCGTTTCCCGTCGAAGCGCCCGGATCGCCGGGCGCTTCGACGGGCAAGGGAGTCCTACCGGCCGCGGATGGTGCGGCGGAGGCGGGGCACCCGCTCGGCGAGGGTCCGCTCCACGCCGCGCTGGGTGGGCTGGTAGTAGTCGCGCCCCACCAGCTCGTCCGGCGGGTACTGCTGCGCCAGCACGCCCTCCGGCACGTCGTGGGGATAGCGGTAGCCCTGCGCGTTGCCGAGCTTCGCCGCGCCCGCGTAATGCCCGTCGCGCAGGTGCGGCGGCACCGTGCCGATGCGCCCGGAGCGCACGTCGGCCAGCGCCGCGTCGATGCCCGCGACGATCGCGTTGGACTTCGGCGCGGTGGCCAGGTGCACGGTGGCCTGTGCCAGCGCGAGTCTGCCCTCCGGCATGCCGATGAACTGCACCGCGTGCGCGGCGGCGACCGCCGACTGCAGTGCGGTCGGATCGGCCATTCCGACGTCCTCGCTGGCGTGCACGACCAGGCGCCGCGCGATGAACCGCGGATCCTCCCCCGCCTCGATCATGCGGGCCAGGTAGTGCAGCGCGGCGTCCACATCGGACCCGCGGATGCTCTTGACGAACGCGCTGACGACGTCGTAGTGCTGGTCGCCGTCTCGGTCGTAGCGCACCGCGGCCTTGTCCACAGTGGACTCGACAATGGCCAGGCCGATGGTGCGGTGCTCGGTGGCGGCCGCGGCGTCGGCGGCCGCTTCGAGCGCGGTCAGTGCCCGGCGGGCGTCCCCGGAGGCGAGGCGGACCAGGTGCGCGCTCGCCTCGGCGGTCAGTTCGAGCTGCCCGCCGAGCCCCCGCTCGTCCGCGAGCGCGCGCTCGATCAGCTCGCGGATGTCGTCGTCGGTGAGCGGCCGCAGTTGCAGCACCAGCGAACGCGACAGCAGTGGCGAGACCACCGAGAACGACGGGTTCTCCGTGGTGGCGGCCACGAGCAGCACCGTCCGGTCCTCCACCGCCCCCAGCAGCGCGTCCTGCTGGGTCTTGGAGAACCGGTGCACCTCGTCGATGAACAACACGGTGTTCTCCGCGTGGTACAGGCGACGGCGCCGGGCTTCCTCGATGACGCCGCGCACCTCCTTCACCCCGGCCGACAAGGCCGACAGCGCCACGAACCGGCGCCCCGTCGCGGTGGACACCAGGTTGGCCAGAGTGGTCTTGCCGGTGCCGGGCGGGCCGTAGAGCAGCACCGAGGCGGGTGCGGCGCCCTCCACGAGCCGGCGCAGCGGGGCGCCCTCCCCCAGCAGGTGCTGCTGCCCGACCACCTCGTCCAGGGACCGGGGCCGCATGCGCACCGCGAGCGGGGCACCGGGCGGCAGCGGCTGTTCCCGGGGCGCCTCCGTGCGCTCCGGCGGCGCCACCTCGGGGTTCACCGTGAAAAGTTCGTCCTGCTGCACCACTCCACCGTAGTGGCCGGGACCGACGGATTCGCGGAGGCCAAGGGGCGCCTCAGCCCACGGGCCCGGCCTCCGCACCGGGTGCGACCTCCGGCTCCGCCGCGAACCGCCGTGCACGGCGGCCCTCCCGCGCGGCCTCCAGCAGAATCCGCGCCGCGTGGGGGACCAGATCACGACCACGCCGCCACAGCCACGGAATCCCTTTGACCACAAGCCAAGCGAGGTGGTCCACGGTGCGCGGCCGCACCCCGCCGGAACACACCAGGCTGACCGGCTCCACCAGTTCGATCCCGCGCCGCGCCAGCACCTCCGTCAGCCCGCGCGCCAGCAGCCGGTGCCCGAGTTCCGACGGGTGCAGCCGGTCCACGCTCCACGCGGACAGCTCGTAGGCGCCCGGCACCGCGGCCAGATCCAGGCAGGGCACCCCGTGCCGGGCGACCACCTGGTCGATGCCGCCGTTCAGCGCCTCGATCCGGTCCTTGAGCGCCCGGTACAGCGGCCCCGGCAAGCGGAACACGCGCCCGTGGTCGTGGTACCGCACGGGCACCACCACCGCGCCCGCCGCATCCAGTGCGGTCACCACGTGTTCGAGATCGGCGGCCAGGGCCGCCGGGTCGAAGTCCGACCGCAGGGTGTCGTTCATCCCGACGATCACCACCACGACGTCGGGGGCGTGCGCGAGCGCGGCCGGCAGTTGCGTGTCACGCACACAGCGCATCCGGGCGCCGGCGAAGGCCAGGTTGAGGTAGCCGTCCGGGCCGACACCGAGCGCGGAGGCCACGAACGGCCCCACGCCCCGCCAGCCGCGGCCCGGCACCGGATCGCCGAGCCCGACGGCCGTGGAATCACCGAGCACGGCCAGCCGCCGCACCCGGCGCGGCGCGGGCTGGGCCCGCCGACTCTGTTCGCTCACCGCGGTCACGACTAGACCTTCGGGCACGCAGCCGCATCGGCGGTGAGCGCGGGGTAACGAAGCAGAGATCTTCCAGCGAACTACTGGAACGCCGGGTACAGCGGCAGTTCCAGGCCGGGGCCGAACCGCGCGTCCAGCCCGGCGGCGGTCTCCCGCGCATGCGCGGCGAGGCGCTCACTGCCCTGCCGCTCGGCGTACGCGTGCAGGTTCCGCCACCAGGTCACCAGCGCGGCCGGTTCCTCGCACCGGCCCGCCAGCGCGCTCCACGTGTTCACCCAGACCAGCAGCAGCTGGTGGTCGAGCAGATGCGCGGACAGCACGTCGTTGTCGGCAAGACCGGGCCACACCCCGGCGATCTCGGCCCGCCACGCGGCGACCATCGCCTCGCTCATCCCCGCGGGCAGCGCGCCCGGATGGGCGCTCGAGGCGAAGGGCACGCGCAGGTGTGCCGCGTCGATCAGGGCGTTGCGGACCCGGCCCCGCTCGAAGTCGAGGAACCGCACCCCGTGGCTGGTCACCAGGTTGTTTTCAGGGCTGAGGTCCACCGGGCTGAACGCGCGGTAGGCCAGGGACCGCGCCCGTGCGCAGGCCTGCTCCGCGTAGTGCCGGACCTCCTCCGGCGTGTCCACCCCCACCGCCTCGGACAGCAGCGACGGCAGCTGGGCACACGCCGCCACGGGAGTGCCGTCCTCGTGCTGGACCGGGCCGCCCACGCGGCGCAACAGCGCGTCGAAATCGGCCTCACGCGCGGCCGTGGTGGCGTGCATGCGGCCCAGGGACCGCGCCCAGGACAGCAGAGACCGCTCCGCGGCCCGCGCGTCGCCGCCGCGCAGCTTGTCCCGCAGGGTCGGCGCCCGGCCGAGGTCCTCGATCACCAGCACGCGCGCCGCCGGGTCGTGGGCCAGCAGTTCCGGGCACATCCGGTCCTCCGGGGGCAGCGCGGTGAACAGCTGGTAGCTGACCGCCTCCTGCGCGAAGGGGTCCGGTTGCCCGCTGGGCGCGGGATCGGGATAGTGCTTGATCACGATGGTGCGGGGAAGCCCGAACGGGGAGGAGGCGATCCGGGCGCGCACCACGGTGGCCGGGCCGCTGCCGGGCAGCAGCTCCGGATCGACCAGCTTGATGGCGCTGCCGAACCGGCGGGCGAGCACGGCCTCGCCGGCCGCGACCGCACCGATCACGGCCCGCTCCCCGGGCGGGGCGGCACCGTCCGTCGATACCGGCGATCCGGCACCGCGGTAGGCACCCTCATGTCTGCCCTCTTGAGAAGTGTCGAGCGTCATCGCCTTCGACCCTACTAGCGGTCACGCGCGCGTCACCAGAACGATTTCAGCCCGCGGGCAGCGGTCGGCCGTTGGCGCGCCCCCGTTGCCCCCGACGGCGGATCGCCAGTACTCCCGCTGCCGCGATCACGATGCCCACCAGGTTCACCGCCAGCTGCGCGACCGACTCCAGCGACCGCGACCAGTCGCCGGTGATGGCCGCCACGGCGGCGTACCCGGCGGCGGGCACGGTGGTGACCGAGATGAACACGCCGACCAGCGCGGCCGATTTCGCCGAGGTCATCGCCAGCATCCCGGCGGCGCCGGCGAGCAGCGCCACGATCAGCGAGTACCAGCCGACCTGGTAGACGAAATCGACCTCCTGGTGCCCGCTGCGCAACTGCCCGGTGTCGAGCAGCCCGGCGAGCTCACTGAGCAGCGTCGCGCCCGCGGTCACCACCATCGCCAGCGGGAACCCGACGGCCAGTGCGGTGCCTGCCCGGCGCACCAGGTCCCACCGCCGCAGGACCAGCCCGACCGCGATCGCGGCCAGCGGGCCGAACTCGGGGCCGACCACCATGGCACCCACGATCGTCACCGGGGAGTTGGTGACCGCACCGATCGAGGCGAGCAGGCACGCGATGGTGAGGAACGCCTGGAAGGTGACGTTGAGCCGGGACTCCTCCCCGGTGCGCGACACGAGTTCCTGCCACACCACCGCGTCCGCGCCCTCGCCCGGCGCCGCCCGCTCGGCCTCGTCGGCCGCATCCGACAGCGCCGTGTCGAGCGTCTCCAGCGTGATGCCGCCGACGCGGTCGAGGCCCAGCTCGCACAGGGCCTCGACCACCTCGTCCGCCGCCTCGCGGGCGACGTCGGCCTCGATCAGGTCCCCCGGGGGCGTGACCGCCGCGCCGCGGTGCACCAGCAGGTGCGCCGCGCCCGGCTGGTCACGCAGCACCGCGAGGGCCCCTTCGGTGCACTCCGGCGGGCAGATCACCCGCAGGTGCAGCATCGGCCGGGCCTACCCGGCCTGCGGCTTGACCGGCTTCGGCCGGAAGTCGATACCGGCCTCCCTGCGCTGCTGGTCGGTGATCGGCGCGGGCGCGCCGGTCAGCGGGTCGTAGCCGCCGCCGGTCTTCGGGAAGGCGATCACGTCGCGCAGCGAGTCCGCACCGGCCAGCAGCATCGTGATCCGGTCCCAGCCGAAGGCGATGCCGCCGTGCGGCGGCGGGCCGAACTGGAAGGCGTCGAGCAGGAACCCGAACTTCTCCTGCGCCTCCTCCTCGGACAGGCCCATCACCTCGAAGACCCGCTTCTGCACGTCGGCCCGGTGGATACGGATCGAACCGCCGCCGATCTCGTTGCCGTTGCAGACGATGTCGTAGGCGTAGGCCAGCGCGCTGCCCGGGTCGGTCTCGAACTTGTCGATCCACTCGGGGGTGGGCGAGGTGAACGCGTGGTGCACCGCGGTCCACCGGCCGGAGCCGACCGCCACGTCGTCGGTCTCCTCCGCGAGCTCGAACAGCGGCGCGTCGACGACCCAGACGAAGGACCACGCGTTCTCGTCGATCAGGCCGAGGCGGTGGCCGATCTCCACCCGCGCCGCACCGAGGATCGCCCGGGCGTGGCTCGCCGAGCCCGCGGCGAAGAACACGCAGTCGCCCGGCTTCGCGCCGACGGCCTCCGCGAGGTTCTCCCGCTCCTTTTCGGAGATGTTCTTGGCGACCGGGCCGGACAGGGTGCCGTCCTCGGCGATCAGCACGTAGGCCAGGCCCTTCGCGCCGCGCTGCTTGGCCCACTCCTGCCAGGCGTCGAGCTGGCGGCGCGGCTGGCTGCCGCCGCCCGGCATCACCACGGCGCCGACGTACGGTGCCTGGAAGACCCGGAAGGGGGTGTCGGCGAAGAACTCGGTGAGCTCGGTGAGCTCCAGCCCGAAGCGCAGGTCCGGCTTGTCCGTGCCGTACTTGGCCATCGCGTCGGCGAAGGTCATCCGCGGGATCGGCAGGGACACCTCGTGCCCGATGAGCCGCCACAGCGCGGCGACGATCTCCTCGCCGATGGCGATCACGTCGTCCTGCTCGACGAAGCTCATCTCGATGTCGAGCTGGGTGAACTCCGGCTGGCGGTCGGCACGGAAGTCCTCGTCCCGGTAGCAGCGGGCGATCTGGTAGTACCGCTCGAGGCCGCCGACCATCAGCAGCTGCTTGAACAGCTGCGGCGACTGCGGCAGCGCGTACCACGAGCCGGGCTTCAGGCGGGCCGGGACGACGAAGTCACGGGCGCCCTCGGGGGTGGAGCGCGTCATCGTCGGGGTCTCCACCTCGACGAAGTCGCGGTCGTGCAGCACCTCGCGGGCCACGCGGTTGGCCTCGCTGCGCAGGCGCATGGCCCGGGCCGGGCCGCTGCGGCGCAGGTCGAGGTAGCGGTACTTGAGGCGGATCTCCTCGCCGGCGTCGACCCGGTCGTCGATGGGGAACGGCAGCGGCGCGGATTCGGCGAGCACCTCGAGTCCGGTGGCGAGCACCTCGATCCCGCCGGTGGGGATCTCGGTGTTCTCGTTGCCCTCGGGACGCCGGGAGACCTCCCCGACGACCCGGACGCAGAACTCGGCGCGCAGGTGGTGCGCACGCTCGGCCATCTCGCCCTCGCGGAAGACGACCTGCGCCACCCCGCTGGCGTCCCGCAGATCGATGAAGATCACCCCACCGTGATCGCGCCGCCGGGCGACCCACCCGGTGAGCGTGACGATCTGGCCGGCGTGCTCGGCACGCAGGGTGCCGGCGTCGTGGGTGCGAAGCACTGCGGTTGCTCTCCTTAAAGGGCGCGGAACGCACGATGGCTAGCAGGGGTTTTGCTGTCGGTCAAGGCTAACGAATACCCCCCGGGTGCCCGCCACCAGGTTTCGCTGCCGCGGTCAGAGCAGCGTCAGCTGCCCGGCCGCGGGCGGCGGAACAGGCACGGCGGCCCCGGCCCCGGCGGACGGCTCGGCGGACGGCCGGTGCGCGGACCCGGTGTGCCCGCCCAATCCGTGCCGTCGCAGCAGGGGCGCGACACGCGCGGCCAGCGTGCGGCGATAGCGGCCCCCCGCGTAGCTGCCGCCCGCGTACAGCTCCCGGTAGCGCGGGACCAGCTCCGGGTACTCGCGCGCCAGCCACCGCCCGTACCACTCGCGGGTACCCGGGCGCAGGTGCAGCGCGAGCACCGTGGCGCCGGTCGCCCCGGCGGCGGCGATCGCGGCGAGCAGTTCGTCCAGTTGCCCGGTGGAGTCGGTCAGCCCGGGCAGCACGGGCGCGACCATCACGGAACAGTCCAGTCCGGCGTCGCGGATCCGGCGCACGAGCTCCAGCCGCGCCTTCGGGCTCGGTGTGCCCGGTTCGAGGCGGTGCTGCAGTGCGCGGTCCAGCAGCGCGATCGACACGCCCAGCCCGACGTCCACCTCCACCGACACCGACCGCAGGAGCGGCAGGTCACGGGCGAGCGTGGTGCCTTTCGTGAGCACGGAAAACGGGGTGCCGGAGCCGGCGAAGGCGCGGATGATGCCGGGCATCAGCCGGTACCGGCCCTCGGCACGCTGGTAGGGATCGGTGTTGGTGCCCATCGCCACGTGCTCCCGCGTCCAGCCCGGCCTGCGCAGCTGGGCCGCGAGCACCTCCGGCGCGTTGATCTTGACCACGACCTGGGTGTCGAAGTCCCGACCGGCGTCGAAATCGAGATAGGTGTGGGTGTTGCGGGCGAAGCAGTAGGTGCACGCGTGGGAGCAGCCGCGGTACGGGTTCACCGTCCAGCGGAACGGCACCCGCGAGCGACCGGGCACGCGGTTGAGCACCGAGCGGGCGCGGACCTCGTGGAAGGTGAGGCCGGCGAACTCCGGTGCGGGCACCGACCGCACGAGCCCGTCGAGCCCGATCAGTGCCTGCTGTGCCTCGGCCCCGGCGCGTTGGCTTTCCCACCTCATTTCTCCAGTCGAACACATGTTCGCATCACCGTCAACCCGGCGAGAATTGCTGTTCCAGCAAACAATTTTGCCGTATCAGGAGGCCATGGGGCAGTCTCCCCCACATGGACAACCACTACGTGGTCATCATTCCCATCGAGATCGACGACGAAAGCGAAGACGCGTACCTCGCGATGTGGCAGGACGGCGCTGAACTGATGGCCGCCCAGCCCGGCTTCGTGCGGGCGTCGATGTTCCGCACCGTCGTTCCGGGCAGCAGGTTCACCCTCGTGACCGTCGCCGAGTGGGAGACGGCCGGGCACTGGGCCGAAGCGATGAACGTGTGCCCGATGCTGGCGCAGCGGACCGCCGTCGTCCACGCCTCAGGCTACGAGGCGATCCGGACCGTCCTGCCGCGGTCCGAGAAGGGCGGGACGCGGACGGCGGGGTGAACAAGGCCACGACGGACGCGTCCCGGCGGCGTTTCAGCCCACGATGCGGTGCACGAAGCACCACCGCCAGTTCTCCCCCGGCTCGAAGCTGCGCATCACCGGATGGCGGGTGTCGTGGAAGTGCTGGGTGGCGTGGCGGCGCGGCGAGGAGTCGCAGCAGCCGACGTGCCCGCATTCCAGGCACAACCGCAGGTGCACCCAGGTGGTGCCCTCGCGCAGGCAGTCCTCGCAGCCGGTCGCCTCGGACCGGGCGTCACCGGCCCGGTCGAGGTGCTCACAGGAACCCGCGGTGTTCTCGGGGGTGTACAGCTCCCGGCCCGTCGACTCCACGCCGCCCGCGGACGAGGTCAGCATCGACTCCTCGATGTCGAGGGTCTCCAGCACACTGAGCAGCACCTCGTCGTCGACCGTGGCCTGGTCACGGGCCCTGAGCAGCACCTCGCGCTCGGCCTCGAGCATCTCCGAGCGAAGGCGCCGGTAGGCCGCGCTCGGCGTTTCCTCGAGGCCGCTGCCCGCGCCCAGGCGTTCCCAGGCGGAGTCGGAGCGGTACGCCTGCTTGTCCCGCAGCCGGTCGATCACCTCCGCCGGGTCGCTGGGGCGGCGCGCCGCCTCCAGCCGGTCCAGGCCCGCCTGCGTCATGTCGTGCAGCAGCGCGGCCTGCTGCAGCGCGTCCTCGCCCGGGTCCGGCCCCGGCAGGTCCAGCCAGCGCACGAGCCGGGGCAGCGTGGTGCCCTGGATGACCAGGGTGCCCGCCACCACGACGAACGCGGCGAGCACCAGCACCGCGCGCTCCGGCGTGTCCGCGGGCAGCACGAAGGCCGCCGCCAGCGTGACCACTCCGCGCATACCCGCCCAGCCCAGCACGGCCGAGTAGTGCCACGGCACCTCCCACGTCCTGGTGAACCGCCGGAGCAGCCCGGCCGCGAACATCCACACCAGCCTCGCGGCGATCGTGGCCACCAGCACGGCCGCGCAGATCGCCGCGATCGCCGGCGCCGACAGATCGCTGCGCGCCGCCTCGCCCAGCAGCCGCCGCAGTTGCAGCCCGATCAGCAGGAAGACCGTGTTCTCCAGCAGGAACTGGATGGTGCGCCAGTTGAGCAGGCCCGCGAGCCGCGACGGACCCGACAGCAGGCGCGGGGTCTGCTGGCCGACCATCAGGCCGGCGACCACGACGGCGAGCACACCCGAGCCGTGGATCGCCTCGGCGGGCAGGTAGGCCACGAACGGGATCACGAACGACCACGCGGTGTCCAGCACCGGGTCCACCAGCCTGCGCCGCAGCAGGCCCGCCCCCCAGCCGATCACCAGTCCCACCGCGGTGCCGCCCGCCGCGGCGAGCAGGAAGTCCAGACCGACCTGCCACAGCGCCACCGAGCCCGCGATCGCGGCGATCGCGGTGCGCAGGGCGACCAGCGCGGTGGCGTCGTTGAGCAGGCTTTCCCCTTCGAGGATGCGCACGATCCGCCGTGGCATGCCGACCCGGCGGGCGACCACCGTGGCGGCCACCGCGTCCGGCGGCGCCACGACCGCGCCGAGCGCGAACCCCGCGGCCAGCGGCAGCCCGGGGATCGCCAGCCAGGCCACCAGGCCCACCACGAGCGTGGTGAACACGACCAGCCCGACCGACAGCAGCGCGATCGGCATGCGGTTCGCCCGGATTTCGACCAGCGAGGTGCGGACCGCGGTGGAGTACAGCAGGGGCGGGAGCAGCCCGACCAGCACCAGCTCGGGGTCGAGGTGGTAGTCGGGCACGGTCGGGATGAACGAGGCCCCGACGCCGGCCAGGACCAGCAACAGGGGCGGCGACCAGTCGAAGCGCCGGGCGAGCCCGGTGACGAGCAGGACCACCACGACCAGGCTGAGGATGGCGATCGCCGGCTGCATCAGGCGGTCACGGTGCGCCGAGGGAGGAACAGCCTCCGGGGCCGGAAGTCACACACCGGATCAAGG